>CAYXMK010000268.1:0-1675 GCA_964465905.1 uncultured Ignavibacteriaceae bacterium | reverse complement strand
GCTCCGACGATCGCATGTTCGCCGATCGTGACGCCGCAGAGGATGGTTGAGCTTGTCCCGATTGAGGCACCGCGTTTGACGAGTGTGGGGACAACCTTCCAGTCCGCTTCCGTCTGCAGCTCTCCGGAAGGATTCACCGAGCGCGGGTACTTGTCATTGATGAAGGAGACGTTGTGCCCCACGAAGACGTCATCTTCGATCGTGACGCCCTCGCAGATAAACGTATGGCTGGAAATCTTCACGTTGCGCCCGATCGTCGCATTCTTCTGAATCTCGACGAATGCCCCGACTTTCGAACCGTCTCCTATTGAGCAGCCATAGAGGTTGACAAACGCGAAGATCCTGACATCCTTTCCAAGCTTGACATCCGGCGCGATCCGTTGATACAGTTCCACGTTCACACTTCCTGCATTGTTCGGACTTCGATATGTTTCCCCCCCAGCTTCATCGACAGGTCGCTGGCCTCGAGGATTCGGACCACGTCCCTCCCCATGATTCCGTCGCTGACGGGCTTCGTTCCATTCTCTATCGAGGAGATGAATTCACTCGTCATGAGGCTGAGAGCCTCTGTCTGGTCGATGGTGGGCGAGTACATGTCTCCGATGCGGTACTGCACCAGGGCCTGGTAGACCGTTTCCGCCGTCCTCATCTCCACTCCCTTGTCGTACACCTTGACTTTCTCGCTCGCTTCCATGTCGTTATACACAACCATGTGCTTACTGCCCCCGATCAGGATCCTCCGGATCTTCACGGGAGACAGCCAGTTGATGTGAAAATGCGCTACCAGGTTATTCTCGAACATGACCGTGAGGTACGCAACGTCCTCCAGCCCATTGAAATGGCTGACCCCGACAGCGGAGACCGTCACCGGCTTCTGATTGATGAGGTAGCTCATGATGGAGACATCGTGCGGAGCGAGATCCCAGATCACGTTCGTGTCATGCTGAAAGAGCCCGAGATTCACCCGCACCGAGTCGAAATAGTAAAGGTCACCGAGATCGCCGTCGTCGATCATCTCCTTGATTTTTCGAACCGCTCCGGTGTAGAGGAACGTGTGGTCCACCATCAGAATGCGCCCGCGCTTCTCCGCGCTCTCGATGAGTTCATCCGCTTCCCGACTGCTCGCGGCCATCGGCTTCTCCAGGAGGAGATGCTTCCCCGCTTCAAGGCACTTCATCCCCAGGGCGTGGTGAGTCGATACCGGTGTCACAATGGCGATAGCCTCGACCTCGCTCCTCTTCAAGAGATCCTCGAGCGAGGCCGCAATTTCAACGCTCGGGAACTTCGTCTTGACCCTCTTCAGCTGGTTCTCCGAGATATCCCAACAGACCACTCCCTTCACCTGAGGTTGAGCCAGGAAATTCCGGACGACATTGGGACCCCAGTATCCTATACCGATAATGCCGATTTTCATGTGACACCCCACCTGAAGTGTTCTACTTGGCGCCCCGGCCAAGAAACATGACCGGGATGGTCCTGAGGATCAACTGCAGATCGAGCACCAGTGATGCGTTGTTGAGGTAGTAGAGATCCATCACCACCATGTCGTCAAACCCAACTTCACTGCGACCGCTCACCTGCCAGATGCCCGTGCAACCGGGAGTGATGCTCAGCCGTTTCTTGTGCCATTCTTCGTAGTGCTCCCATTCATAGGGCAGGCACGGTCGCGGACAGA
>CAYXMK010000267.1:0-3538 GCA_964465905.1 uncultured Ignavibacteriaceae bacterium | reverse complement strand
GCAGATGGCCAGGGCCATCGAGCAGGCGACCCGCACGAGGCAGTCGATCG
Source organism: uncultured Ignavibacteriaceae bacterium (assembly GCA_964465905.1). GTDB lineage: Bacteria > Bacteroidota > Ignavibacteria > UBA10030 > UBA10030 > CAYXMK01. Next base: position 3,488 of record CAYXMK010000267.1, on the reverse strand, counting down.
TCTTTCAGGTGGAGAGTGCGTACCTGAACGTCCTGAGGACGGAACAACTGGTGCGCGTCAGCGAGGAGAATCTCAAGCGCGGACGGCGACAGCTCGAGCGGATCACGGAGTCGAACCGGCTTGGTGCGCTCTCCATTGCCGATGTGTACCGCCAGCAATCGCAGGTTGCTGCCGACGAGCTGGCGCTCATCACGGCGCAGAACAATCACAACAAGGCCAAGGCGGATCTTGCCGCGCTCATCGGACTCGACATGGCGGTGGAGTACGAGTTCGTGGATCCGTCCATCTCTGTCGAGATCAGTCCGGAAGAGCTCCAGTCGACGGCGGAGAAGTATGCGAGTTTCGACAAGCTGTGGCGCGCGGCGCTGGCAGCGCGGCCCGACTACCGCAGTGTGCGCGAGGCGTACAACGCTTCCTCTGCGAGCGTTGTTGCCGCGCGCAGGAGCTACTTCCCGTCTGTCTCTGCCTTCGGCCGCTACTCGATGTCCAATGAAACCATCGAGAGCATTTCGCGGAACAAGACGATCGGGTGGGGATTGAGCCTGAGCTGGAACCTGTTCGACGGCTTCCAGACGAACCAGTCCGTCCAGACTGCACTTGTGCAGGAGCGCAATGCTGAGCTCGCGCTGGCGCAGGCGGAGCGGAACATCGCCGTGGATGTGAAGAAGGCCCTGCTGGATCTGGACGCCGCGCAGAAGCAGTATGAAGTCGCTCAGAAAGGGCTCGTATCGGCTGTGCAGGACCGGCGCATCGCGGAAGAGCGGTACAACGTGGGGTCGGGCACCCTGCTGGATCTCCTGACGGCCAATGCCGGACTCGTCAACGCCGAGGCGAACAAGATCAACGCCTCCTACAACTATATCATCGCGCGCCGCAATGTTGACTATGCTCTCGGGGAGCGGGAGTTCTAGAGACGGGATCCAGGCGAGCGACTCATTCCAAGGACCCATTCCATGAACGGCAACGGAAACCGAAAACGCAAGAAACGCATCATCATTGTCTCCATCATCGGCGCCCTGCTGATTGTCGCCGTGGTGCTCGTTGTCCTGGGAAGCAACCGCGAGCGCGTGATCACCGTACAGACCGAGAAGATCGAACGGCGGACGATCACGCAAATCGTGACGGCGTCGGGAAAGATCCAGCCCGAGACGCAGGTGAAGATCAATGCCGAGGTGAGCGGTGAGATCATCGAGCTTCCCGTGAAGGAAGGAAACCGCGTGCGGAAGGGGGATCTCCTCGTGCGCATCAAGCCCGATGCGTACCAGGCACAGCTGGAGCGCGCAGAGGCGGCTCTCGCCGTTGCAGAGGCAGGACTGCAGAAATCGGAAGCGGAGTTCAAGAGGGTATCGGATCTCTATCAGAAGAATCTCGTCTCGACCGCCGAAATGGATATCGCTCGCGCAAGCTTCCTGACGGCGCAGGCCAGCTATGCGCAGTCGCGGGCCTCGGTGAAGGAATACCGCGAGACGCTTGCCAAGACAACGATCCTCGCCCCCATGAACGGTACGGTCAGCAGTCTCAAGTCGGAGCTGGGCGAACGGGTGAGCGGGAGTGCGTTCATGCAGGGGTCGGAGATCATGACGGTGGCCGATCTGTCGCGGATGGAAGCGCGGGTGGAGGTAGGGGAAAACGACATCGTGCTCATCAGCATCGGTGATACCGCCAGAATCCAGGTGGACGCGTATCCGCAGAGGGAGTTCGTCGGCATCGTCTCGCAGATCGCTAATACCGCGACGATCACCGGCCTCCGGACGCAGGAGGAATTGACGAATTTCGAAGTGAGGATGCTGATCCTCCCTCCGGAGGGAATCACCTTCAGGCCGGGGATGTCCATGACGGCGGACATCGAAACGGAAACCCGCGACAGCGTGCTTGCGGTACCGATTCAGTCGGTAACCACGAGAATGCCGAAGATGGAGAAGAAGGAGGAAGAGCAGGCGCCGGCAGAGGGTGAGGCGCAGCTTGAAGCGACAAAGAAGAAAAAGAAAGAGGAACAGGTGAACGAGGTGATCTTCCTCGTGGAGAACGGCAAGGCGAAGATGGTGAAGGTCAAACGCGGCATCAGCAATGACACGCACGTCGAACTGCTCGAAGGAGGGGAGGAGGGAAAGGAAGTGGTCTCAGGTCCGTTTCGGGTGATCAGTCGCGAGCTGGAAGACGGATCGACGGTGAAGGTTGACAACCGCTCCGGACGTCGGCCGGCGGTGGCGTCGAATGAATGAGCCGGTGAAGGTACGGCCGCGCGCCCTGGCTGCGCTGCTTCTGGCGCTGCTCTCGGCGAATGTGCTCCAGAGCCAGACCATCCGGAAGGCCGAAGAGCTGATCAGGGCCGGGGCTCTCAAAGAAGCGCGGGCAGAATTGGACGAGGTGATCCGGCGCGAACCGCGGAATGCCGAAGCCCACTACCGGCTCGCCATGCTGCTGCTCGCACCGTCGTTTGACGAGGGGGAGGATGAAGCGGCCGATCTGATCGATCGTGCCGTGGAGTTGGAACCGGAGAACGCCGACTACCAGTACGGCAAAGGTGCGGTGTACGGCGTGAAAGCGCAGCGCTCGGGCGTTATCAAGCAGGCGTTTCTGGCGCCGAAGATCAAAAACGCCTTTCTGAGGGCGACCCAGTTGAACGCGCGGCATGTTCCTGCGAGAATCGCACTGATTCAGTACTACCGCATGGCCCCGGGATTCATGGGGGGCGATCGTGAGCTTGCCGATAAGCACACCGACACGTTGATCCGGGTCGATCACATCACCGGAAGGATCTTCCGAGCGCGGATGCTGGAAATGGACAAAGAGTACGACCAGGCCGAGCGGGAGCTGAAGGATCTCGCGCAGACGGAAGGGACGTCCGATCGCGTCTGGCGAGGGCTTGGCACCTACTACCTGCGGCGGGACCGCGCCGACGATGCGATTGAACCTCTGACGAAGTACGTGCGACTGAGGCCGGACACCGCGGACTCCCACAACAGTCTCGGCGAAGCTTACCTGAAGAAGGCCGACCTGGAGAAAGCGCAGGCCCTGTTCAATCAGGCGCTCCGCCTTGATCCCTCCTACGGACCCGCCCTGCTGAACAGCGGGGACGTCAGCCGCATGAAAGGGGAAAAGGAGCAGGCGCGAAGCTACTACCGGCGTGTGCTGGCGGAGGACAGGAGCGACTGGCGGCGCCGGCAGGCGGAACAGCGCTTGAAGGATCTGAACTAACACGGGAAGGCAGCATCATGTCGACGATCATCTCGCTGAAAGACATCACGAAGATCTACCAGATGGGCGACACCGAAGTCCGGGCGCTCAACGGCGTCTCGATGAAGATCGAGAGGAACGAATACGTGGCCATCATGGGACCCTCGGGTTCCGGCAAGTCCACGCTGATGAACATCCTCGGATGCCTCGACACCCCTACATCCGGCATCTACGAGTTCAACGGCGTGAACGTCAGCGACATGGACGATAACCAGCTGGCGAAGATCCGGAACCGGGAGATCGGCTTCGTG
>CAYXMK010000266.1:0-3544 GCA_964465905.1 uncultured Ignavibacteriaceae bacterium | reverse complement strand
TCTTTCCAGAAGATACTGGCTTTTCTCTCTGTCTACAAAAAGGGGTAAGGTTCACTCCCTCAGTAGTTACGAGCTGCAATGTTCCCCGTGCGTGCGGATATGAACCGCCCGCAAGAGGGGCAAACAACCTCCTCTACAGTTCTCAGTACATGTCAGAACCCTCCCTTTGCGCGCGGGTAGGTTGTCGGACCCTTATTGCCTGAAGTCGCAGGAAGTTCGTACCTTACCTGCCGATGAATCCGCTCAACGACTCGCTGGACGCGATCTTCTCGGAAGATGGCGCCCTTTCCTCTCTTCTCCCGGGCTATGAGTTCCGCCCTCAGCAGCTGACGATGGCAAAGGCCGTGGCTGCTGCCCTCGTGGGAAAGCACGCCCTCATCGTTGAAGCCCCGACCGGCGTGGGAAAAACTCTCGCGTACCTCGTTCCAGCCCTTCTTTTCGCTAAACAAGAACAACGCAAGGCAATCATCTCTACACATACCAAGAACCTCCAGGAACAACTGCTCAAGAAAGACATCGCCATCGTCCGCTCCCTCCTGGACATGCCGTTCGATGCCGTCATGCTCAAAGGAAGGAGGAACTACCTCTGCACAACGCGACTCGAGAACGCCCTCCGCCAACAGAAACAGCTTTTCGACAAAGACGAACTCGACCAGTTGCATCGCATCAAGGAGTGGTCACGTCAGACGAGCGATGGGGATATCGAAGACCTTCCCTTTGTACCCTCGCACAACGTGTTGCAGCAGGTCTGTTCGGAAAAAGGCGCCTGCAGCCCGAGCATCTGTCCGTCCAGTTGTTTCTTCCGGAAGGCGAGGAGCGCTGCCCGCAGCGCGGATGTTGTGATCATGAACCATGCGCTGTTCTTCACCCTCTTCGCCGTGCAGGAGGCCGAGGAGTTCCTTCTGTATGAAAACGATTTTGTGATCTTCGACGAGGCCCATATGCTGGAACAGATTGCGGGCCTCAGCCTCGGGAAAAGTCTCTCCCGCTCTCAGGTCCTGTATGCAATTCACCGCCTGTTCAATCCGCGCACAAGAAAAGGCCTCCTCAGTCGACTGAAGGCAAAACGATACCGGGATCTGTGCGAGGAAGCAGAGCGCGGTGCAAATTCGTTCTTCAGTGAGGTGGCACGCCTGGTCAAGAATCTCGCAGGAAGAGCCGGCACGTTCCGTGTGCGGACTCCCTTTGTTGTCAGCGACACCGTCACGGCAGGCCTCAAGGCTCTTCAGTCGGCTGTCAAAGAGCTGGAGGATCATCAGAAATTTGCGCTGAACAGGGAGGAACTCACGGCCGCCAGGCGGTTGGTTGGGGAGGCCGAGACCTTCATACGCGAATTCCTCGAACAACCCGACATGTCACTGACGTACTGGGCGGCGGTGGAGAAGGGAACGCACCCGAGCGTCTCGCTTCACGCCGCACCGACCAGCGTGGCCGAGTGCATCGGTGGAAGGCTGTTCCAAGAAGGGAGGCCCGTCATCTTGACTGGTGCGACCCTCTCCATCAATGGTTCGCTGGCCTACGCTCAGCAGCGCCTGGGAGCTTCCAGGGCGGAAACTCTCATCCTCGATTCGCCTTTCGATTTCCGACGGCAGATGCGGATCGTCATTGCACGGGATATTCCTCCCCCGGAGCATGAAGATTATGAGAAAACGCTTCCTCAGTTCGTGTACCATTGCCTCATGCAGTCCCACGGGAAGGCCCTCGTCCTGTTCACGAACCTCTCTGTCATGCGCAGCGTCGCCGGAGCGCTGCGCGAGAAGATCGAACCGCACGGCATCACACTGCTGGTGCAGGATGGAAACACGACACGCCACCGGCTCCTCGAGACCTTCAAAGCGGACATCTCTTCGGTTCTCTTTGGGCTCGATAGTTTTTGGATGGGGATCGACGTTCCAGGCGAGGCGCTCGAGCACGTCATCATTACCAAACTCCCGTTTGCCGTGCCCGATCATCCGCTCGTTGAATCCCGAATGGAACTCATCGATCGGCACGGCGGGAATGCCTTCCTGGACTTCACACTTCCGGAGGCCGTGTTGAAGTTCAAACAAGGAGTGGGGAGACTGATCCGCTCCAGAAAGGACAAAGGTTTGGTCTCTATCCTCGACTCCCGCATTCTCACGAAATCGTACGGGCGGGTGTTTCTGCAATCGCTCCCCTCTTGTTCTGTCGAACTGCTTTCGTCCGACGGAACGACTCTTGAGTTGAGTGAACTTTAAGATATCAGGAGTGGTGGGATCTCTGTCTACGTGGCGGTGCAGAACGTGCTGAACACGAAGAATGTCTTTTTCCGGAACTACCGGAGCGACGGAACCACCGAAACGGTCTACCAATTCGCCTTCTTTCCCGTGGTGGGGATGGAGGTGGAGTTCTGAGCCGGCCGGCTCTCCCCCCTCGCTTCGTCCAAGAAGTCCTTCAATCCCCTTTCCGCAGAGCGAGCATCGTTGTGTCGTCCAAGAGCGGCGCAGTGCCGCGGAAGTCGCGTAGGTCCTGTAGACATGCCTTTACGATCTCTTCCGGAGTCGCATTGCTCTGGCTCCGGAGGACGGCGGCGAGCCGCTCCTCACCGTACATCTCCTCGTGTTCGTTGCGCGCTTCTGTGATCCCATCCGTGTAGAGAATCAGCGTATCGCCCTCGTGCAGTTGTATCTGCCGGGATGGGAAGGTCGTGTGGCAAAACATCCCCAGGGGAAGTGCTGAGGAACGGATGGCCGTCACCGTTTCCCCGTGGAGCAGCATCGGCGAGGGATGTCCTGCGTTGCAAATCTCGACAGACCCGTCGACGGTTGCCCTGCCGCAGGCTACTGTGGCGAAATAGCGGGACGTTGTCCCTTCGCAGAAGAGTCGGTTGGCCTGGGTCAGAAGATCGCCAAGGGGCAAATCGGCGTTCACGAGAGTCCGCAGCGTGGCGTGAAGATGAGACATGAGGATCGAGGCGGCAATGCCTTTTCCCGTCACGTCGCCGACGACGAAGAGGAACACACCGTCCGCGGAAGGCAGGACGTCGACGTAATCGCCGCTGACATGTCCGGCGGGCTCGTAGTGATATGCTACGCTCCAGCCCCTCACACGGAGATTGCGTTTCGGGAGGAGGGCCTGCTGAACCTGCGACGCGAGACTGAGATCGTACGCCAGCTGATGCTGCTCGGCCTCCGTAAGATGGTCAAGGCAGTTCCGAATGAGGGGGTCGATCGCCAGGCGTTCGGCTTCGATCGGCTCATGGCACTTCTCGCAGAGTCCATACGTACCGTCGGTGAGTTTCCCCAGGGCGCGGTCCACGTCCCGCAAGAGGGCTATGAGCTGGCGGTGCTCTCCCTGTGAGTGGAGGGCTGCCGTTAGCCGATCTCGCCGCTCGTTGAGCTGGCGGCGGATGTCGTCGGTGAAGATCTCATCCATGGCGTTGCACCTTTCGCTCCAAGCGGTTGTGTGAGGTGGAGATGTTGATTCATACGGAAATGCCGAACGGAAGATTCGTCTCCATCCTGCGCCCTGCATTTTTCCCTTGACATTCCCACGATGATTCGTTATTCTCAGCGTGTCACTGGGC
>CAYXMK010000265.1:0-3550 GCA_964465905.1 uncultured Ignavibacteriaceae bacterium | reverse complement strand
TCGCCGTTGCATAGACAAACGTGCTGAGTTTCGCCGAGTACTCGAACCGCCCCGACCTCACCCGCTCCCACAGGATCACGAGCGCGTCCTGGAGAATGTCGTCGGCATCATCATCAGATCCACTGTTTCTCAGCACGTAGGCCGACACCGGCTTCCTGTTCTGCTCAAAGAGCCTCACCAGCGCCTCCTCGTTCCCCTCTCTGATGAGGTGGAGGATGCGGGCATCGGAGCTGATGAACTGCAGAGAAACGGCCATTGACCTTTCGCCTGTGAATCCGATCAACGGACAGGAAGTGAATGCCAAAGTACAAACTCGTATCCACAAAACAAACAGGAGGAAAGACCATGAAAGAGCGTGGATTCTTCGCATCAGCCGTGCTCTCAGCACTGGCAGTTCCGGCGCTTCTCGCGCAAGGGGTCACCAGGGTTTCGCTCCCCCTTGCCGTCGACGCCCGCTTCAACACCCCCGTCATTCATCGCGACGGCGGCAGGGCCTATCTCGTGCTGACGGTAAAGCCGACGATCGCGGAATCCGTCCGCCGGCTCCCGCTGAATCTCTGCGTGGTTCTGGACCGGAGCGGATCGATGTCAGACGACCGGAAGATGGAGTACGCCCGACTTGCCCTCAAATCCCTTGTCGATCGTCTTCGTCCTGATGATTATCTGTCCCTTGTCATCTACGATGACGTGGTTGAAGTTCTGAGAGAAATGCAGAAGGTCGAGGACAAGTCGCGCATCAAGAGACTCATCGACAGCATCGAGCCTCGCAACACGACCAATCTGGGGGGAGGAATGATCGAGGGTCTGCGACAGGTGGAGATGGCGTATCGCGAAGGATACGCCAATCGTGTAATCCTCCTTTCCGATGGCCTCGCCAATCAGGGCATTACCGATCCTTCCCGTCTGAACCAGATCGCCCGGCGGTACCGGGCAAAGGCGATTTCGCTGACCACCATGGGGGTCGGCCTCGACTACAATGAGAACCTCATGATGGGCTTGGCGGAGAGCGGCGGCGGCAACTATCACTTCATCGAACACCCGTCCAGTCTGGCATCGATCCTGTCGAAGGAGTTCCACAGACTCTCCAACCTGGTCGCGGAAAATGTGATCATCGAGCTTCGGCTTCTTGACCGGATTCGGATTTCCGATGTTGTCGGAGGAGAGTTCGAGCAGGTTGGCGAACGGCTGAGCGTTCACCTCGGCGGCATGTACGCCGGGGAGGAGCGGGAGGTGATGGTGGAGATGGAAGTCCCGGCCGGTACGGGATCGCGCTCCATTGCCTCAGGGATCGTCAAGAACGTTTCCGGCGCAGCGGAGACCAGGGGAGGCGAGTTCATCGCCGGGATTGAATACACCGACGACCATCAGATCGTTGAAGAGCGGCGCGATATGACGATTCAGGCAAAGGCGGATGTCGCCGCATCTACACGCAGGGTTGAGAAAGCCCTGGAAGCGCTGGACGCCGGCAGTCAGGAGGACGCTCAGCTCGAGCTGGAAGCGGCCACAAGTCTCTTGCAGGCCTCACCGGCGGCAGCAGCCGGAGGTCTGGCCGGGGCTACCATCGGCGAGCAGGTTCAGAAGCTGCAGTCCTACAAGGGAATGATGGAGAAAGGACCCGAGCAGAAGGACCGGGCCAAGAAATCGATCCAGCACGACAACTACAAGACCCAGAAACAGAAGAACTGAAGATTCCCCTGTCCTTCGCAAGGTTCTCCCCGCTCCACGGAGACCTTGCGAAGGACCTCCCGCTCACACCAACTTCTGCTGCTCCGCCCTCCTCGCGATAGCTCTTGCCATCCCCCGGAACACCAGTGCGTGCAACGGAAGAATCCCATACCAATAGAGATATCCCGACAGCCCCTTGGGATAGTAGCGGGCGGTCTGGACGAGCCGTGAGCGCTGCGGGGTCAGCGGCTCGACCTTGAACTCCAGCCACGCCTGCCCCCACACCTTCATCTCCGCACGCAGCAGCAGCCGCCTGCCTTCCTCATACTCTTCCACCCGCCAGAAATCCAGAGCTTAGCCAACTCTGAGCTCGGTAGGATGTCTTCGTCCCCGGAGCAATCCCACACCGCCGAACTGTTTGTCAATGAAGCCGCGCAGTTTCCAGAGCCAGTTGGCGAAGTGCCAGCCGTTTTCACCGCCGATGGAAGACACAACAGCGAAGAGCACAGGAGCCGGAACATCAGCTTCCACAACCTGCTCGTCGGTCCGCAGATGAGAGGCATCGACGCGCTGCGAATCTACCACGCTCGTCGCAGACGTCCAGAGAGTCTCCACCGAGCGCGTACGAACGTCCTGCAGAGCAAGCCGCACGGCTTCTTCAAAACCGACAGGTCGAAGATCCAGCAGTTCTAACGCGACGTTGTTCTCCACAACGGTCTCGGACCGGAGGCTTTCGATCAGCGCACGCGCCAGGGAAGTCGGAATCGGGGTCACGAGATTGACCCAGTAGGACGAGAGGCGGGGCGTCAACACGGGTACCTTCACGATGAGGCGCCGCAGTCCCAGCACCCGTGCAACGGTAAGCATCATATCGCCGTACGTGATGATATCCGGTCCACCAATGTCGAGCGTTTTCCCCGCCGTCGCGGGTTCTTCAACGGCTGCCAGCAGATACCGGAGCACATCGTCCACCGCGATCGGCTGTGTTCGCACCGACACCCAGCGCGGAGCGATCATCACCGGGAGCCGGTTCACAAGATGGTGCATCATTTCGAAGGATGCGCTTCCGGAGCCGATAATCACAGCGGCACGGAATTCTGTGACGGGAACACCCGACGATCGGAGAATATCTCCCACTTCATGCCGACTGCGGAGGTGAGGAGACTGGCCTTCGCCTCTGCGTCCCAACCCGCCAAGGTAGATAATGCGACGTACACCTGCCGCCTGCGCCGCCGCGGCAACGTTCTCGGCGGCCTTCCGGTCGCGCCGCTCAAACTCCTCCTCCCCCGACGACATGGAATGAACGAGATAGAACAGGATATCCACCCCCCGGAACGCGTCTCCGAGACTCTCCTCCTCGAGTATATCACCGACCGCAATCTGGATCCGATTTCGAACGTGTCCGGGAAGTTTCTGCGGATTCCGCACAAGACATCGCACAGAGTGGCCGCGCTCCAGCAGGCGCGGGACAAGGCGTCCGCCGATGTAGCCCGTTGAGCCGAGAACAAGAATGGAAGCCATCGTCATTTGTTGGGAAGAAGGGGGTCCAAGCAACGACTCCCCTGAGAACACCGGTGGCAGTGCAAAGTTCCCCGGGAGAATACGCTCCCGGCGTCGGACATCCGCAACCGCCTCGGAGACCAGTCCGAGCGGTTCCGGTCGCACCCCTCTGCACACAGAAGCCCTGGCGGCTCACCGACAGGGCTTCTCTCCTTCGTGTCTCCAGAAGGACGGTCCTATTTCTGAATTTTCTCCAGCAGTCCCTGCAAGAACTGTTTCACCTCCGTCAGTTCGGCGCGGATTTCCTCGTCCTGGATCTTCTTCTTCTGTGGTGTGCTGAGCAGTTCGAGCTGTTCTCCCGCCTCAACCTCGGGCACATAGTCTT
>CAYXMK010000264.1:0-3558 GCA_964465905.1 uncultured Ignavibacteriaceae bacterium | reverse complement strand
GTTGACGGCCATCGCCGTCATCGCCCTGCTCATGTTCTTCATCTTCAATTTCTTCACGGAAAGCCTTGTTCCTGCCGCGGTCGCCGCCGTGGTGAACCTGTTTCTCGGATTCGTGTTCGCAGCCGTCTCGGGCTACCTGGTAGGCATCATCGGGGTCAGCAACAATCCGACGTCGGGGCTGACCGTTTCCGTGCTGATCATTGTGGCGTTTCTGATGGTGGCACTGGGCATGAAGGGAGAAGCCGCAGTGGCTGCGGTACTCGGGGTAGCGGCCTTCACCTGCACAAGTGTCTCTGTCGCCGGCGAGATGATGCAGGATCTGAAGGCGGGGCATATCCTCGGATGCACACCCTGGAAGATGCAGCTGGGCGACGTTTTTGGCGTCACGGCAGCCGCCGTGGTCATGTTCTTCGTCCTCTCCCTCCTCCATCTGGGAGACGTGAAGCGGGTCGTGGGCGCAGAACTCGAGAAGCTGGAAACCGCACAAACCGCCACGATTTCCTACAGAGGAAAGAATCCGGACCTTGTCGGGAAGGAGTACACGCTGGAAGACGTGCGAGGGCTGACGCCTGAAGAACAGAACGACATCCTTGGAACCCAGGCGGGCTTTGGGGGCGAGAAACTCCCCGCACCGCAGGCGAGCTTGATGGCGATTGTCGGCCGGGGCATCGTCGAGGGAAAGACCGAAATGATCCTCATCGTGGTCGGGATGTTCATGGGCATCGCGCTGATTCTCATGCAGGTGAAAAGCCCCATGCTGATCAGCGTCGGCATGTACCTCCCGATCGATACCTCCTTTGCGATTTTCGTGGGGGGACTGATGAAGGGCCTGCTCGACAGGATTGCCGAGAAGCGGAAACTGGACTCGGCGACGAGAGAGAAGATGGGGAACATCGGAGTACTGCTGGCATCCGGACTTATCGCGGGAGAAGCGCTCGTCGGCTTGCTCTTCGCCGGTCTCGCATTCGGCGAAGTGAAGATCTACCACATCTTTGAGGATCCCTCCTATCTGCTGAGTCTTCTCTGCATCCTGTTCATCGGATGGTTCGTGGTCCGGCTGCCCCTGCGCACCGCGAAGTCCTGACCGACGTCCGACCTCCTGCAGCGGCAACGGCTCCACCGACGACGGCGGGGCCGTTTACTTTGTACCGGTTCTACGTTCCATCTTGCTCAACCTGCGGACGTCATCGGGGGTATTCGCATTCCAGAGCAGGTGAGGATGATAGAAGGGGAGGTCCGGCGAGATCGGGACCATCTGGACCCGACAACGATCGAGCAGAGCGTGGAGGGAGAAATTCTCACCCTGCAGGAGGTTTTCGGTCAGCGGGACAAGAGACGTATGGTAGACCGCGCAGAGAGGGTGCAACCGTCCGTCGAATTCCGCCACCGCGGCTCCCTGAGGGACGCGCCGTTCGGCCACGTATGAGAGAAGTTCAGATGTGACGAACGGAGTGTCACATGCCGAGACGAGGAGGTATTCCGCGGCGCAGGCTCTTAAGAGTGCATGGAGTCCGCCAAGCGGTCCTTTCCCGCGATGGACATCGGGAATCACGGGCCAACCGAGGGAGACATACGGCGCGACCTCGTTCGCCGAAATCAGAACGGACGAGCAGACTTCTCCCAGTGCCTGCGTGATGTGAAGAATGAAGGGCTTGCCCTCGAGAAGGAAGAATGCCTTTCTGCCGCCGGCACGCGAATTCTCCCCGCCGGCCAGAACCCCTCCTGCGACGTCCCTCAGCGGAATCACGACCGCCGCCGGAAGAGCTTCCGCGGAAGCAGATCGTCGATCCAGCTCATCGCGGCCATCGCTGCAGGAAAACCGATGGTCGTGATGGAGAGCAGACCGACCTGGCGCAGTTCGTCAGGTTTCACGCCCGCAGCGAGCGCCTTGCGAACCTGGGCATGGACGCCCCCCTCCATGCGTGCGCCGACCGCAAGCGCCAGCTTCACCAGCGCCCGCGTCCGGGCGTCCAGAGTGCTCCTCCCGTGAATGAGACTGCCGAGTTTTTCATACTCGGCAGCAATCTCGGGATAGCGGTCCGAGAATTCACGATATCGTTTCGGGAGTTCTTTCCGTTTCATGACGAGATCCTCCTGCGTTGCAAGATCAACACCCTTCCTTCTTTTTCTTCTTCGTCACGGACGGCGAGGAGCTGGCGGGTGGCAGTACGGTCGGCGCCGGCGGCGCTGGTGGCGAAAGCGTTGGCTCTTCGAGAGGCCGTGCTGACGACGCGCCTGTTTCCTTCACCACCATCGGTGTGCCTCCGAAGAACGCGGCAACATGCTTTCTCCGCTCGAACGCTGCCTTCTCGGCGGGAGAGGCATTCTCCGAGAGACTCGGATACAGCACCTCCTCCATCCAGGCTTCCATGCCTCCGAAGAGAATATACACCCCTTTGTAACCACTTGCTCTCAGCAGGAACCATGCTTGAGCGGCATGTGTCATCCCCTGCGACATCAGCACGATTTTCTCATTCCGCCCCTGACCGTAGTTGACCAGTTCCGTCATCCGGCACTGTTCAGCTCCCGGAACATGATACGCGGTATACTCCTCGGGGGTGCGAAGGTCAATCAGCCGGAAGTCTGCTCTCCCCTCGATGATCCACCGTGCCAGTTCTCCGGCAGTGACATGATCGACCTCTTTCTCTGTGATGATCGCCAGCGTCTGAGGATCGATGGTAGTCGAATGGCCTTTGTAGGGATTCCCCGCGATGACGGCGAGGACCGCAAGGATCACGAGCCCCACGGCAGCCTTCTGTGTCGGTGCGAGAGATCTGAATTGATCCATGAGCTTCATCGCTCACGCTCCTTTCCGGGCAGCGATGAACTTCTCCATCCACGTCGCACCGGCGAATCCGCCGATCGCAATCATCACGACGGCGGCAACGACGAGGCCGTAGGGCACGTTGAGAAGTTCCGGCAGTGTGACCTGTCCCATATCGGTGGAGGTGTAGAAGTCCTCAATCCACGGAAACACGAGCGCGAACGCCGTAATTCCCGCGATGATCCCGGCAAGATAGACCAGGCCGTCCAGCCGGCCCGTCGAGAGCGCCACGCACGACGTACCAGGGCAGTACCCTCCGACCACAAAACCGATCCCCAGAATCAGTCCCCCAACCACCTGAGGCACGAGATACGTCGTCGAGACGTACACCAGCGAGAGGTCCAGCAGACCGAGCCAACCCAGATAGAACACTCCCAGCATTGCCGTGATGATCGCCGTGAACATGACCTTGAAGACTGCAAGATCCGTGAAGTAGAACTGCGCGGCGAGCTTGCGTGCGCTCCCGAATCCTGCACGCTCCAGAAAGAAGCCGAACCCGATACCAATGAAGAAGGCAATAACCAGACTGAACGGGTCGCTGAACAAACCGAATTTGTAGAAGGGTGCGTTCATGTCCATTGTCTCCTCATGAAGTACGCAAACGCGTACGCTCCACCAAAGACTGCCATCATGAAGGCCCAGCTCCCAACGTTGAGCAGTGCTCCTCCTGTCAGCGCCTGCCCGCTGGTGCAGCCACGCGCCAGTTTCGCACCAATGCCCATCAGAGCGCCGCC
>CAYXMK010000263.1:0-3581 GCA_964465905.1 uncultured Ignavibacteriaceae bacterium | reverse complement strand
CGTGAAACAGGGAGACCCGTACGCTCACCAGATCAAACGGACGTACGAGTTGGTTGTCGAGAGGGGAGCATTCGGCCTTCCGCATCATTTGTGCTTCCAGAGTAAGGTCGGTCCACAACGCTGGCTGGAGCCGTCGCTTACGGCCACGATTGAGGAGCTGGGCCGGCAGAGAGTCACTCACACGATCGTCGTCCCCATAGCGTTCGTCTCGGATCATCTTGAGACCCTTTCCGAAATCGCGATCGAGGCGAAGCATCAAGCCACGCAGTTGGGAGTGAAGTACTTCGCTGTCACTGCGCCGCTCCTGACGAGTGAACCGTTCATCAGGTGCCTGGGAGAACTTGTTCTGGAGCAACTGCACACATGAGAAGGCACACCCCACAGAACGTCGTGATTATCGGAGGCGGCATAAGCGGGCTCGCAACAGCATGGTGGCTTCATAAGGCAGGTGTGAGCGTGCAAGTGTTAGAGCGTGAGAGGATTGTCGGCGGGACAATCCGGACTGTCCGGAAGGACGGCTGGCTTGTGGAGGCCGGCCCAAACAGCGCTCTGGAAACCACACCGCTGTTTCGGACCCTGTTCAGCGACCTTGGCATCGAAGGTGAAGTCGTCTATGCAAATGAGAATTCGAAGAACCGGTTTATCCTCCGCAGCGGTATGCTCCATGCGCTTCCCCTTTCGCCGGGTGCATTCTTCCGTTCCCGCCTCTGGTCGACCGGCGGCAAGCTGAGATTGTTCAAGGAGCCGTTTGTCGGGAGAGGGACACGGGAGGAGAGCGTTGCGGAGTTTGTGGTGCGGCGCCTCGGTCGCGAGTTCTTGGACTATGCCATCAATCCTTTCGTTGCCGGCGTGTTTGCAGGCAACCCTGAAGAGCTGAGCGTCCGGGCGGCATTCCCAAAACTCTACGCCCTGGAAGAGAACTATGGCGGGCTCATCAAAGGTCAGATCCAAGGACGAAGAGAACGGCGCGCGCGGGCCGAGCAATCGAAAGACCGTGCGAAGATGTTCTCCTTCGTGCAGGGAATGGCAACACTGCCGGCAGCATTTCACCGCGCCCTCAACGGAAGCATTCTAACGGATGTGGAGGTGCGTCGGGTCGCCGTACGACAGAAACCGGGACCTCCGTTGTTCGAAGTGAGCGGTGTCAGCAAGCGGAGCCCTTTCACAGTACGGGCGGCGTGTGTTGTCACGGCAATCCCGTCAGCTCTGACAGCCAAGCTCCTGGCTCCGATGGACAAAGAGCTTTGTGCGGATCTGGAAGGGATCCCGTACCCTCCGGTGGCGGAAGTGTTCCTGGGATTCAAGAAGGCCGACATTGGGCGGAAGCTGGACGGATTTGGTTTTCTGATCCCGGCTGTCGAGCGGCGGTCTATTCTCGGCACCATCTGGTCGTCGGCGCTTTTCCCGGGAAGAGCACCCGACGGGTATGAAGCACTCACAACGTTCGTTGGCGGTTCCCGGCAGCCTGAACTGGCTGGTCAAACCGATGAACGGATGATCGAGTCTGTGGTGCGCGAGCTCTCGCAGATCATGGGTGTCAGAGGGGCACCGGTGTTTGCCCGGGTCACTCGATGGCAACGCGCAATTCCCCAATACGTACTCGGTCACCTTGAGCTCATGGCAAAGGTCGGTCGGCTGGAGCATCGGGTGCCTGGTTTGTTCGTCTCCGGCAATTTCAGGGGTGGTATTTCCGTCGGCGATTGCGTCATAAGCTCAGAGAGAATTGCCGCGCAGGTCATCGATCATCTCAGAAGAAACACGAACAGCTGAACCGCATAAAGGAGAATTGTGTGAACAATTCCACGAACACACCTGGAATTCCCGGTCTCGGACCGAACGCGAGCCGGTTTGCGCGGCTCCGCCGCACCCGTATGACCGAAGCCTTACGTTCGATGGTGCGGGAAACGGAGCTTTCCCCCGCAGATTTCATCTACCCTCTCTTCGCTGTGCCGGGGAAGAATTTCCGCAAGGAAGTCAAATCGATGCCCGGAGTGTTTCAACTCTCGGTCGATCTGATTGTCCGCGAATGTGCAGAAGTGTATGGCCTGAAGATCCCCGCCGTTATCCTTTTTGGAATCCCGGAGCACAAGGATGAGGTTGGCAGCGGCGCATATGATCCGCAGGGGATCATTCAAACAGCCGTTCGTTCCATCAAAAAAGACGTCCCCGGATTAGTCGTCATCACGGATGTCTGTCTCTGCGAGTACACTTCACACGGCCATTGCGGAATCGTACGCGAGAATGAGATCGTGAATGATGAGTCGGTCGCCCTGCTCGCAAAGGAAGCCCTCACGCACGCCGAGGCAGGCGCTGATATGGTTGCTCCGTCCGACATGTTCGATGGACGTGTTTCAGCCATCCGCCGTATTCTCGACGAGAACCACTTCGAGAACCTCCCGATTATGTCGTACGCGGCTAAATATGCGTCCGGATTCTACGGCCCATTTCGTGACGCTGCTGAGAGCGCGCCAAAATTCGGCGATCGGCGGTCACATCAGATGGATCCTGCAAACTCGAACGAGGCCCTTCGGGAAGTAGAGCAGGATATTCTTGAGGGCGCCGATATCATTATGGTCAAGCCGGCGCTTTCGTATCTCGATATCATCCGGCGTGTGAAGGATCGTTTCGGGATGCCGACCGCGGCGTATAACGTGAGCGGTGAGTACTCCATGATCAAGGCGGCCGGAGCGAACGGCTGGATCGATGAGCCGAGGGTGATGATGGAGACTCTTACGAGCATAAAGCGCGCGGGGGCAGATCTTATCCTGACCTATTTCGCAAAGGATGCGGCAAGACTGTTGAACCAGATGAAGTAATGCACAACTCGGAGCGGGAACGACTTCCTATGAACACAGAGAAATCAGAGCTCCTGTTTGCAAGGGCTGTTACCTGCATCCCGGGTGGGGTAAACTCCCCAGTGCGCGCGTTCAAATCTGTGGGGCGAAATCCGCTCTTCGTCAAGAGTGCGAGGGGCTCGCGTGTATGGGATGTCGATGGCAACGAGTTCATCGATTTCGTGGGCTCTTGGGGGCCAGCGATTCTGGGCCATGCGGATGAACGAGTGGTTGAAGCGGTGAGGAAGGCCGCACTCGACGGTACGAGCTTTGGGGCAGCGACAGAGCGCGAGGTCGAATTGGCAGAAACGATCGGCAGAATGGTGCCATCGATTGAGATGGTACGATTGGTCAATTCCGGAACGGAAGCGACGATGAGCGCTATCCGGCTGGCGCGTGCTTTCACCGGCAGAGAGAAAATCGTGAAGTTCGAAGGGTGCTATCACGGGCATGCCGATCCGTTTCTCATCAAAGCCGGATCCGGGGCGATGACGCTCGGAGTCCCTGATAGTCCGGGCGTGACCCCGGCAACAGGGAAGGAGACCCTCGTCGCCCGTTTCAATGACTCCAACTCTGTGCAACAACTGATTGATGCCCATCCCGGCGAAATCGCGTGCGTCATCGTGGAACCCGTTGTGGGAAACATGGGATGTGTGCCACCGAGGCAGGGATTTCTCGAGAGTCTGCGTTCGATGTGCTCTCGTTACGGAATTCTCCTGATCTTCGACGAGGTCATGACAGGCTTCC
>CAYXMK010000262.1:0-3581 GCA_964465905.1 uncultured Ignavibacteriaceae bacterium | reverse complement strand
GGCGGGCTACCTCTACGACACGGCGATTCAGGAAATGAAGGCGCTCGAGGATCTGCACCGGACACGGAGCGTTGCGTTCGAATTCCTGGGTCCCCCGCGACTCTCGAAGCTCCTCTATGAAGCGTCGCTCCTCCAGCGCGAGTTCGGCACCATGAAGGGCGTCGTCAGCGCCTCGGTCGACAAGATCACCCGCCGGCTGTCGCGGCGTATCGAGACCGACGCCGAGCTTCGCTCCCAGATCATCTCCATCGGGATTCCGATCCTCCTGCAGGATGGGAAGACCATTCTCCGTGCGGATGTGATCAAGGTCCCGCCCTACCGGGGAGAGAACGAGCTGAAGGTGACGCGGCAGAGCATCGACAGCTGGGCGCACGACGGGTGGGTGGATCTCCGCGCCAAGAACTGGGAACAGTGGAAGGAACGATTCGAGACGATCATCCGGGATGCCGAGCGGATTCCCCTCGGGGACACCTCATCCCGCTACATGTACAACCGACACTACTGGGGGAATTTCGAGGAAATCGATCCGGGCAAGCTTGTGGGTTGGATCTTCTCCGAGGAGGAGAAGGGGAAGAGAATGAAGGCGTGAGGCGAAACCCGACGCCCGCCGGCAACGGCGGGCGTTTGCGTTTTCACTCGTACCGCAGGGCCTCGATCGGATCCAGGTTCGCCGCCTTCCAGGCCGGATAAACGCCGAACCCCACGCCGACGAGGGAGCACACGATGAAGCCGATGGCGGCCCAGTCGAGAGGAAAAACTGGAGGAATGGAGAGGAGCAGCGCCGCGATGTTGCCGCCGAGCACGCCGACGAGGATACCGGTGACGCCGCCGAGTTGCGACAGAAACACGGCTTCGGCGAGGAACTGCGAAAGAATGGAGCGGCGCTGAGCGCCGACGGCCTTTCGGATGCCGATCTCGCGCGTCCGCTCGGTCACCGACACGAGCATGATATTCATGATGCCAATACCGGCGGCCACCAGCGCAATGAAGCTGATGAACCCGACGCCGAGTTTGACGTAGAGGGTGAATTCGTTGAACTGGCGGATGAGAGACTCATTGGAGAAGAAGGCGAAGTCGTCATCCTCACCGGGGGGCACTTTGCGGACTGTCCGGAGAATGCCGCGCGCCTCTTCCATGGCTTCTTCGAAGACCTCAGGCGACCTGGCCGTGACCATGATGTTCACCGACCGGCGGTCGCCGTACTTGGCCAGAAACGTCGTCAGCGGTATCGCGACGAAGTTGTCCTGATTCCCGCCGAATCCTCCTCCCTTCTTCTCAAAGGTGCCGATCACCTCGAACCAGTCGCCGTCGATCTTCACCTGGCGGCCAACCGCCCCCCCGAAGGGAAAGAGCTTCGCATCCACCCGCTCCCCCAGCAGTGCAACACGCCGTTCCTGCTGATACTCGAACGGGCTGAAGGCCCGCCCCTCCTTCACCGTCCAGTTATTGGTTGACAGGCCGGCGATGTTCTCCCCCATGATCGTGACGCTGGGATTCGTCTCCAGCTCATTCGTCTTGACGGTGCGGCCCCACTCGAACGCCTCATAGCCGACCTCCTTGGCAAGCGTCATGCGCTCGGCAACGGCCTCGGCCTGAGCATAGGTGATGTCCTTGCGATTCCGGTACTTGTGCCGCTCCGCATGACCACCCCCCATGGTGATGGGGAATTTTTGGATCTGAAACGTATGGGAGCCGAGCTGGCTCATCCCGCTCTCGATGCTCGACTGGAGCACGCGGACGGCCGTCATGACCGCAATGATGGAGAAGACCCCGACGACGATCCCGAGGAGCGTCAGGATCGACCGGAGCTTGTTCGCCCGGATCGCCGAGAGCGCAATGGCCGCTACTTCCCGATACTCCACGTCGAATCCTCCGAGCAGTTATTCATAGCGAAGCGCGTCCACCGGGTCCATGCGCGCGGCGCGGTAGGCGGGGAGAAAACCCGAAAAGACACCGACCAGCACAGAGACAAGCAGGGCGATCAGAACGATGCTGAGCGGCATCGCCGTCGGCAGCACCGTATCGATGATGAGCGTCAGGGGAAACGCCGCCATGATGGCAATGAGTCCGCCGATGAGGCACAGCAGGGCCGATTCCATGAGGAACTGGGCAAGGATGACCGACCGGCGCGCGCCGATGGCCTTGCGGATGCCGATCTCCTTCGTCCGTTCCGTCACGGAAACGAACATGATGTTCATGATCCCGATCCCGCCGACAAAGAGCGACAGGCCCGTGATGAACAATCCCACGCCGGCGATGACGATCCCGATGCTGTCGAACACCTGAATGAACGCTTCCTGCTGGTTGATGGCAAAATCGTCCGGTTCCCCCGGCGCCAGCCGGCGTTCCTTCCGCATGATGCCGCGGATTTCCTCTTTGGTGTCTTCCAGCAGATCCATCGACGCGGCTTTCACCGCGATGGTCACGTAGCGCCGCGATCCGAACTGCATCATGAACCGATCGAGTGGGAGAAGCACCTTGTTGTCGAGATTAACGACGCCCAGGAGGGATCCCTCCTTCTCCAGCACGCCGACCACGCGGTAGGACTGCCCCCCGATTTTCACAGTCTTGCCGATCGGGTCTTCCCGCGGAAACAGGTTCGCGGCCACGTCGTAGCCAAGAACCGTGACCGGTCGCCCTCCCTGAGACTCCAGGGCCGTGAAGAACCTGCCGTTCGCGATGGAGGAGCCGTACGTGTTGATGTACTGATCCGTTGTTCCTTCTACCTGGACGCCTTCGATGACGTTCCCTCCGTACTTCACGGGACGCCGAGTACCCATGCCCGGCGTGACGGCCTCAGCCAGTGTGGACTGCCGCTCGATGGCACGGGCCTGCTGCACCTTGATGTCCCGCCGGTTGCGCATGGTGAACCATTCCTCGCCGGCAAACCACGGGAACTTCTGCACGTAGAGAACATCGGCCCCGATGGCAGCGATGCTGCGATTGAAGGCGCGGTCCAGACCCTCGATCGCCGTGCCCATCAGCGTAACCGAGAGAATGCCGATCCAGATGCCGAGCATCGTCAGGAAGGAACGCATCTTGTGGGCCATGATGGCCCTGAAGGAGATGAGCAGCCCTTCCTTGAGTTGTCCGATGAAGAAGATCATCGGCTCGACGCCTCCTGCTCGGTGTTCAGGATCTTTCTGTTTCTCACGAACTCGTCATGCTCGATCACGCCATCCCTGACACGGATGATCCGGTTGGCATGCTCCGCGATGTACTCTTCGTGCGTCACAAGGATGATGGTGTTCCCCTCATCGTGCAGGGCCTCGAAGAGCATCATGATTTCATCGCCGGTCTTCGTGTCGAGGTTGCCGGTGGGTTCGTCGGCCAGAATGATCGAGGGCCGCGTCACGAGCGCACGGGCAATCGCCACGCGCTGACGCTGACCGCCGGAGAGTTCGTTCGGCTTGTGGTGCATCCGGTCCTCCAGTCCCACACGCCGGATGGCTTCTCTGGCGCGCGCCTTCCGGTCCGACGCCCCCACACCGCCGTAGATGAGCGGAAGCTCCACGTTATGCAGCGCGTCGGAGCGCGCGAGGAGGTTGAACGTCTGGAACACGAAGCCGATCTCTCGGTTC
>CAYXMK010000261.1:0-3612 GCA_964465905.1 uncultured Ignavibacteriaceae bacterium | reverse complement strand
TATCGCCGCCCAGATGGGTGTCGCCGTTCGTGGACTTCACCTCGAACACGCCATCTCCGAGCTCCAGGATGGAGATGTCGAAGGTTCCCCCGCCGAGGTCAAACACAGCGACCTTCGAGTCTTTACTCTTCTTATCCAGCCCGTAGGCGAGGGCCGCGGCGGTGGGCTCGTTGATGATGCGGCGCACCGTGAGGCCGGCAATTTCCCCCGCCTCCTTCGTGGCCTGCCGTTGGGCGTCATTGAAGTAGGCCGGCACCGTGATGACGGCGTCCGTCACCGGTCCACCAAGATAGTCCTCCGCCGTCTGCTTCATCTTCTGCAGGATCATGGCGGAGATTTCCGGGGGAGAATAGACACGATCTCCGATCTTCACCCGGGCTGTGTTGTTCTCTCCCTGGATGACGGTGTACGGGACGAGCTTCATTTCTTCCGTCACCTCGTTGTAGAATCGCCCCATGAAGCGTTTGATCGAGTAGACCGTGTTCTGCGAATTGGTGACTGCCTGGCGCTTGGCCGCGCCGCCGACGAGCCGTTCTCCGTTCTTGGCAAACGCGACGACGGAGGGGGTGGTGCGGCTTCCCTCGGCGTTCGCGATCACCACAGGATCGTTTCCCTCCATGACGGCTACCACGGAGTTCGTGGTACCGAGATCAATACCGATGATTTTGCCTCTTGTTCCAGCCATGGACATCTCTCCTTCTAAAGGCACGATGGTGTCGGCGCGGTCATGCAGGCAGCGTGCCGGCGTGCACTGCATGGCTCCTGTGAACAGCTGTCCCGACAGAGAACACAGGGGCCCGGACTCCGAGCGGAGACCCGGACCCCGTGGGATTCATTGCGCCCGGACAACGCTGGGCGATGGTGCTCATTTCACCTTGACCTCGATCAACTTCGGCTTTGCTTCCTCGGACTTCGGGAGCCGGATGGACAGCACGCCGTCTTTGAACGAGGCGTCGATCTTGTCGCTCTTCACCGTCGTGGGCAGGGTGAACGATCGCTGGAAGGAACCGTAGCTGCGCTCCATCCGATGATAGTTCTCCCCCTTCTCCTCTTTCTCCTGCTTCTTCTCTCCCTTGACGGTGAGGATGTTGGACTCCAGGGTGATTTGCACATCGTTCTTCTCGACGCCGGGGAGTTCAACCTTCACGAGATACTCGTCGTCCTTCTCCGTGATATCCACGGCGGGGGTCCAGATGGACGGACCAAAGGTGCTGTCATCCACCATGCCTCCCCGCAGGACGGCGTCGAACATCCGGTTGATCTCCCTCTGCATGTTCGAGAAGTCAGCCGACCAGGATGTCAGGTCGCGGATTGGATTCCATCGCACGATAGCCATCGTCATGCCCTCCTTAGATTCAGGTGATTGTGATTGATCGTGATTTCAATTCTTCACGCTTCGGCAGCGTGATCGTCAACACTCCATCTTCAAAGACCGCATCGATGTTCCGATCGTCGATCCCTTCTGTCAGCCGGAAGACCCGGAGATACGTCTTGCGGCCGATCTCCCGCTGCAGGAAGATCGTTCCTTCTTCCGGACCCCGTTCGACGGGAGCCCTGACGGTCAGTTCCCCTCCTTCGATGCTGATCTGCATCGTTTCACGTGTCGCTCCGGGAAGATCCAGCTTGACCACAAACGCGTCTCGCGTTTCCAGGACATCGGTGGAGGGAATGAAGACCTGCCCCGCCCCAGCGTCGCTCTTGACCAGAGCCATCGAGCCTCGGTTCGTCAGCTGCACCGAATTCTTCTTCGTCATCAGCACGCCTCCCTTAACGGATCTGGATTTCACGAGGCAGATGCTGCTCGTGTTTCGGCAGATCGACGGTCAGCACGCCGTCTGCCAGGACGGCACCGATCATCCCGGTGTCCACATCGTCCGGCAACAGCAACGACCGCTCGAACTCGCCGGACGGACGCTCGTGAAGCACCAGCTTTGCCGATTCTTCTGCCGCAGGTTTGCGCGTTCCGCGAATCGTCAGAACGCCGTTCTCGATCTTCAGACTCACATCGTCCTTCTTCACACCCGGCAGTTCCGCGACCAGACGGTACCTCTCCCGCTCCTCCGTGATGTCAATCCGGGGAGCGAAACCGGCCGGGGCACGGTCATTCCCGTTGAGGCCGCCGAAGAAGCCGTCGAGAATCGCGGTCGTCTCCAGCACGGAGCCGAAGTCACTGCCAAGCAATGGGTGGTTCCACACTCTGAAATACATATCTTCCTCGCTTGTTGATGTTGTGAATTCTGCCTTTTCTTCAGCAACACGCGTGCCAATGTTTTCCCATGCCAAAGCAAATTCCATAATTCATTGTTTTGTAATAAGTTAGAGCCGCTTGCTCCTCCAAAGGAGTCATAGCTTTGTATGCCAATTTGGCATATCACCACAGAACCTTCTGTCATGAATATCTGACGTTCTGGCGGAATTACTGCCAATTTTTCATGGATTGCATCCGGTCGGACTTCTTGCATCTGAGTGGCATTTTCGGTAGAATCATGCGATTTGACCATGCTGAACAAGTCGGAAATCCGCCACTCTCTCCGCACCCGGTTGATCGGCCGGAAGATCTTTCTCTTCAAGTCCCTTGACTCAACCAACGACTGTGCCCGCGCCCTCGCCGAGGCGGGGAGCGAGGAGGGGGGAATCGTGATCGCCGAGGAGCAGACTCACGGGAAAGGACGGCTGGGGCGGCGATGGGAAGCCGAGCCCGGGTCGAATCTCCTCTTCTCCATCCTGCTCCGTCCTGATCTGCCGGGAGATCAGGCGGGAATGCTGACCCTCGCAGCAGCGGTCGCCGCCGCGCGAGCCGTCGAATCCTTCGGACCCTTCAGAGTCGAAACAAAGTGGCCCAACGATCTTCTCATCGGCGGCAAGAAGTTCACCGGCATTCTCATCGAGACCTCGCTCAGCCAGGATCGTCTTGCCTACGCGGTCGTAGGGATCGGCATCAACGTGAACCAGCGCCGGTTTCCGGAAAACCTCTCGGGTCAGGCAATCAGCCTAGCGCTCGCCGCAGGGAAGGATCTCGAACGCGCTCCCCTTCTCGCCGCCGTGTTGACGGAGTTTGAAGCCATCTACACGGACGTGCGCGCCGGCCGCCGAGAGGAGATGCTGTCCGACTGGAAACGGCGCTGTGTGATGCTCGGCGAAGAAGTTGAACTCACAACCGCCACCGGGGTTCACAGAGGGACGGCGGTTGATCTCGCGGCGGACGGCGCGCTGCTGGTTGACATCAACGGCCATCGTTCCGTATTTTATGCCGGCGACGTAACGCTCCGATATCCTTCTCACACTCCATCGTGACCAACGCCCATGCTTCTCGTCATCGACATCGGCAATACCCATACCGTCTATGGCATCTTTGAGGGTTCCTCGCTTCGCGCACATTGGCGAGTCAGCAGTTCCCTCCAGCGCACCGAAGACGAGGCCATTGCACAGCTCCGCGTCCTTCTCCAGGGCGCCGGGATCGACCCGGCGGCGATTGCGGGCGTCGGGATTTCCTCTGTTGTGCCCGATCTCACTGATGTGTTCGACACGATGGTCAGGAAGTACTTCGACCAGATTCCCCTGGTGATCACGGCTCAGCTCGACCTCGGCATCAAAATCCATTATAAGGATCCC
>CAYXMK010000260.1:0-3656 GCA_964465905.1 uncultured Ignavibacteriaceae bacterium | reverse complement strand
TCCGGAATGGCTAATCCTTCCTGAAACCTCAGCACAGCGCTGATAACCGTTTCGATGGCATCCTGGGTCTGCCCGACCACTTCTTCGATTGCCACATCAGACGGGTTTGAGATCTCGAAGACGTCCATCACCTTCGCCCGCGAGGATGCATCCTTCACTGTCGGCGCGACTCGATCCAGAACGAAGACCGCCGAACCAGATCCCCGCGTGGGAGATCGGCCGAGTTCATCAGCGTACCCCACAAGGATATGATCTGCCATTGTCGCCCTACTCTGAGGCATGCTGAGCGCCCCTGCGGAGGTGCGTAAGTTGTCGAACAAGGAGCAACAACAGGGTGCCATACACGAGCAATCCGCCACCAAACGCGATGGCAACCCCCGTGATGCCTGCAACACCGACGAGTACCCACGCGGCGCCGGCAATGGCCGCGAGCATGATGATCTGAATCAGGAGATACCACTGCTGGAGTCCCGTCACGTTGAGAAAGTTCGCCGCTCCGCCTGAGAGAGCCACACCGATCACCCCCAGGAGGATGCAACGAGCCGCGTCGATCCCCTCCACGTACTTCGGCAGGAAGATCCGCACAAGGGGATCGAGAGCGAAGAAAGTGACCATCACGAGGGGAGCAACCGACCACACGCCGACCTTCGTCTGGCGCAGAACCGTCTTCCAGAGCTCCCTCCGTTGTTCAAGACGGCCGAAATCATAGGCCATCTCGGGGTAGAACTGGTCTGAGACCACGCGCGGGATCAACGTCATTGCAGTAAACGTCATAATGCTGATGGAGTAGAACCCGAGCGAACGCTCATCCAGCGCCCCGAGGATGACCCATCGATCGACGGTCGACAGGAGACTGAAGACGAAGCCGGCAAGCATGATGGGCAGTCCCACAGACAGCAGGCGCTGCAGCGTCCTCTTGTCAAACGCCCAACCGGGTTTGTATTCTGCACGATTGAGCACCCATGTCGCGGCAAACAACGGAGCGGGGATCTGAGCTATGATGAATCCCGACAGCCCGTACGCGAGGACGCCCGCAATGCAGCTCACGACATGGATACCCGCCATCCACGCATTAACACGCGCCATGACGAGAAATTGGCGAGCGGACCTCAAGCGAAACAGCGCATAGGTGTTGACCTGCTGAACGATCAGCACACCGATGACCAGGAACCGGAATTCTCCGTAGTCTCGCCAGACTCCTCCAACGGCAAAAACAAGCAGAGCAACCACGGCGAAAAGGCCGGCGCCGAAGGCGTTTCCGAAGAATGCGACGCGCTCTGTGAGTACCCTCTCCCGGATTCTCCCCTGACCTTCCAGGAAAGGGATTTCACGCCCCATCCCATTCAGGATGCCGAGATTGGACAAACCTCCGTAGATGAGGAGGAGGTTCAGCACATTCCATACGCCGAAGACGTCGGGCGACAAGGCCCGAGCGGCAACAACGCTCCCAACAAACCTCGATCCCTGCCACAGCACGGTGCTGCCCACGAAGCGAACCAGTACACCGTCAACAGTCCGTCCCAACAATCTCATGCCCACGGTTCACCGACACCAGAAACAGCGGTCAACACTTCGTCGGCACACACACGGCAGGTGCGGAACCTGGGATATCGCTTCCGGTTCTTCATCAGAATCCTCTCTCTACAGCACAGGGTCTTCTTGTCTCCCGGGCGCCGTTCCGGGGGACCTGGTCCCACTTCCTTGCCTGGTCACGCACGGGCCGACGGGGATCACGGATTTGACACGGGATGCGGAACAACGGACGACCACACATCAAGAAAACGGCAAGGGGGGCTGCGTCACCGAATCTTGAAAATCGCCTGAATCATCGTTCCCTCAAGCCGCTGTTCCACCGTTCCCGTCTTCACAGCATCAGCCAGATACGGGATCACTTCCTCATACACCCCAACAACTTCCTTGAGATCGCTGTCCTTCAGCGCGTAGTTCATGTTATGAGTCGCGAGAATGAGAATACCTCGCTTGATCACTTCTTGCTGGAAGAGGCTCTTCAGCGGGATGCTGTCGTTGCCGTGCTGGTCCCGGAATCTGATCAAAGACCACTGCGGCTTCCCGATGCACTCCAGCTGCTGCCCGATCCCATGGTCCCTTGCCAGCCGATTGATCGTATCCTGGATGACCGCACCGTTCCTGACCAGCGTTTCGATCACCTGTTCCGTCTCCAGGATCCTGATGACTTCCATCGATGCCGCCATGGACGCGACTTCACCGGCAAAGGTGAAGGAAACGAAGATCTCTTCGAACTGCCTCATGATGTCTTCTCTGCCGACGATACACGCAATGGGGAAACCATTCCCCATGGCTTTGCCGAAGCAGGACAGGTCAGGGGTAACACCGAAGTGCTTCTGCGCACCGCCGAGGCCGAAGTGCCATCCCGTGCAGATCTCGTCGAAGATGAGCAGAGCTCCGTTCTCATGCGCGACGTGCTTCACGCTTTCAAGGAAGCCGGGCTGCGGCTCGACGTAGTTCATAGGTTCCATGATGACGGCGGCCACGTTTCCTTTGTTCGTCTGGAATATCTTTTCCAGAGACGAGATGTCGTTGTAGACGAATGGCTTCGTAAGTTCCCGCACAGCTCGAGGCACACCGCCGTTCCGCGTCGTGCTTCCGATGTACCAATCGTGCCACCCGTGGTATCCGCAGCACGCTATGATCTCCCGGCCGGTGAATGCCCGGGCCACACGCACAGCTCCCGTTGTTGCGTCGGAACCGTTCTTGCCGAACCGTACCATCTGCGCAGACGGAATGATCGAACAGAGTTTCTCCGCAAGCTCGACCTCCAACGGATGGGGCAGAGAGAATGAATGACCTTCCTCGAGCTGTTGGACGACAGCGGCATTCACCCGCGCATCGGCGTATCCCAGGATATTCGGAAGCAGGCCCTGGACAAAGTCGATGTACTCATTTCCATCAACATCCCAGACCCTGGCCCCCTTTCCTTTCGCCAGGAAGATCGGCGCTACGCCTTGAACGTACTGGGTGTATCCCTTGCTGAACGTCTGAGCGCAGCCCGGTATGACCTTCCGTGCGCGTTCAAACCACTCTTGATTCTTCTTCAGGGAGCGTTTCCCCACGGCATCCTCCTTAAGGGACTTCTCATAGCCCTCATTTCGGTGAATGTGCTTGTTGATATTGGCGAATGAATCGTCGGAGCCCACAAGCTCCAGTACGTCGCTCATTCGTACATAGTCTCTCTCCCCTTCAAGGCCCGCATACACTGTGCTCAGGAAGGCATAATCTTCGGCCGTGTCGAGAGTCCACCGAAGCCCCGAAAGATCCTCCGGCCACGTGACGTGACCGAGTCGGAACAACTCCGGGTGCTTCCAGAGGTAGGGGGTGACGTGCTCTCGCTCCGATGGCAGCTTTGCCTCCGACCATGCCCGCTCAAGCGCGCTGAAGCTGAAGACTTCCACATCCTGACCGTCCGGAAACGCGGGCGGGTGAGTATTGGAGACGTAGTCGAACCCCCCTTCCAGGTATCGCTCGACTACCAGGTCCACAATCCCGGGGTCGATCAGGGGGCAATCAGCAGTGATCCGAACGACTACTCCCGCGAGCACTTCCTTCGCAGCCCGGTAGTACCGGTCGAGGACATCCTCCAGACTCCCGCGCACGCATCTGATTCCTGATCGCCGAGC
>CAYXMK010000259.1:0-3659 GCA_964465905.1 uncultured Ignavibacteriaceae bacterium | reverse complement strand
TTTTCATCCCGCCACAAAACGGCGGGACACAGAAAACGTGCTTTTCACTTCTCACGTTTCACTTCTCACTCCCCCCGTGTCACCCCAGCCTCTTCCTGAATCTCACCGCGCTGAGACCCAGAATCCCCACCCCAAACACCAGCAATGCCAGCGCTTGCGGCCACAGCACGTCCATCCCCACCCCCTTCAGGAAGATCCCCCGTACGATCACAAAGAAGTACCGAAGCGGCAAGAGATAACTGATCGCCTGGATGATCTGCGGCATGTTCTCGATCGGAAAGACGAAGCCCGAGAAGAAGATCATCGGCATGATGAGGAAGAAGATCGCCGACATCATCGCCTGCTGCTGCGTGCGGGAAACCGTCGAGATGAACAACCCGAGTCCGAGCGTCGTCAGCAGAAACACCATGCAGAGCAGGAACAAGAGCAGGGTGCTTCCCTTCACCGGTAGTCCCATCACCAGCGTGGAGACCGCCACCACAAGCAGAACATCGATCGCGCCGATCACCACGAACAGCAGCAGCTTGCCGACGATCAGCTCGCCCGACCTGATGGGCGTAACCACCAGCTGTTCCAAGGTTCCGGTCTCCTTCTCCCGTACGATGGCCAGCGACGTCAGAAGGAGCGTCATCACCATCAGCAGAAGTCCCAGCACGCCGGGGACCATGAAGTTGCGGCTCTTCAGGCCGGGGTTGTACCAGACGCGCATCTCGGGATCGACCCGCGCCGGCATCGCCGTCCCTCCTCCCCTTCTCTGCAGGGTCTCCAGATACACCTCCTGCGAAAACCGCATGGCAATGATGGAGGCGTAGTTGAGTCCGACGGTGGCCGACGTCGAGATCGAACCGTCGATGAACATCTGAACCGGCGCTCCGCCGCCGGAGGTCAGATTCTTCTGTAATCCCCTCGGAATGACCAGCGCCACCGACGCCGTCCCCCGCTCCAGCACGCCATCCACCTCTCGTATCCCTCCAAGATGCTCCGTCACGGTGAAGTACCCCGAGGCCGTGAATTCGGCCGTCAGGTCCCTGCTTGCCCGCGTCCGGTCCAGGTCGCACACCGCCAGCGTAATGTCCCGCACATCCAGATTCGCCGCGTAGCCGAGGATAATCAGCTGGAGGATCGGCGCAAGGAAGGCGATGCCCACCATCTTCCGGTCCCGGCGGAACTGGAGCAGTTCCTTCCGCACGATATGTCCGATCACCTTCATTTCAGTTTCCTCATCAGCATTCCCATGCGCCGGGAGCTGACTGCGATCATCAGGCCGGCGTAGAGGACGAGTGCGACGACCTGTTCCCAGTAGGCGCCGAGGCCGGTCCCCTTCAGCATGATGCCGCGCAGGGCTTCCAGGAAGTAGCGGGCCGGTACGAGGTACGTAATCACCTGGATGATCCAGGGCATGTTGGTGATCGGAAAGACGAAGCCCGAGAGGATGAACGTGGGGAGCATCGTAATCACGACCGCCATCATGAACGCCACTTGCTGGGTGTCCGCAATGGTCGAGATGAGCAGGCCGAAGCCGAGTCCGCCCACGAGGAAGATCAGCGCCACAAGTGCGAGGAGCAGATAGCTTCCCTGGTTGGCGACGCCGAAGACCAGATAGCCGACGAGGAGGATGACCAGCGTGGCGATCGTGGAAATGACGAGGTAGGGAACGGTTTTGCCCAGGATCAGCTCGACCGGCTTGACCGGCGAGACCATGATCTGCTCCATCGTGCCGTGCTCCCGCTCGCGCACGACCGAGAGGGCAGTCGAGATGACAGCCGTCACCATCATGATGAACGCGATGAGGCCGGGAAGCAGGAAGCGGGCGCTGCGCAGTTCGGGGTTGTACCAGATGCGCGGCTGGACCTCCACGGGCATCTTCGCTTCCGCTCCTCCTCGCTTCAGCAAGGCAGTCTTGATAACGCCCACCGTGTACTCCTGCACGATGGCACGCACGTAGCCGAGAGAAGTCGCCGCGGCGCTGGCATTACTGCCGTCCACAAGGATTTGCACGTCGGTCTCGCGGCCGAGGGCGAGGTTTCGCGTGAAGTCGGACGGAATGACCACCACGACACGCACGAGGCCGTTGTCCAGCAGATCGTCTGCTTCGCCCGCCGTGGTGATGAATCCGTGGAAGTCGAAGTACTCGGTGTTGACGAACTGCTCGGCGAATCCCCGGCTGGTGCGCGTCCGGTCCTGATCGTAGACCGCCAGGCGCGTGTGCTTGACGTCGAAGTTCACCGCATAGCCGAACATGACCAGCATGAGGGCGGGGATGAACAGCAGTACGCCGAGCACCCGCTTGTCGCGCCGGACCTGCCGGAATTCCTTCCGGATGATGGGGAGGATGTTGAGAGAGTGAGTGGTCATTGCATATTCGTCAGGGCATGGTTTCTTCTTCTGTCGTCCCCCCGAGAGCACGGTCTACGTCAACGCTCTGTTCTGGATTCCGGCCCGCCCTCGGCGGGCAGGGACTCGCTTCGCTCGCCCGGAATGACAGTTTGCTTCTGAAGTCATCCCGTCGCAAGATGGGGGCATAAATGACAAGAACAGCATCTGTCAGATGAACGCTCTGTTCTGGATTCCGGGTCTCGCTTCGCTCGCCCGGAATGACAGTGTGCTTCTGAGGTCATCCCGTCGAAAGACGGGGCATAAATGACAAGAACAGCATCTGTCACCCCCGCGAAAGCGGGGGTCCAGATGCGCGCGATCTCTCACTTCTCCCTCCCCACTCCGTATCACGTGGCAACGGCAAGATCTCGCCGTCATTCCAGAGGTCGACCCATTGCGGGTTATGCCTCTCGATCAGTTCCAGCTTCCAGATCCTCCTCCATTTCTTGATCGCCTTCTCTCTCTGGATTGCGGCATAGACGTCAGATGTCTGTTCGTAGTATACGAGCATACGAACGCCATACCGTTTCGTGAATCCTTTGACAAGATCGGCCCTGTGCTCGTGTGCTCTTCGAAGGAGATCATTGGTGACCCCAACGTACAGCGTTCCGTTGCGCTTGCTGGCGAGGATATAGACAAAGTAGTCCTTCATGTGATCTCGCAATTCTCTCCTCCAAGTGAGTTCGGAATTTTGCTCAGCTCTGGATTCCCGTTCGAGTTTGCCCCGTCCCAAGACGGGGCGGAAATGACAAGAACAGCATCTGTCAGATGAACGCTCTGTTCTGGATTCCGGGTCTCGCTTCGCTCGCCCGGAATGACAGTGTGCTTCTGAGGTCATCCCGTCGAAAGACGGGGCGGAAATGACAATGAAGACCAACTGTCACCCCCGCGGAAGCCGGCCCGCCTCAGGCGGGCGGGGGTCCCAAAGAGCGGTACAATCCGATGAGCCCGGAAGATTCCCAACTCGCCAATCCGCACCCAACCGTGAGATCAGATTGTCCCGCGGAGCGGGATCCCACACAACGGGACTTCGTCGCCCCTGGAAAACGGGGCTCCTCGCAAAGACATCCAAACAAAGGCGCAGGACGTTACCCCGCCTGTTCCTGTGCAGAAAGTCAGGAATGCCCGCCCTACCGTTGTTCTCTGTTCATCCCGCCATAAAACGGCGGGACACAGAAAACGTGCTTTTCATCCCGCCATAAAACGGCGGGACACAGAAAACGTGCTTTTCATCCCGCCATAAAACGGCGGGACACAGAAAACGTGCTTTTCATCCCGCCATA
>CAYXMK010000258.1:0-3685 GCA_964465905.1 uncultured Ignavibacteriaceae bacterium | reverse complement strand
ATGACGCAGCATCAAGTCCTGTGAGGGGCCTCTCTTGACCGCGCAGATGGATGCGCCACAGCGGTGGTGCCGGGAAGGGAGGTTCGAGCAGATCAAAACCCGAGCGGAGGTCTGTGAGACGAAGGATTCCTCCTGTGGCTTGCTCAAGCTCGCAGCGCATCAATTCGTTCCCGAACGTGAGAGTACCTGAACTCTGAGGCCTCTGCCGCTCGCCGTCCTGCGCACAGGCGACTGCAGAAACGAAAAGAAGACTGCAGACGGAAAAGAGCAAACGCCATCGGTTCGTCATGGCGGTGAAGATCCTTTCTCTCGAGTAGAATGGTTTTCCGTCGACTGCCGAGATAAGATGAGAAGGGCGTTCCCAACGGCCCTCTCGCCTGTCAGGTCAGAGGGACGATTCACGACTTCCCCCCGCACAACCATAACGGTGGAGCCGCCGCCGTCGAAATTGAGGCCGTCGTGGATGCCGAGCGACACCATGAAGTCGCCGAATTCAACCAGCGTCATACCGACGCTGCGCTCCTGTCGTCCGTCCACAGTGACCAGGAATACGCGGGACCCGTCGGCAGAAATGCCGATCCCTGAGCGGGGATGACGGTGCGCAGAGAAGCGCGGGAACGTTCCTTCCAGAGAATCCGAGCGATGCGCGATGTTGACGCCGTTATGGACGAGCCGGGGCCAACCACCAACGAGCGTCGTCAGTCCGTGTACATACGGTCGTGTCCCAAGGAACACGAGGACCGTATCGTGCATCCCGAGAAACGCCGGAAGCAAAGAGGAATCGGCACGTTGGGTGGAAAGCAGAAGCGCGTTGCGTTTCAGATCCTTTGTCGAGTTGCGGAAATGAAAACCGCGTACCACACAGATCAGGCTGTCCGAGCATCGTCCGATGCGCTCCAGCTCCGCACAGCTCAGCAGATCGCCGGAGGAGTCGAATGCCGCGGTCGAATCGAACCAATAATTGAAGAGGGCAACCTCGCCTCGGCGAGGCGGAACGTTGACCGAGGCGAGCGCAAGCACCCGGGAAGCATGGAGCGGCTGTACCCATCCGGAGAACTCATATCGGTCAATCGACGGCCGTCGACGCGAAGAAACGGCAAACTGCGAGTGTGGGTTGTCAAAGACATCATGCGGAGAAGCTGTGACGCGTACGCCTTTCACAAATTCTCCATTCGCGACCATGTTGTTCTCGACTTCCCCCGTGCGCAGATCGAAGAAATCAGCATTGATGCCGGCGAGAACAGTCTCTCCTGAGGCGGAAGTGCGCTGTGCCATGGAGCTGACACGCTCTCGACCATAGAACGTATCTCCCGCGCGGACGGCCGCAACATCGAGGTCTTCACAGGAAAGATCCAGCTCCACCACATGGATGACCCATGGCCCTTCGGCGCGGATGATCGTCCGATGCGTTACGCCGGTGTGAATCGTCACCGCCGTCGTGTCGGCGGGGAGTGGTTGTCCTTTCCCTCGTGCCGGCCACCAGGTAAGGGTAAGGATCAGCACCCACGCCACCGACCATCGCAGGATAGACATCGCGACCTGCTCAGAAATGGAAGGCCTGACCTCAAGAAACCGACAGGCACCCCGCAAAGGATGCCTGTCGGTGGAAGGACTGGTCGTTCCGGAGCCAGGACTAGTAGGTCACCCGGATCCCCAGCTGCATCTGGCGCGGTGCATACGCTCCCGTCGGTGTTCCGAAGCTGGCCAAGGGATTGCCGGCGAGATCGTACATGCGACCGTTGTACCCGGAAGCGTTGAACCAATTGAATACGTTGAACCCTTCGGCGATCAGCTCGATCTGGACGGGCTCGAAGTCGAACCGCTTGGAGAGACGAAGATCGACCATCTTATACCACGTCCGGATTGACCAGAAGTCGGGAAGGGCATTGCGTCGGCCATTGGGGAAATCGTCCCCGGTGGTGTTGTTCTTGTTCAGATCCCGTCCGTCGGTAATGCCGAACGGCGTCGGGCTTGCAAGAGTAATCAAACCGCTGACCTGAAATCCCAACGGCAACGCCACCACGCCCGAGATCACGGCACGATGCATCTCCTCGGCCGTGCTCCGGTACATCGTGAAGGGATTGTTGGTCGGACGGCTCTGCGCCGGGCTGCCGTCAAAGTCGGTCTCGGCGAACGTCAGCGTGTACGATGTGGAGAGACGGATGGTGGGTGTGCGATAGGAAAGGTTGAGCAGGACAGCATCCATGGTTGCCCGCCCAATGCTTCCCCACAGGTAGATGTCGCCGTAGTTCGCCGAAAGCACGCGCTGCCCCGTTGTCGTATTGACGTAGTTCGCGTTCATGGACACATAAAGAGAGTTGGAGCGCATATTGATGTAATCGAGGTTCACACCCAACTCCTCCGTGAACTGGTGACCCACGCCGACCGAGAGCTGATGCACCTGGGGAGTGTTCATCTTCTCGTTCAACAGGTTCATCGAGGGGCGGGCACCGACGCCGCCGGCGGCAACCCGCTGCCTCAGCTCGGCAGGATCCAGGGTACCGGGGTTGGTGAAGGAATAGATGCGCCACAGAGCGTCGCGGCGCTCGTAGTACGCAAAGAAGTACGCTGTCCGGTCGAATGAGATCCCGTAGCCGCCACGGAGAATCGTCTGACCCGTACCGAAGAGATCGTAGTTGAACGAAAAGCGCGGAGCCACATTGTCGAGATCGTTCTTACGATTTCCTTCATTGAGCCACTGCTTGCCCAACTTCTGAACCAGCTCGGTGCTGTCAACCCACGGGACACGCTGGGTGTTGTTCAGGGTGTTGATTTCGGCGTCATACCGCACCCCGAGATTCAGCGTGAGCTGGGGTGTTACCCGCCATTGATCCTGAACATAGAAACCGAAGACCGTTCCCTTGTCGTCCGTTGTCGCATCCTTGCCCTCTGGATCCAGCGGGTTCAAGAGGCCGACGCCGATCGTCGCCTGATTCGGAAGGGAGCTGGTATCGGTGGAGAACCGGAACTGCGGATTCATGTAGCTCGGAAACCATGGCGTGAGACTCACCCGCGCAAACTCAAGCCCCACCTTCACAACGTGTGGGCCGTAGAAGTCTTTGATCTGCGTGGTGAACTTGTTCACGATACGGTAGTGGTCTTCGTTGACGCGGATGGGAAACGTGGGTGCACCGAGACTGATGCTGGGGTAGATGTAGGCCGGACCCTGACTGATCGTGGGCTCGTAGTGCCTCCAGCGGAGATAGTGAAGACTCAACTCGTTGAAGGAGTTTTCCGACATCATCCATGTGTGCTTCAGCATGTGGCTGTTGATATGGTAGTCGCCGTAGATCCCTGCCGGCTCCGCAACCGTTCCGCCAAAGTTCGTCTTGCTGGTCAGGAAGCGAGAAGCGAGGATATAGTCAAGACTGTGCTCCGGCGAATGCTGATAGGTCAGGCGTGCGACCGCTGTGTGGTTCCTGTTGGGAGCATCAAATGTCCCGGCATAGCGGTCCCAGATCCCGGGATTGTACGCTGGCCTTCCAGGTACGACATCGATGAAGTCGTTGGTCCTGTGAAGCTCGTACGACAGATGGAAGAACAACTTGTCGGGCGTGATCGGCCCGCTGACGTTGAAGCCCAGTTGCTGACGATTGAAATCCGGCTTCACTTTCTCAAATGGGCCGCGGGCGTTCAGTCCCTTGTCACGGAAGAACGAGAAGGCGCTCGCGCGATACCGGTTTGT
>CAYXMK010000257.1:0-3704 GCA_964465905.1 uncultured Ignavibacteriaceae bacterium | reverse complement strand
GAACGGCTCCTTGCCTGGGCACAGCTCAAGCCGGGCATGACATGGACTGTTCTGGCACTCCTGCTGAGTCTTCACCTTGTCTCCGGGATGGGAGCCGCGCTCCTGGGCTGGAGCGTGGCACGACGAACCCAGGGATTGCTAGGGGAGTCCGGACAATGAAACGGCCATTACTGCTCGTTGCCGTCCTCGCTGCGGCCGGGATAATCTCGCCGCTTCCCTGGCTGATCGCAGTCGCGATCGCGGCGATCGTCGGCGTGGGAGTGCTGGACCGAGGTGCGCTCCGTCGCTTGAAAAAGCCGTCGCTCTGGGGAATCCTGCTTCTTCTCTCTTGCCTCCAGCCCTTTGCGCTCGGACTGCCCGACGCCTCCGTCGCCGGCATTCCTTATTCCACAGCATCGCTGAAGGCGGGCGTCAGCATGTCGCTCCGGGCCCTCGTGCTCATCACCCTCGCCGCATTCCTCCAGGGCCGGATGCGACGCCTTCCCGTGACCCCGCCGTGGAGCCACTTCGGGCTTCACGGATTCGCCAGCACGCTTGCCGATGCCGAGGCGCTGCTGCCGCGCCTCGAAAGCTCCCTGCGCCATTCGTTTCGCCGCATCTGCCAAGAAAGACGTTCGGGAGCGGGTCGCATGAGTGTGATCGATACTCTGGCTTCGGTCCTTGCCGCGGTCCTGCAATCGGCGCCGCATCATTCGGGACCGAACGGCCATCCACACGAAGGAGCTTAGCATGAAGTGCGCAGCGTGTTGTCTTTTATCGGTCCTGATCCTGATTCCCTGTCTCGCTCAGGAAGAGGATCCCGACAGCCTCGTGACGTACGCACTCGGCGAGATCGTTGTCACCGCGAATGCCGGTGCCATCGTCACCACGGCATCAATTGCAGAAATCAGCGAGGACGAGATTCGTCGGATGGATGCGGCAAGCGCCGCCTCGGCGTTGAAAGAGGAATCGTCCATCTTCCTCTCCCGGAATTCCCGGAACGAGTCGTTTCTTGTCCTGCGCGGCTACGACCAGCGGCAGATTGCCGTCTACTTCGACGGCGTCCCTATCTCCGTGCCCTATGACGGATTGGTCGATCTGGGTATGATTCCGTCCGGAGGATTGGGGAAGATCACGGTTACGAAGGGCATGCCGTCGATCTTGTACGGAGCGAACGGAATGGGAGGCACCATCAATCTCGTCACTGGCGAACAGAGGGAGGGATTCGCCCATCATCTCAGAGCCCAGATGGGAGGGACGCGCTCTCTTGCGTTCTGCCACGGCGGCGCGGCAGCGGGACTCTTCTGGTTCGGAGCCGGGAGCTACGCCGCATCGCCGGGTTTTCCGCTCCCCAAGGCGTTCCCCACCGGTCCCCACGAAGACGGCGGAGTGAGAAACAACAGCCAGACGAGCGGGTACGGCGCGCTGTTCAAGCTGGGAACGACTCTCCTGCCGAGATCCACGGCAGGAATAACACTCTTCCACACGCAGAGCTCCAAGGGTGTTCCGCCGAGCGTTGTCAGCGTACGCCCGCGGTACTGGAGGTTCCCCGAATGGGAAAAGACCCTTCTGCACCTCACCGATCAGACCAATCTCGGTGAAGCACTGGTCCTGAAGGCCGCGGCGTTCTTCGAAAACTACCGGAATGTGCTCGATGCGTACGATGACCAGACCTACACGACGCAGACGCGCCGGTATGCGTTCCACTCTACGTACGACGACGATAGCTACGGTGCAACCGTCACCGCAACCGTTGCTACTCTGACGTCCCATCTCACACGGCTTGCGGTGCACTTCAAGAACGATATCCACCGGGAACACGATGGGCGCGATGCTCCGTGGGAGCGCTACGAAACCAGACTTTCGACCTTCGGCATTGAGCACGAGTATGCCTGGGGCCCCGCTTTCGCACTCGTGGCCGGAGCGAGCTACGACCACCTTCGGCCGACGTATGCCAATGCCTCTCCCGTACGCCCCGCAAGCGGCGCCTGGAATGGTCACGCCGGCATCCGTTACCGCTCGGAGGGGGGACTGGAGCTCCGGGCGAATGCCGCAAGGAGGAGCCGGTTTCCGACCCTGAAGGAGCTCTATTCCGAGGTGATGGGAAAGAATGTCGCGAATCCCCACCTTGCCGCGGAGCGGTGCTGGAACGGGGAAGTCGGCTGCTCCTGGAGCGTCCTCAAAGACCTCCAGCTCAGTCTTGCCGTATTCCGCAATACAGTACAACGGGTGATCCTGTTGTCCACCCTTGTCGACGGGTCACAGCAGTTTCGCAACATCGGATCCGCCCGCTACCAGGGAGCGGAGCTCGCAGCGCGAGGTGATGCCGGTCCGGTGGCGTTTCAATGCCACTACACCTACCTCGACGCAGGGAACACCAGCGCGGATGCTCCCAGCCGTCTGTTGCCCTATCGGCCACGTCACCTGATGAACGGACGACTCTCCGGACGGTGCGTGGAGACTCTCTCCTGGCAGGTGGGCTTCACCTCTTCGGCCATTGTCCACGGGGTCGACATGGACACGGGAGCGATCGTGCGACTCGCGGACTACACGCTGCTCAATGTCAGGGTGGCGTGGCGGCCTCATACGGCACTTGAGCTCTTTGTCCGCCTGGACAATGCTCTCGATCGGTACTATGAAACGGACGCTGGTTTCCCGCAGGCCGGCCGCGACCTGCTCGGCGGCTTCGATGTCAGTCTATGACGTGAGCATCGACGGAGCGAATCGGCATGATACCTACCTCCATATCGGGCGCAGTCCTTGCAGGCGGCAGAAGCTCGCGCATGGGGCGAGACAAGGCGCTCCTCCTGCTGTGGGACAGACCGTTCCTGGATCACATCCTCACAGCCCTTGCGTCGGTGTTCACCGAAGTCGTCATCGTCGCTGACGGGGGAGATCGCTACGCTTCCTTCGGAGTTCCTGTCGTGCCCGACGTGTTCAACGAGAGCGGGCCACTCGGAGGTATCCATTCGGCTTTGACACATACCTCGGCATCCGCCGTCTTTGCCGTCTCATGCGACCAACCGCTTCTGACACCCGGTATCATCCGCGATGTTCTTGCGCTGGCAGGCCCCGAGCCTGCGACGGTACTCGGCGATCTCCTCGGCAATCATACCCTGGCAGGCCTGTACCGGCGTGAGTGCCTGCCCATTCTTGAAATGCTTCTTCGATCGAAGAAAAGGAAGGTCGGCGATTTTCTTCGGGAATGCGGAGCGAGGATTGTCGTACCTGATCGGAACAGGTCTTCCGACTTTCCGCGATTGATAGCCAACGTGAATACACCTGAAGAGTACGAAGCACTGCTCCGGGTCAGGACGGCGGACTGATCGGGATTGGGAACAAAATGGACCGAAGGGGCAGGGAGGCGGGCCAGCCCCGGGTCCGGGCGCTGCGTTGGATCTGGAGATCCGACCAACAACCAATTACCGGGAACCTCCACCCGCCGTTCTTCAGGCAGGCCTGCCCGATGAAGCCCAGCAACAAAACGGCCCCCGCTGGACAAGGTCTCTGAGATCCGCGTCTGAATCAGAAATAGTAGAGATACCGCACTTTCATTACCCCGGCGCGGTTTTTGACGTGGAGGGGACTCCCCGCAGCGTAATCCGGTCCGCGGTCCTGCACCTCGTTGACCGCCAGATATACCCAGCTCTTCGGCAAGAAGTTGTACGCAAAGAGAAATCCGGCAATCACGTGTTCCACCCGACGCGAGGAGCGGAGATAGACGT
>CAYXMK010000256.1:0-3729 GCA_964465905.1 uncultured Ignavibacteriaceae bacterium | reverse complement strand
GCAAGCGCCACAAGATGGCGACCCACAAGCGCAAGAAGCGCTTGCGGAAGATGCGTCACAAGAAGAAGAACCGATAACCGGTTGTCTCGCCTCTGCCCTGCCGGGGATGCCGACAGGGCAGGGGCCTCTCTGGAGGAACCATGAATCGCCGCTCCGGATCAATCCGTCGGGCATGGGTGAGAGCTGCCGCGCTGGCCCTGATGTTCTGCGCGCTCTCCGGATCCCTCTACAGCTGGGGCTTTCGCACGCACCGCACGATCACTGACCACGCTATCGCGTCACTGCCTCAGGAGCTGCGAGCGGCTTTCCTGCAGTGGCGCGACTCCCTCATGGTCCGGTCCGTGGAGCCCGACATGCGGCGATCCGTCGACCCCGCAGAGCCGTTCCGTCACTTCATCGACATCGATCACTACGGCACGTACCCATTTGCAGAACTGCCACGGTCGTACGACGCGGCCGTGGAGAAATTCGGCAGGGAGGTCGTTGACACCGTCGGGACGCTTCCGTGGCGGATCGCAGAGGTGACCGACAGTCTTGCAGCAGCCATGCGGCAGGGAGGGAAAGAGGACATCGTGCGCTGGGCTGGCTATCTCTCCCACTACGTAGCCGATGCGCATGTTCCTCTGCACACCGTCAGGAACTACGATGGCCAGTTCACAGGTCAGAAGGGGGTGCACGCCCGCTGGGAATCGCATCTGCCGTCGCGCTACGGGGATGCCTACCCGCTGGGGCCGCAACAACCGGTGAGCATTCCGGATCCGCTTTCCTCTGCATTCTCCATCGTCGAGTCGAGCTTTCTGAAGGCCGACAGTGTCCTTGCGGCGGATACCCTGGCTCTCCAGGGGCTTGCCGAGACGGATCGGTACGTCACGGTTGTTCGGGATGGAAGGGAGCGAAGAGAATACAGCGACGCGTACTACGAACGCTTCCGGGACGCCCTGAACGGCATGGTGGAGCGGCAGACACAGGCGGCGATCCAGGCCGTGGCAAGCTACTGGCTGACGGCATGGGAAATGGCCGGAAAGCCGGTCCTGGCTTCGAAGGAAGTGCTGGAGACGGTCGAGCCATAGTCCGGAAGAACGGCGGGACGAGAGATCGCCCACGATCTGAAGAACGTCCGCCGTACGCGGAGTCGTCATGTTATCTGAAACTGTCGGGCAGACGTGGATCCCTCTCGGACGCTCGGCGCAGGTGCCTTGATGAACCTCAAGGCCCGCAGTCCGGTCGGTTTCCGGTGCCGCAGAGAGCATCCTTGTTTTTCAACTCCTTATTCTCTACTTTTTTGTCACAGTTTTCTCACACTACTTGGAACACGGAGGTTGACATGGCAAACGATCAAGACGGGATGGCGAAGGGATTGATTCTGGGGTTCATCGCCGGCACGGTGGTGGGGGCTGTGGTTGCGCTGCTGTACGCTCCAAAGTCCGGCAAGGAGCTGCGCGCCGACATCAAGCAGAAGGCGGATGAATTCAAGGGAGAGGCGGAGGAATACATCGACCGCGCGCGTCAGAAGGCGGGTGAAATCCTGAACGAAGGGAAGCGGCGCGCCGACAATCTCATCACAGACGCCAAGAAGCGCGCCGACAGTCTGATGGGTGACGCGGAGAAGATCCTCTCCGACGTCCGCACCAAGACGAGCGGTGAGCCGAAGAAGTCCTGACGCATCGCGGCGGGCGCCGGTCTTGACGTTCCGCCTGTCGATCCTATCCAGGTGGCGCGCAGGCGGGTCCGGATGACCGCTCCGGCGCCATCGTCCGAAAGGAGCTGAACGTGGAAACGCTTCTCACGGCGGCACAGGTGCTGGCGTTGCTCAGCGCGGCTGCCCTCTGCATCTACCTGATCGTCGTGCTCGTGAAACTGCGGGGTGTCCTGACGCTGCTCGAGAAGGACCTGGCTGACCTCGGTCAGCACGCGAAACCTGTGCTCGAAAACCTCGAGTTCATTACGGCCCGCCTGAAGTCGGTGGCGACGACCATCGACGAACACGTGAGTGTGACGAGAGGATCCCTCGAATCCGTCAAGCAGGTGGTGGACAACATTCTTGACTTCGAGCAACGGATTCAGCGGATCCTGGAGGAGCCGGTCATTCGCATCGGCTCATTGATCAGCGCCGTGATCGATCGCATTGTTTCCCGCTTCGGCCGCGCCTCGAGCGCGTAATCGCTTCTGTTCGGTTCCGGGCGCTGGAGCGCCCTCCTTCCGCGACGGGCACACGCAAGGCGCCCGTCTTTCATCTATCCCTGTGAATTTGTGAGGAGACCCGGTTTTGGCACAAGCATCCCGGAAAGAATACACGGCGGAACATATCCGCAACATTGCGCTCGTCGGACACGGCGGATCAGGCAAGACCACCATGACCGAGGCGATCCTCTTCACTGCCGGCGCCGTGAACCGGCTCGGCAAGGTGGATGATGGGTCCACGGTGTCCGACTATCATCCCGACGAGATCGAACGGAAGATCTCCATCAATGCGTCCCTCCTGCATGCGGAATGGCAGCACTGCAAGATCAATATCCTGGACACGCCCGGATACTCCGACTTCACCGGCGAAGTGATCAGCTCCCTGCGCGTTTCCGACACGGCTGTTGTCCTCGTGAAAGCCGTGGAGGGGACAGAAGTGGGAACGGAAATCGTCTGGGGGTACGCGCGTGAACAGAGACTCCCCGCCATGCTCGTCGTCAACAAACTGGAGCATGAGAACTCGGATTTCGACAGGACGGTCGCCGGCATGAAGGACCGCTTCGGCTCCGATGTGACGATCGTCCAGTATCCCGCCAACCAGGGGCTTCCCTTTGATACGATCATCGACGTCATGAGAATGAAGGCGTTCAAGTTTGAGAGGGATGGAAGCGGCAAGTTCACCGAGTTGGAGATCCCCGCAGACCAGAAGGCCAGAGCAGAAGCCCTGCATGAGGAGCTGATCGAGAAGATCGCGGAGACGAGCGAGGAATTCCTGAACGAGTTTCTCGAGGGAGGGACGCTGCCCGAGGAAGACCTGAAGAGAGGGTTCAAGACGGCCCTGATGGGGCGCAAGCTGTTTCCCGTGTTCTGCGTCTCGGCTTCCCTCAACGTCGGCGTCAACCTCTTCCTCGATGCCGTGGCCGGCTCTGCTCCCTCTCCTCTCGACCGCGGCCCCGTGAAAGCGCACGACGTCTCCACGAAGGCGGAGGTTGAGGTTCCCCCCAGCTCAGACGCTCCCCCGTCCTTGTTTATCTTCAAGACCGTGTCTGAGCAGCACGTGGGCGAACTGTCGTACTTCCGGGTCTATTCCGGCTCCGTGCAGGCGGGCATGGACCTGACGAATGAGGCCACCGGGAAGACGGAGCGCCTTGGACAGATCTTCTTGATGAACGGAAAAGACCGGAAGGAAATCGCCCACATCCACGCAGGCGATCTGGGCGCGGTGGTGAAGCTGAAAGATACCCATACCAACAACACCCTCTCGAGCAAGTCCCTCCCCGTCATCTTCGATCCTATCGTATTTCCGGACCCGGTCATCCGCATGGCCATCGTACCCAAATCGAAGGGAGATGAGGACAAGATCGCTACGGGACTGCACGCCCTGCATGAGGAAGACCCTACCTTCGTTGTCCAGGTGGAGGGGGAATTGGGCCAGACCGTCATCTCGGGCCAGGGAGAACTGCACCTTCTAGTGGTCGTGAGGAGGTTGAAGGAGAAATACGGCGTGGACGTGGACCCGGAGCGCGTCATCATCACCTCCGGCTCCTC
>CAYXMK010000255.1:0-3729 GCA_964465905.1 uncultured Ignavibacteriaceae bacterium | reverse complement strand
CTCCCGGATATCTTTCTGGTACCCCTGCGTCAGGAAGGCGTACATCCGTGCGACGCGCTCGGGCGTTTTGCGAAGCCCGTCCCGATCCGGATCTTCCCCCATCTCAACGAGCAGTTCCCGGACGAGGCGCTCTACAGCCGGCGGATCTTCCTTCGTTGCCATCGTTCACCCTCCGGAGTATTCAACAACGTTGTTTTCGGTTTCGTGCAGCCGGATCCGAAAGAGCTTCCCTTCCGTGATCTTCGGCTCCAGGATTTCCCAGATCTTGACGGCGATATTCTCCGCCGTCGGGATGACCCCCCTCAGAAAATCCACGTCCTCATTCAGGTGTTTGTGATCCACCCTGCGAATCACTTCGTCGTTCAGGATCCGCTTCAGCTTCTTCAAGTCGATCACGTACCCCGTGGAAGGATCGGGCACGCCGGCCACGGTCACCTCGAGCACGTAGTTGTGACCGTGTCCGTGGCGGTTCGCGCACTTATCGAAGATTTCTTCGTTCTTCTCGTCCGAGAACGAAGGGTTGTAGAGTCTGTGCGATGCACTGAAGGTCATCCGACGCGTCACATAGACCATGAATCGTCTCCTTTACTCGCTGATCGCTTCCAGAACCTGCTGCGCGTGACCATCTACCTTCACGCGCGGGAAGATACGGGCAATCTTCCCTCGTTCGTCGATGATGAACGTCGTCCGCTCGATGCCGAAGAAGCTCCTGCCGTAGAGGGACTTCTTCTTCCAGACACCGTAGCGTTTCACCACTTCCCGTTTCTCGTCGCTCAGGAGCGGGAAGCGGAGGCCGTACTTGTCGCGGAACTTCTCATGTGACGCCACGCTATCGGTGCTGACGCCGAGAACCACCGCTCCCTTCCTCGTCATGGCTGTCAGCGCATCCTGGAAGGAGCAGGCCTCGCGGGTGCACCCGGGCGTCTGGTCCTTGGGGTAGAAATAGAGCACGACCTTCCTGCCGCGGTAGTCGGAGAGACGAACCATTGTTCCGCCCGTGGAGGGGAGGGCGAAGGAAGGGGCAGCATCACCAATCTTCAGCATGGGGCATCCCGGGGAAAAACATCGTTACCGACAACCCTTGGAGATTCGTCAACGGGGATCACACGGGAAGCGAGCGATTGCGGCGACCTCCAGGACAGCGTGATTCCCGGACGCTGCGTCAGGTGAGCGATGCGAGGGCCTTTGTGACCTCCTCGAAGTTCGGCAGAACGCCCGGATCTTCGGAGACCCACGCATACCGCACCACCGCCTCTCTGTCCAGCACAAAGACGCTTCGCTTCGCCGCCGAGTATCCTGTCAGTCCCGCGAAGTTCTCGTGGACTCCGCCGTACTGCCGGGAGACGATGCGGGTGTGGTCGGAGAGGAGAGGGAACTGCAGGTTGTTCTGCGCCGCAAATGCCTTGTTGGCGAAGGGGGAGTCGACGCTGATGCCGATCACCTGCGCGTTCAGCGAATTGAAGTTGCTGAGGGAATC
This sequence comes from uncultured Ignavibacteriaceae bacterium, assembly GCA_964465905.1. Classification (GTDB taxonomy): domain Bacteria; phylum Bacteroidota; class Ignavibacteria; order UBA10030; family UBA10030; genus CAYXMK01. Next base: position 2,252 of record CAYXMK010000255.1, on the reverse strand, counting down.
GCGAAACGCACAGAGTTCCTTGGTGCATACGCCGGTGAATGCCCCGGGATAGAAAACGAGCACAGCCTTCTTGCCGCGGAATTCCTTCAGCGACCGGGTCGTCCGTTCCGTGTCGGGCAAACTGAACTCCGGTGCTTTGTCGCCAATCGTGAGAGCCATACCAACCTCCGTCTGAGAATGTGCTTCGATGAGAACAGCGTCAGAGAACAGCCGGGATTGCCGCAAATCGTGCCTCCACGACACTCCAATCGAGATTCTTCATGAATGCTTCGATGTACGACTTCCGGTCTGTTGCATAGTCGAGAAAGTACGCATGCTCGTACGTGTCGAGCGCGAGAATCGGGACGGCGTTCCAGACGGGAAACGTGTTCTGCGCGTCACCGAGGTAATTGAACAGCGACCGGCGGTCGCGATCGTAGGCCAGCCAGACCCACCCTCGCGCCGCAAGACCTGTGGCCTTGAGATCCGTTGCCCATCGCTCATACGATCCGAAATCCGTGACGAGCTGATGGAGGAGCTTTCCGGCAGGTTTCCCTCCCCCTCCGCCGAGATGGTCGAAGTAGATCTCGTGGTTCTTCACCCCGCCGACGGCGAAGGTGAGATCGACCTTGAGAGCCCTCAGCTCGCTGTACGTCTGGTTGGCCTTCGAATAATCCACCGACGCCAGTGCCTTCAAAATCTCATTGGCCTTGTTGACATAGCCGACGTAGAGCTTGTGATGTTCCTCCATCGTACGGACGGATATTCCATCCATTGACAACGTAGAGGGTTTCAGCGGTTTCGCCTGATAGAGCAGCGGCGCCGCACCTTGCGAACCCGACGCCGACAGCACATCCGGATCGAGGAGCGAGAGGGAGGCAATGCCCAGGGAGGATTTCAGAAGGAAATCCCTGCGCGTCTCGCGAGAAGACTGCATAGCACGTCCTTTCATGATTGAGGGGGCGGTACTACTTCTGCAGACAGCTGTTGCAGATACCGATGAAGTCGAGGCGATACGACCGGACCTCGCCGGGAGCAAACGGCTTCATGCGCTCCACGATTTCCGGCTGGGGCGGGACATCGAGATCGAACACCCTGCGGCAACGCTCACAGACGAAGTGGTAGTGGTCTCCGACAAAGGCATCATACCGACGGGCTCCATCGCCGAGATCAAGCTCCTTGACTTTGCCCTGCCGGGCGAGGATGTGAAGGTTGCGGTAAACCGTACCCAGGGAAATATGCGGGAGGTAGCGGCGTACCTCTTCGTAGACCACCTCGGCCGTGGGATGGGCGCGGCTCGCCATGAGCAGCTGCAGAATCCGTTCCCTCTGCTTGCTGCGCTTGGTGCTGCCGGAAGACGTTGTCGGAACTCTGCTCACGACGGTGCCAATATATCGAAATCGCCACCCGTAATCAACAAACTGCGCGAACACTCGGCTCGACTGCGTAGACGATACAACACCAAACCGCCCGAAAGAGTTTCACTCCGCGATCCGCCTCCAGTCGTCCTTGCGGCTCCACCCTGACAGCCGGTTTTGATGTTTCCCTCACATTGCGTATATTGAGCCCGCTTCGACGCTCTCCGGAAGGGTGCGAGAGTGGTTGAATCGGCCGGTCTCGAAAACCGGTGTGGCCCCTGCGGCCACCGTGGGTTCGAATCCCACCCCTTCCGCTCCCCCTCCCTGCGTCTCCACCTCATGCCGGTCGGATCCTGTTCCCGAATCCGCTCCTCTGCATCTGCCCCCACGATGTTGACCCGCGGAAGTAGTCCAGGAACGCCCTCACTCTCCACCACATGGTCATCTGTCGGTAACCGAAGTTCTCCAGCACGCCGAAGGCGAGCAGCAGGGCCAGATCCCGCGGGCGCGGATACCTCCGGAAGGAGATTTCCTCGAGGATCACCGCGCCGACAGAGAACATGACACCGTAGAAGAGGGAAACAATGAAGAAGAGGAGCAACATCGGCGCATTGAGGATGCCCAACGCCAACATGACAACCACCGCGCCGTACCCGAAGAACTCAACCGCAGGTCCGAGCAGTTCAACGAAGAAGAAGTACGGAAGCGCTGCAAGGCCCACGACACCGTAACGGCGGTTCACGAGCATGTCCTGATGAGCCACGATCGTCTCCAGGAGTCCTCGATGCCATCGGTTCCGCTGGCGAGAGAGCACCGCCACCGACTCGGGCGCCTCCGTCCAGCAAACGGGATCGGGGACGAACACGATGCGGTATCGTTCCCGCTTCTCCCGCTTCATACGGTGCAGACGCACGA
>CAYXMK010000254.1:0-3732 GCA_964465905.1 uncultured Ignavibacteriaceae bacterium | reverse complement strand
GTCCAGTCTGGGTGTTGTTCCTCCCGGTTGGATCCAGGAGGCCGGAAGAGGCAACTGCGCGTCCAGGAAGAGTTGACGGCTCCGTTCAGCCAGGAGTACCAGCGCCTCCTTCTGCATGCGCACCTCCGACTGAGCGACAAACTGGAAAGCCGCACGCACATTCTGCGCGAAGTAGACGCTGTTGTACCAGAAGTCGAGAAGGAGTGCGGTGTCAGGATCGGAAGCATTCGACGCAAACACTTGTCTCACGCTGAACAACCTTCTGAGCTCGGGGACATAGATGCCAAGGTAGGAATCCAGCGGTAGGAACCCTCGGAACGCACCCGCGGAATCTGAGATGAGACTTTCTCCCACCAGAGTACCCCACCCCTCGCCCGCGTACGCAGCGGACGTGTCAATCGCGTCGTACGCTAAACAGACTTTGTCCGCGGTGACATGATGCACACCGGGCGCTCCCCGATAGACATCCGGATCCTCCGACGTGAAGAAATGCACGGCATGATTGGGCGTATGATCCATGATCTCGTGCCCTCTGCCGGCGAGCATCCGCAGTCGCCGAACGTAATCTGCATCGTCGACGAGAGTCCCGAGATTCACAGCCAACGAGAACTTGAAGCCATATCTGTCGAAGATCGTCGCGTACTGCTCAAGCTTCTGAATGCTCTGATTGTCGTCCACTCTGAAGCATATGCCCGCTTCCTTCTTCGTCCCCGGCGCCGCCAGCACAGTCGGGCACATGAATGCCGTGACGAGGCAAACAAGGAGGAGGACACAGAAATGTCTCCGGCCGCATCCGGCCCTCATGTCGGACCTCGGCATCTCAACTCCCGGATCCCGACGCTGCGGACGCCATTCAGCTATCGCCCAAGATTCCATCATACGCCCTGCACAGTTCCCTTTCAGAATGACTCCAGAGGTATTCACGCTCCACCCTCGCTTTGCCGAGAGCTCCAAGCCGTTGGGCTTCTGCGGGATCATCAAGAAGCTCCACGATCTTGTCGGCAAAGTCACGCACATTCGACGCGTACATGCCCGCTTCGCCTGCAATCATCCGGGTCTCCGGAAGATCAAAGGACACGAACGGCTTGCCGGCTTTCATATACTCGAGGACTTTGACAAGCGTCAGGTATTCATTGAGACCGTTGGGCAGATCAGGAGCCACGCACACGTGCGCAACGTCGAGGTACTCCATGACTTCTTCATGACTCACGATCCCGCGGAACAGGAATGCGTGCTGCATTCCCTCCTTCTCAACTTGTTCCTGAAGCGTTTTCCTGACATCCCCGTCCCCGAGCAATACAATATAGCAGTCCTTCCGCTGCTTTTCTCGTACAATTCGCAGCCCCGCCTCGATGACCACCTCCACGCTGTCGTTCTTCGTCATCAGTCCGACATACAGCACCACCCTTCTTCCCTCCATTTGCCGGTGCAGGACCGGATTATGGCGGGGAGCGAAGTCGTCAGACGGGCCGTTGTAGACAATGTACGACTTTCTCCCGGTAACTTGCCAGCGGGCAGCGCTCCGTTTCTGCAGACTCTGATTGCAGAAGATCACGGCATCAGCAAACCGCTGGCTGAGATGTTCATTCCAGGCCAGAAACCTGAGGATCGGGCCGTCGCCGAATTTCGAACGAAACATCTCAGGGCCAAGATCATGCTGGTCATAGACGAACTTCGTACCAACCAGTTTCCCGATCAGGGCGAAGGGCCAGAAGAAGTCGGGCGGGTTCGCCGCGTGGAGTACGGCGATACGTCGACGAACGCGCATACTCGCAAGACGATAGAAGATTCTGAGCAACGCATTTGCATATTCCAGGACGAAGCCAGCGGCGGTTCCGCGCGAAGGCAGATCGCGATACCGGTAGATATGGATCCCTTCACGGTATTCGTAAGGATCCGGGTCCCGGTCCGATCGGGGGCAGATGACGCTGACATCATATCCAACTCTCCGCAAGCTGACCGATTCCTTCCACACACGTCTGTCGAACGGAACGGAGTTGTTCTCGACCACAAGCACAATGTGCGGCGTTGAATCTCCTCTCCCACGGTTCGGACCCGTCATGATCATCTCGCGAATCTACGTGATTTGATGAGTTCAGCCTTCGCGTTGTTCTCTGCCCCCTCGATGCCGCCGCACGCCGTCAGAAGTAATCAGACCTGCGCTGGGAGTAGAACTCGTAAGTCTTACGTATCCCTTCCGCGAGCGTCGTGAATTGAAATCCTGCAGGCAGCACTTTGCGGAGTCTTGCGATGTCGGCCACGAAATCTCCCGTTTCGTTCTTCTCATAGTCCGCGGGCCATGGCACGCTCACCTTCCTGCCGGCGCCGACCGTCGATACTATGGTGTCAGCCATCTCACTGAAGGTCGTGCCGATCGAAGTGCCCAGATTGAAGCAGCGTTCCTCGTAGTCGGAAGGCAGGCCGCCCACCGAAAGGAGACCCTGCACAAGATCGTCGACATAGATGTAGTCCCGTATCTGCCCCCCATCGCCAAAAACCTTGATCTCCTTGTCTTCCATTGCCAGTCGCAGGAACCAATTCGCGATGCCGTACTTGCTGTGCCGCATCTGGTTCCTCGGACCGTACGGATTCGCGATTCTCACCCAGCGGGTGTTCAGCCCGTAGAAGTGGTTGTAGAGATAGTAGTACTTCTCCCCCGTCAGCTTGTGCACACCATAGAGATTGAGCGGGTTGGTGGGATGACCTTCGTCCACGGGCACAAACAGGGTCTTCCCGTAGACCATCCTCGAGCTCGTAAAGACAACCGATACCGAAGAGTTCAGGCGTCTGCAGAGTTCGAGAAAGAGCAGATGACCCCTGCAGTTGAGATCGAGATCCTCCAACGGGATGTTCATGCTGTCCGTGTAGCTCACCTGCGCAGCCAGGTTGAAGATGACATCAGCACCTTCTATCAACCTGGACATACCGTACTCGTCGCGCAGATCTGTGTACGAAAGGCGTATTCTTGTCTGCACATCCTCCAGGTTCTTCCAGTTCCCGCCATAGGCCGGATGGAAGATGTCCGCGACGGTGACCCGATCGGAAGCCCGAACGAGCTGGTGAACGAGATTGCTGCCGATGAAGCCGGCCCCTCCGATGACGAGGCACGACTTGCCCACGTATGGAGTCAGGACCTGAGGGAGGTGTTCACGGGTATTCTTCGGCATGGTCTGCATTGAGTTGTGATACGGAGCGGGCGACTTCAAGCCCTGTTGACGAGGTTGGAGAGCCGTCCTGTCAGCTCGATCGAGCGCTCTGGAGTTGCAAACTGATCGTAGAACCGCTCCAGCTCCTGCGTTTGGAGTTTCACATCGAAGTGCTTGCGCGCCCGTTCCGCCGCTGCCCTCCCCAGGGATTCCCGCAACTGTGCGCTGGCAACGAGCTTGGCAACAGCCTCCGCGACGGCCCGTGCATCACCCTCCGTCACGAGCAGGCCGTCGACTCCCGAAGTGATGATGCTCGGAATCCCGGCATGAACGGAGGCCACAACCGGCAAGCCCGAAGACATCGCTTCCACCAGCGTTGTGGGGATGCCCTCTTTCTCCCCATCGGCCGTCATGCTCGGAAGGACATAGATGTCTGCACTCCGGTAGATCTGCTCGAACGCTTCCGACCCGTACGGAACATGGTCCCTGTAACGCACCCTTCCTCTCCAGGCGGGCAGTCTGGCAAAGCGCTCAACATCCACCCGGAGGGGACCATCTCCCACGATTGTGACCTCGAACGGCGGCA
>CAYXMK010000253.1:0-3757 GCA_964465905.1 uncultured Ignavibacteriaceae bacterium | reverse complement strand
TTCCACATCGACCGACAACTGCTCGAACTCCGCTGCCGACATCTGGCTCGCGATGAACCTGTTCCAGATCAACTCGTAGAGCAGCGCAGCGTCCTTGTCCAGATATCGCCGGACCGCCTTTGGCGTATGCGCCAGGGAGGTCGGACGAATCGCCTCGTGGGCGTCCTGGGAGGCCTTCCCCTTCTTGAATCGCCGCGGTTCCTTGGGAAGGTACTCCTTCCCGTAGTTCTCGAAGATATGCTCCCGGGCCAGCGCGACAGCCTCCTCGCTGAGGCGCGTCGAGTCGGTTCGCATATAGGTGATCAGTCCGGTGGGGCCTTCGTCGCCGAGCGCGACTCCTTCGTAGAGTTTCTGTGCCAGCCCCATCGTCCGCTTGGCAGAGAAGCGCAGCCGCCGGGCGGCTTCCTGCTGGAGGGTACTGGTGATAAAGGGGGGCGGGGGATTGCGCTTGACCCGACGCCGTTCCACGCGCGTCACGGCGTAGTGCTGCCGTTCCAGTTCCCGCACGTAGGCCTCAGCCGCCGCCTGATCAGGGATCCGCGGCTCCTCGCCGGCCACTTTTGCCAGCTTCGCCAGGAACGTGTCCCCTGCACTGGTCTTAAACTCGCCGGTGATCGACCAGTACTCCTCGGGAACAAAGGATCGGATCGCCTCTTCCCGTTCGCAGATCAAGCGCAGCGCCACCGACTGGACTCTGCCCGCCGAGAGGCCATAGTAGAAGGTCTTCCAGACGAAGGGCGTAATCTTGTAGCCGACGATCCTGTCCATGGCCCGCCGGGCCTGCTGCGACAGAACGAGGTGGCGGTCGATTTTGCGGGGATGCTTCATGGCATTGCGGATTCCCGATTCGGTGATCTCATGGAACAGGACCCGCCGGATGCTCTTGTTCACCGGTTCGATTTCCTGCGCGATATGGGAAGCGATTGCCTCTCCTTCCCGATCAGGGTCTGTCGCGATGAACACGGTCTTCGCCTGCTCCGCCTTCCGGCGGAGTTTTTCGATAACGTCTTCCTTTCCCTCGATGGTCTCGTACGTGACGTCGAACCCGTTCTCCACGTCGACGCTCAGCTTGCTCTTCGGCAGGTTCTTGATATGCCCTACCGACGCGTCGACGGTGAAGTCCTTCCCGAGGTACTTGCTGATCGTTTTCGCCTTCGAAGGAGATTCGACGATGACAAATGACTTCTCCATGGTGCTCCGTTCAATGAATGGTGTCGTTGGTCCCCAGCGGCATCATCAGGCCGTCCTTCGCTCCGCCCTCTCCCCCGAAGAGGTATCCCGCCACAAAGGACTTCATCTCTGCGAGTCCGACCGACGAAAGCCCCGCCGCCATAAGTCTCTCGATCACCGCCTCCACATCGTCGCCCTTCAAGAGACCCAGGTGGAGGAACTGCAGGAGGTACCCGTACGCCTCAGGTGCGATCACCATTCGTTCGATGTCATGGAGGACGCGGTGGGATCCGCTTCCCCCGGGCTGCGGAGGAAGGATTTCCTCACCGACGGCAATTCGGTCAAACAGCCAGGAGAACGCTGTGGAGATTTCGCTCTGTGTGTAGCCGTTGCGGGAGAGCATCGAGACGTCCACGTCGCTCAACTGCTTCTTGGACCGCAACTCGTTCATCAGGAAGAGAATGATTTCCACCACGCGTTCGTACATACGAGAACTTGCTTTCGTTTACCGTTTCTCCCAAGCGCGCGCCGAGCGGCGCCTGCGTTCCGTGTACCGGAGGAGACGAAGGTAATGATCTTCCTTCATCCGCATCCGGATTCGCTGGCGCGCCGTACCATCGCGGTCGCCGAGCAGGTGCAGTGTCCCGTGGATGATGAGCCGCCGGACCTCTTCGCCCACGGGAAGGCCGAGGTCCCCCGCCTGTGCGCGGGCCTGATCCAGACTGACGTACACCTCTCCCTCCCGCTCGCGCACGCTCCCCAGCGGAAAGGCCATCACGTCGGTGTACCGGTTGCGGTTGAGATACGCACGGTTCATGCGCCGCAGAAACCGATTGTCCGTGAAGACGACAGAGATGGTGCGCACGGTCTTCCGCTCACCGTTCACAACACACCGGACCGTGCGGCGGGTTTCCGAACCGGGGAATCGCCGGGAGCGATGTTGGTGTGCCACGAGAACCCGCATGCAGCCCCTTCCACGTTTCTCGCGGAATCAGATCACCAGCCGGCGGTCAAGCCTGCCGCGGGCGCGAACGGCCCGTGCGGCGGGCGGCAACCCCGCGGTGACCAGCCCTGCGCTGACGCCGCTCCGGGGGGCCGGAGAGCGCGTTCGGCTTTCCCGGAGGAAGGACCGATTCCGTCAGGGAAAGCGCAATGCCCGACATCATGACTTCAGGGCCAAGCGTCGTAAAATCGCCGGAGAGAATCTGCCGGTCAACATTCGCATAGAGAGCGCACCCTCCCTCGCGTTCGACCGTCAGTCCTGATACCTTTCCGTTCGATTCAGCCACGAACGTGATTTCCCCCAGCATATCGCTCACCACATAGCCGGTGCAGAAGTGAAGCTGCAGATGAGCCGTGGGCGTATAGACCGACACGAGGTGTCCTCTCCGCTTGCCGATGCGGATCCCCGGATAGAGCTCCAGCACCAGGGTTCGCGCCGGCTCCCCGCGCTTCACACGAAAGCGAACCCCGTTCCCTTCCCGCTCAGGACTCACGCCGAGTACGGCGGCGAGCGCCTCCACGTCGCGTTCTGTAAAATGCCGATCCATGGTTCACCTCCTGCTCCGGCCCCGGAGCGAATGCCGCGGGAACTGACCGCCCCCGACGGACAGATGCAGCGACGACAGGCGGAGTGACGCCGATCGGTCGCGGCGCCGCCGGGCCCGGGCTTCAGAATTCACACTCAGCGTTCTCGATCGCTGCCTCGCATTCAAACCTGTAACCCCGACTCTTCACTTCGCGGAGGCATTTCTTCACGATGTCGTCCACCCGATCATCATTATGGACGGGATCGTGATGGAAGAGAAAGAGCCGTTTCACATTCGCCTCAGCCGCGATCTTCAGGGCGAACAGATAGTGTGAGTGACCCCAGCCGAGCCGATCGATGTACTCCTGGGGCGTGTACATCGCGTCGTGGATGAGAATGTCGGCATCTCGGCAGAAGTCGAAGATCCGTCGGTTCGGATCCCCTTCCACGCTGCTGAACTTCTCCTTCACGAGCGTCTCAAAATTCGTCAGGGCGTCCGCATGATCCCGATCGAACGGTTCATTGTCGCTGATATAAACGAGCGTCTTGCCGGCGTGTTCCAAACGGTATCCGACCGTGAATCCGGGATGATTCACGTACATGCTCGTGACGGTAGCGTCGAACACCTTCACCTGCTCCTCCTGAAGCGGCACGAACGTGATCTTCGCTTCGAGAGCATGGAGCTGCACAGGGAAGTAGATCCTGTTCATTTGCTCAGCGATGATTTCATTCAACCGTTTCTCCGGACGTTCGGTTCCCATGATGGTCAATTCGTTGCCGGAAATGAACGCCGGCTTGAAGAACGGGAACCCCTGGATGTGGTCCCAGTGCGGGTGCGTTATCAGCAGATAGGCCTTCACCGATTCCCCGGCGCTCATCAGATGGTCGCCAAGATTCCGGATACCGGAACCGGCGTCCAGGATGACGAGATGATCATTGCTGAGCCGAAGCTCGACGCACGGCGTGTTACCGCCGTAGCGGACCGTATGTCTGCCCGGCGTTGGTATCGACCCACGAACCCCCCAGAATTTGAGTTTCATGGCTCTCCTTGCAGAGAAA
>CAYXMK010000252.1:0-3760 GCA_964465905.1 uncultured Ignavibacteriaceae bacterium | reverse complement strand
GGCTGGATATGTTTGAGTCAGCTCCCATCGAGGGTTCGGACAGACGCGTGGTGGGAAGCAACAGCTACGATGATACGGCGGGATCGGACATCGTCATCATCACGGCCGGCATCGCCCGCAAGCCGGGCATGAGCCGCGACGACCTCCAGAACACCAACGCCGAGATCGTCAAGTCGGTCACCCAGCAGGCGGTTGCGAAATCTCCGAACGCAATTCTTATCGTCGTTTCGAATCCGCTCGATGTGATGACCTATGTCGCGATGAAGGTGAGCGGCTTTCCGCGCGAGCGTGTGCTCGGCATGGCCGGCGTTCTGGATTCTGCCCGGTTCCGGACGTTCATCGCCATGGAGCTGAAGGTTTCTGTCGAGGATGTGACGGCCTTTGTCCTCGGCGGCCACGGCGATTCGATGGTCCCGCTTCCCCGCTATTCCACCGTCGCCGGCATCCCGCTTCCGGACCTGATGGATCAGACCACGATCGAGCGCCTTGTCAAGCGGACCCGGGACGGCGGTATTGAAATCGTCAATTTCCTCAAGACCGGCAGTGCCTACTACGCGCCTTCTTCGTCCACGGTCGAAATGGTCGAATCGATCGTGAAGGACAAGAAGAGGATTCTCCCCTGCGCCGTATGGCTGACGGGTGAGTACGGCATCAAGGACGTTGTCGTGGGTGTTCCCATCAAAATTGGGAAGAAGGGGATGGAAGAGATCGTCCAGATCAAGTTGACGGCGGAGGAGCAGGCGGCATTGAACAAGTCCGCCGAAGGGGTTCGGGCCAACATTGCCAACCTGAAGATCTGAGCGGAGGCGGTTTCCGACCGACCCGAACAGCTTTCAGCCCAGGGCAAAAAACCCAAAATCCCGCTGGAAATCTGCAATTCCAGCGGGATTCTCATTCCTGATCGTTGGGCCAGCCCCTCCTTCGGCCAAACTTCCTTCTTGCTTTTCGGAAAGGAGTTCGCTAACATTGTGCGGCACGAACCAGAGTGAGACACGGTTCCAACTGCAGTACTCACATCCATCCACCATTTCATGGAGGTTCCCTTGAACAGAGCACTGTACCGCTTTGCCCTTGTGGGCGTGGTGTTCATCGCGACCACAGCGATCCTGATCGCAGGTGGGTACCAGATTGGGGAGCATGGTGCCCGCGCCATGGGCATGGGGGGTGCGTTCGCAGCACAGGCTCGCGACGCGTCGGCGATCTATTTCAATCCTGCAGGATTGGCGTTCCAGAAGGGGATCAATATCCTGGCCGGAACAACCCTGATCATGCCCGCCACGACCTTCACGGGCCCTTCGCCTGCGACCACAGAGACAAAGATGGAAAGCCAGGTCTTCTATCCGAGCAACTTCTACGCAACGTATGCGATGGACGACGCGTTGGTGTTCGGGCTCGGTGTGTTCAATCCGTTCGGCCTCGGCACGAAGTGGCCCGCGGGGTGGGTTGGGCGCAATCTCTCTCTTCAGTCCGATCTGATGACCTTCTACATCAATCCGACGGTGGCGTACAAGATCAGTGACCAGTTGTCCATCGGCGTCGGCGTCAGCTACGTCATCGGATCCGTCGAGCTGAAGCAGAACACCGGCACTGCCGCGTTGGGAGCCCCCAATGGTGAACTGGCGCTGGACGGCAGCGGATCAGGCATCAACTTCAATTTCGGCCTCCTCTACAAGCCGATGCCCGAGCTGTCAGTCGGTGTCTCGTACCGCCATCTTACCGATCTCGAGTTCGAGGGGGACGCAGTCTTCTCCAACATGGCGGGCGTCGCAACGTACTTTCCGGGCGGGACGGGAAAGGCAACCCTGCCGATGCCGGCCGACTTGAAAGCGGGGGTCGCGTATGACGTCAGCAGGGATCTCACGGTTGAAGTCGATTTCCAATACGTTTTCTGGAAGGAATACGACGTCCTGAAACTCGACATTCCGGTCGGACCGGTGTTCCCGTTGCTTGGCACGCCGTTGCAGGGACCGGTGACGAGTGAGAAGAAATGGGAGAACAGCATTCTCCTGCGGCTCGGCGGTGAGTACCGGATGGACAAGCTGGCGCTGCGGGCCGGAGTCGTGTACGACCAGACGCCTCAGCCCGACAAGTCCGTCGAACCGATGCTCCCGGATGCGAACAGAATCGAGGGGGTCATCGGCGCCGGGTATGCGATTTCCGACGGCGTCATGATCCACGCGGCTTTCCAATACATCAATTCACTGGAACGGGAAGTGAAGGCCCCGGAGAACATCTTCCCCGGCAAGTACAAGAGCACGGCGATGCTGTTCGGTCTGAACCTCGAGCTGGCGCTCTAACTCCTTCCTGCGAACTCACTGATCCCGTCTGTCTGCCCGGGCAGACGGGATTTTCTTTCCGCTCCAGCCACGCCCCCTCCGCGTTCTTCTTTCTCTGGCCGGACGAGTGGGCAGCTCCATTCACCCGCCGGCACCGGCATCGGTCGCCACAGAAGTCAGCCGGAGAAAAAAGAATCCCGCCTGTCTGTCCAGGCGGGAACGTTTGTCTCCAGACCGGCGGCAGCCGATCGGTCGCACAGTCCTACAGGTTCAATCTCCGCAAATCGATCGTCATCTCCACGGTCGTCCCCTCCCGCGTACTGCGAAAGCGCACCCGGTCCACCATTTCGCGTATCAGGAAGATGCCCCGCCCGCTCTCCTTCATAAGGTTCCCTTCCGCCAGTGGATTCGGCACGGCGTCGGCGTTGAAACCCGTCCCTTCATCCTTCACACACACGGTGAGGGAAGATTTCCGGACAAGGCACCGGATACAGACCTTCTTGGAGCGATCCGACTTGTTCCCGTGCAGGATCGCGTTGTTCACGGCCTCAGAGGTCGCGACGTGCAGACGGTAGAACGTACCATCATCCAGGTGGGCGACTCTGTTGACGTCCTTCAGGAACTTCTCGAGCCTGTTGAGCTCCCGGGGATGGCTCATGCACTGCATCGTGAAGAGCCGCTCTCCCTTGACGCTCTTCTTCCGCTTCGAAACCGTGCGTCCTGTCATAGATCTCCTCATAGCACAAGGCCGATGATCGCCGTGACGTTTGACACTCTGCGAATGGTCCTGTCACCGTCCTTCTGTACTTCATACCATCCGTCGATGGCCAGCCGCTGCCAGCCCTCCCCTTCCCAGACCAGGCTCGCGGTGGGGCCGGCGCCCCGGTAGCGCCGCTCAAAGACCCTCTCGGTGCCGTCGTACCGGTAGCGCTCCTGGGCAAAATGCCGGTAGCCCACGCCGAGCGTCAGATCCGGAATCGGGCGGACCCTCATCCGGGGCCAGAAGGAGAGTTCCAGGAACAGATTCTCGGGGCGTTCGGAGAACTCCTTCCACTTCAGCAGACCCCGTTCAAACATTCGCACCGATGCCGAGAGTTCCAGAGACGTGCGGTCCGTCAGTCGCGCCGAGAGCGAATCGATCCAGAGCGCCTGCCGAAAGGAGTAACTCCGAACAGACCGGACCTGCTCCTCGAAATCGTAGGCCGTGTAGTTCGCCAGCACTTCGGACACCGCGACGTTCGTGAACCACGGAGCGGGCTGAGCATCGACCCTCAGCCGCAGCGCCAGGATGCGGTTCCAGTTGTTGTTTGCGCTCTGCAGCCGGTGCAGGTAGACCAGATGGTTCAACGTCAGCTCCAACGCAACGGTCGCCCAGAGCGACTCGCTGAACCGGTGCTGTTCCTGCAACCCCATCGTGAACAGCACCTCGTCGCGGTCGTCGGTATTCAGCGTGTCGGGCGTATCGTACCGGAGAATATTGGCTG
>CAYXMK010000251.1:0-3776 GCA_964465905.1 uncultured Ignavibacteriaceae bacterium | reverse complement strand
GAGCTGCACCGGCGTACCGTGGGCGCTAAAGACGAGATGCACAAGGCCGCGATCCTGCACCGGCACCTTCTGTAGGGCCTCGTCGATCCGTTCCACGAGGGCCTGGATATACAGCGGGTGATCGTGATACTGTTCGATAACCTTTGTCCGAAGTTGTGGCATCCGCCCGTTCAGGTTCACGCTGTTCCACTTTCGGACGCTCGACCCGGTCGTCGATTTTGAATAGTGTGGATAGAGAGGAAGAAGCACGACCTCGCTGACCCCGGCGGCGAGAAGTCGCCCGTGCGTTTCCTCCGTCGTGGGCGTCCAATACCTCATCGCGATCTCCACGAGAACATTCTCACCCCGGGAGGTCAAGAACGATGCCAGGCTCGCGGCTTGCTGCCGTGTCTGATCCAGTATGGGGGACGCGCCCCCTATTGCCCGGTACAGCTCCCGGACATGAGGCGCCCGAGACTTCGAGATCACGGCGGCCAGCGGCCTCCGGAACAGGAATGCGCCTGGGAGATCAATGATGTCAGGATCGCAAAACAGATTGTAGAGAAACGGCTGCACTGCGTCCAGCGAGTCCGGACCCCCAAGCTGGAGCAGGACGATCGCCTTTCTGGATTTCGTTTCGTTCGGTGCCCGGTTCATACAGTTTTGGAAAATATGTTCTGCTCCTGGATCATCTTTTCAAGATACGCGTCGAAACACATCGCGATGTTCCGGATGACGAGGCGCCCCATACCGTGAACCACAACCCGATCGGGGTGAAGTGATACCAGTCCATCCGAGACGAACGGGCTCAGTTTCGCGAGGGAATCCGCAAAGTACTCGTCAAAGGAAATACCAAAGGTTCGTTCCATGTCTCGCTTCTGAAGCTCCATATCACACATCAGCCGCATAATGGCTTCCTTGCGGATGTGATCATCGGCATTCATTCTATAGCCAACGTGGGTCGCAAGGGAATTTGCCCTGATGCGTCCGTAGTACTCGCGGAGACTCTTGACGTTCTGCTGATACGTATCGCGGAACTGGCCGATGGCGGACATCCCGAAGCCATAGAGGTCACAACCGGCTTTCGTGGAGTAGCCCTGGAAATTCCGATACAGAGTCCTGTTCCGTTGCGCGATGGCCAGTTCGTCACTCTGTTTAGCGAAGTGGTCCATACCGACGCTCCAGTAGCCCGCGTCGAGAAGCCTCTCCGCCGTCATTTTGAAGAGCTCGAGCTTCTCATCTGCGCTTGGAAGGTGTTCTTCGTGGATGAGTTTTTGATGCGGCTTCATCCACGGAACATGGGCATAATTGAACACCGCCAGCCTGTCGGGCGAGAGCCCGATGATCTTCTCCACCGTTGGAGCGAACGATGACACCGTCTGGTGAGGAAGGCCGTAGATCAAATCGATGTTGATACTCGAGAAACCCAGTGTGCGGCTCCACTCGACGGCGTTCCGTGAAATTGACTCCGGCTGAATCCGGTTGACCGCCTTCTGAACGGTCTCGTCGAAATCCTGAATCCCCATGCTGATCCGGTTGAATCCCACCTCACGAAGGGCCCGGAGATGGTCGAAGGTGAGTCCGCGCGGGTCGATCTCGACACCCGCTTCAACAGTTTCGTCGATCGTGAAATTCTCCTGGATGAATGCACCGATGTCCCGGATTTCATCAGGGTCCAGATACGAGGGCGTTCCTCCCCCCCAGTGAAGTTGAATGACCGGACGACCTTTTGCGATGAGGGGGGCGATGAGCGCGATCTCTCGTTTTAGATAGTCGTTGTATTCGCGAATCTGCTCCCGGCTGTGCGTCACAAGCATCGTACAGCCGCAGAAATAACACAATGTGTCGCAAAACGGAAAGTGGAAATAGAGGGAGAGTGGAGCGTTGGTGCCCGCTCTGTTTGTCTCATCGATGGCCAGCCTGTACTGATCAGGACCGAAGCTCTCCGAAAACGCCGGAGCTGTTGGGTAGCTCGTGTATCTGGGTCCCGGGCGGCTGTACTTCTTCAAAAGGCCGATATCGACGCTTTCAATCTGCTTCATCTCATCACCCCTGGTGATACTCTCGGCTTAATCTCTTGACTGACCGAACGAGGGCCCTGACGTTTTCGACAGGTGTTTCCGGCAATATGCCGTGACCGAGATTGAATACGTGACCGTTTCCGTTTCCAAATCTCTTAAGGATTTTCGCCACTTCGGCTTCGATGCGTTCGGAAGTGGAAAACAGCAACACAGGATCGAGGTTCCCCTGCAACGCGGCGCGACCACCGATCAGGCTGCGAGCATGGCCGATGTCGATGGTCCAATCGAGCCCCACGACGTCGGCACCGGTATTCGCGATCCGTTCGAGCGAGTGCCCGCAGTTCTTGCAGAAGACAATCACGGGCGTTGATGTGCTTTTCAACGCCGACACGATGTCGCCGATGTACGAAAGAGAGAATTCCTGGAGATCGTCCTGTCCGAGGACTCCACCCCATGTGTCAAAAATCTGAACGACGTCCACGCCGGCATCAATCTGGGCAGAGAGGTATGCTGTAACCGCGTCGCTAAGCTTTCGCAGCAGCACATGAGCGTCGTCCGGATGGGTGTAGATCAGAGACTTGACATGCCGAAAATCGCGCGGATTATGGCCTTCCACCATGTAGGATGCAAGCGTCCACGGAGCGCCTGAGAATCCGATGAGTGGGACCCGGCCGCCGAGACGTTGTTTCGTGAGTCTGATGGCGTCGAACACATAGTGCAGAGACGCTGTCAGACCATCAGTGCGAAGCTTCTGGATATCCGTTGCGGAACGAAGGGGCGAGGGGAATCGCGGCCCCCCTTTCCCTTCATCAACAACGAGCTTCATTCCCATTGCCTCCGGAACAACGAGGATGTCCGAGAAGATAATTGCCGCATCGACCTCAATCAGTTCGACCGGCTGGATCGTGACCTCGGCGGCCAGCTCCGGTGTTCTGCACAGAGTGAGAAAATCAGCCCGTGCACGAACGGCGCGATACTCCGGCAGATATCTCCCAGCCTGCCGCATAAACCAGACTGGTGTCCGATCAACATTTTCGCGACGGCATGCTCTCAGCAAAAGATCGTTGGCAAGCTGTGGGTGCGTCATGAAATCTGAACCTTCGCATAATGGCGAACAATTGAATCTGCAAGGACCACGGCGCTCGGCTCCGGTGCGACGATAGGGACGGTGAGTCCCTCTCCGCGCGCAGCTGCCGCGGTGCTCTCTCCAATCACGGCGACGACACAGCCGGCGACAATCTCCACGGGAAAAAGCTCGAGGAAATTATGGATGCTCGAAGGGCTGAAAAACGTGAGGACGTCGATCCTTTTCTGTCTGAACATTTCCATGAGTGGCTCGGCGTCTCCTGCATCGGGAGATTTCGTTCGATAGACGGTTACTTCATCAACGGTGAGTCCTGCTGACCGCAGAGAGTCCGTTAGCTCCAATCCCGCAAGGTTCCCCTTGGGAAAGAGGCAACGCTTCGGTCGTGGCTGCAACTTCAGAAGAGCCTCTGCCAATCCCATCGCGGTGCCGACGTTCGGCAAATATGTTGGCGTGAATCCCTCCTTTTCAAGAGCTTCGCCCGTTTTGGCTCCAACGACGTAGCATGCTTTGGCGCGCAGACTCTGTTCGTTCCCTGGCGGTAAACACTGTCGGAGCCGCGCAACAAACCTCCGAACGGAGTTCCCACTCGTGAACATGATGGCGTCGTATTGATGGAGCCTCTTGATCGCGGCGTCTCACTCTTCCCACGACGCAGGCGGCTCATTCGTGATGGTTGGAAACGTGATGAC
>CAYXMK010000250.1:0-3779 GCA_964465905.1 uncultured Ignavibacteriaceae bacterium | reverse complement strand
TTGAATGGCTTCAAGGTAGAGACTCCGCACAGGGGAGGCGGAAAGTCGCGAGGGCTCCTCGAGTTTGAGCAGAAGGTCGCTGATGACCCGCACCGCCTGTGCGCGTTCAGCATCCTGTGAATCCTCCTCAATCCCCTCGATGAGCGCACGAGCCTGTCGGTGGTCGCGGTCGAGAAGCGCCTGGGCAAGGAGGACGCGCGCTCTGTGGTTGGCGGGCTCGGCATCAACAACCGGCTGCAGCAAAGCCCGCGCTTCTTCAATGCGATCCGACTTCAGCAGCGCCTCTGCCTGATCCACTTCCTTCCGGAATCTCCCCGGCAGATGTTTGTTCAGCCATTGCCGGACGGCTGTCTCCGGCAGGGCGCCGGTGAACTCCGCAGTCACACGCCCCTCGACGAAGAGCTTGACCGCAGGAATACTGCGGATGCCGTACCGTGCCGCCGTTGCGGGGTCTTGCTCCGTGTCGAGCTTCTTCAGCACCCAGGCGCCGCCGGCTTCCGCCGCGAGCCGTTCAAGCACGGGACCGAGCATCTTGCATGGTCCGCACCAGGCGGCCCAGAAGTCAACCAGTACCGGCACCTCGAAGCTTCGTTCGATGACTTCCTTCTCGAACTCCGTACCATCGTGTCCCATCGTCCGCACTCGACTCTCCTGTCATGACGTTGCTGCCACGATGCCCGGTGGGGTCGTGGATGTCTCATGGAAGAAAAAAAACGGCTGAAGTGCAATGCGGTCGCATACCGATAGAACGTTGAATTCAACGGTGCGTTTCCTTACTTTGACCTGGCGTACCGGCTGACCCCGCGGATATTCTCTGCAAGAGCGCATCCCGTGTGTCGGGGGTCCGGAAGGTGCGACCGTCTCCGTTCGCCACGACCAGATATCTCAGGCCCAACCCAATGACCGATCTCGGTTTCCTCAGTATTCTGCCTCCCGTGATTGCCCTGGCCCTCGCGCTCTGGAAGAAGAAGATCATTCCGGCGTTGCTCGTCGGCGGCATGGCGTCTGCGTTTCTGCTGCCGTTGCCGAACGGGAGCTTCGTGGTGGACTACCTCGAGCGGGTGATTAGAATCACTGGCGACCGGAGTAACCTGCAGTTGATTCTCTTCGGCGTCCTCGTCGGCGGACTGATCCGGCTGATGGAAACGTCCGGCGGCTTCCGCGGGATGATCCGGCTCCTAGAATCCCTGAACGTCCGCTCGAAACGGCCAGTGTTCCTGCTGACATGGGCCATCGGGCTCCTCATGATCCTGGAGAACTACTCGAACATCATGGTCAACGGAACAACGGTGGGGAGTCTCTACGACCGGCTCCGGATTCCGCGTGTCACCCTGGCGTACTTCCTCCACAGCATCAGCATCAACTGGATCGCCATCATTGTCTTTAACAGCTGGGGCGCCTTCTACATGACGCTCCTGGCCGGTCAGGGTATTGCTGATCCGTTCGGCGTGGTCGTGCGCGCCATGACGATGAACTTCTACTGCATGGCAAGCCTGATCATGGTCGCTCTCACCATGCTGTTCGGATGGCGACTGGGGGCGATGAAGAAGTACACCGCAGGCGTTGTGCCGGCAACGAGCGAGAGCGGGCCGTCAGCTCCTGTTGCAGGTACGTCGGAGGACGATGCCTCTCCCGCGGGCAGTCTGCTCGTCATCATTCCCGTCCTGGTGCTGGTGGCCACCATGCTCGCCTCTCTTGCGTTCACGGGAGGCGGATCGATGCTCAAGGGTGACGGAACGGCGTCCGTGTTCTATGCCGTCCTTGCCTCCATCGCGGTTCTGGCGCTCATGGTCCGGTTCAGGCCGAAGTCCCACCGCCCTTCGATCGAAAAGGCAGTCTACGGGGGAATCGGAGAATTCATGGAAGTGGGGATCCTCCTCGCTCTGGCGCTGACACTGGGGAGTCTGTGCAAAGAGATGGGAACCGGCTACTACATTGCCGGTCTGGCCTCGGGGAGCGTGCCCCCGTTTCTGATGCCTCTCATTTTCTTCTTTGTCGGGTGTCTGATCTCGTTTGCGACCGGCACATCGTACGGCACCTTCAGCATCATGGTTCCGCTGGCCGTGCCTGTTGCGCAGGCGATGCACATCCCCCTTCCGCTGATGTTTGCGGCCTGTATTTCGGGAGGGGTGTTCGGAGACAACACGTCGCCGTTTTCCGATACCTCGGTCATTACGGCCATCTCCGCAAAGACGGGTGTGGTGGAACATGTGGAGACGCAGTTGCCCTACGCCCTGGTGTCGGCAACGTTCGCGGGGATGATGTTCGTTCTGGCCGGATTGATCCTGTAGAAGCAGACGACGCAATCCATCGTGAAGAATTCTCCTGAACGGGTGAGGGTCATGAAGAACGCTGCCGTCAATCCCCGAACCGCCGGGCTTGCCACCCGGGCCATCCATGGTGACCGGCTGGAAGCGTACCGGGGACCGGTTTCCCTTCCGATCTATCAGACGTCGACCTACCGGTTCGCGACGTCTGAAGATGCTGTCCGCTACGCCGAAGGGGATCCCAATGTTTACGTGTATACACGCTATCACAATCCGACAGTGCGTGATGTCGAGACCAGACTCGCGCTGATGGAAGGAGCTGAGGCCGCCGCCCTTTTTGCCAGCGGGATGGCGGCTCTCTCCACGGCCGTTCTGGCAATGACTGAGTCGGGAGAGGAAATCGTTGCGACGCCGGCGCTCTACGGAGGAACCTATCGCTTCTTCCGGGATGAATTGCCGAAGCTGAAGATCGGGGTACGCTTCGTCGACCCGAACCGCCTTGAGGAGCTGAAAGCGACTATCTCGGAACGGACCCGAGTCGTTCACTTCGAAACGCCGACGAATCCGACTCTCAATATCGTTGATATGAAGAAACTGGTCGACATTGTGAGAAGGGAAGAACGGAGGATCGGCAGGAAGATCGTGATCATGGCGGACAACACGTTTGCCACGATCCTCAACCAGAATCCCTTCCGGTTCGGTGTGGATGCCGTTGTCGAGAGCGCAACGAAGTACCTGGGTGGACACAGTGACGTCGTGGCGGGCGTGGTGCTGGGAAGCTCGGAATTCATCCGGAAGGTAAAGACGTCGGCGAAGTACTACGGCGGTTGCGCTGATCCCTTTGCCGCGTACCTGTTGTACCGGAGTCTCAAGACGTTCGAGCTCCGGGTTGAGCGGCAGAACCGGAATGCTTCGATCCTTGCCCGTGCGCTGAGCAGGCACCGGAAGGTTGCCCGCGTGCTCTATCCCGGGCTTCGTTCGCACCCGGGACACCTGCTGGCGCGGCGGCAGATGAAGGGCTTCGGCGGGATGCTCACGATCGAAGTGAGGCCGTCACGCGGCAAAACGCCCGCTGAGGCAACTGTTGCCGTCTGCGATCACCTGCGCGTGGCCGTGAATGCCATGTCGCTGGGAGGGGTGGAGACTCTCGTCAGCATTCCCATCTACTCATCGCACGTTTCGATGTCGGAGGAAGAGCTGAGGCGCCATGGCGTCACACCCGGCATGATCCGGATTTCCGTCGGTGTAGAAACCGCCGAAGATCTGATTGCCGATTTCGTACAGGCGTTGGAGTATGCGTAGGATCCGCGAACTGCTGTTCCTGTAACCATGCACGCATTCCCGCGATCGTGACGAGTTCAAGACCCGCACACCCCTGGGTCCAGGCGACCCTTGAATCCCTGACCGTTGAAGAGCAGGTCGGTCAGCTCTTCGTGGCCGATCTGGCGGCGGTCTATAGTCACCGTGATGATGCGCCGTTTCGCCTTGCACGGGACCTCGTACACCGTTACC
>CAYXMK010000249.1:0-3839 GCA_964465905.1 uncultured Ignavibacteriaceae bacterium | reverse complement strand
GCGTTCTCTGAACGTCCTCCAAACGAGAAGCCGTTCTTCCTCATTCCCGTCGGGTCTCCGGCCGCCGATCCGTTCGTGCCGGATGGTATACGGAAACCGCTCGAGGAGATCAGCGTCGGGAAATAGCGGCGCCTGCGGAGCTCTCGCCGTTGCCGACGTTCAGCTGCGGGGTCGGGGTTGAATCCCCTTTCCTCAATTTCTATATTGAACACCCATCCATTCCCCCACATTTCCGCAGAGGTTCGTGATGAAAGCCCTGACGTCATCCACTCTCTTCGTGGTCCTCGTGTGCTCAGCAACGCTGTTCAGCGGCCGGCTCTGGTCTCAGGCGGTAACGTACCCCCCCGCCCGGAAGGATACGACTGTGGACAACTTCCACGGCACGATGGTCGCCGATCCGTACCGCTGGATGGAAGACGAATCCTCACCGGAGCTGAAGGCGTGGATTGAAGCGCAGAATGCCCTGACGGAGGCCTACCTCGGCCAGATTCCCTTTCGGCAGAAGATCCGGGAGCGGCTCGAAGAGCTGTGGAACTATCCTCGGTTTTCACCGCCTCGGAAGAAGGGAAACACCTATTTCACTTCGAAGAACGAGGGTTTGCAGAATCAATCCGTCGTGTACGCACAGACGCAGCTCGGTGGTGCATCGACGATCGTGATTGATCCCAATACGCTGAGCAACGATGGAACCGTTGCAATCTCCGGCATGGCATTTAGTGATGATGGAACGCTCCTGGCGTATGGCCTTTCACGGAGCGGCAGTGACTGGCAGGAAATCCGCATCCGGGACCTGAGGACAGGGAAAGACTTCGACGAAGTGATCCGGTTCTGCAAGTTCGCGGGTGTTGCATGGACAAAGGACAATCAAGGGTTCTACTATAATCGATACCCCGATCCCTCGACGGTGCCGGCGGGGGAGCAGAGTTACAACAACAAGGTGTACTGGCACACGCTTGGCACTTCGCAGGCCGAAGACCGCCTGGTGTACGAGCGCCCGGATGCGCGGGAGCTGGGGTTCAGTCCCTCTCTCACAGAAGACGGGAGGTATCTTGTCCTGACCGTCTGGCATGGAAGCTCTCCGAAGAACAGGATCTACTATCGTCGTGCTGACAGCCAGGGAGACTTCCTGCGGCTCCTTGACGAAGCGGATGCCAGTTACGATTTCCTCGGGAACGTCGGTTCCGTGCTGTACTTCCGGACGGATCTGGGGGCGCCGCGGGGACGGATTATAGCCATTGATGTTGAGCGGCCGGAGCCGACGAACTGGAAAGAGATTCTGCCCCAGACGTCCGATGTGCTCTCTACCGCCGTCGCAGCGGGCAACCGGCTCGTCGTAAGCTACCTCCGCGATGTTCAGCATGTTCTGCACGTCTATACAATGGAGGGAGCGTTTGTACGGGAGATTCCCCTTCCCGCGCCGGGAACCGTCGGAGGCATCACCGGGAGCATGAAAGACACCGAAATGTTTTTCGCCTTCACCTCGTTCCTGTACCCCGCTACCATCTATCGGTATGATGTTGCCTCGGCTGAATTGTCGACTCTGTATCCTCCCGCTCCCACGTTTGACGCGACGGCCTACGAGACGCGTCAGATCTTCTATCCGTCGAAGGATGGCACGCGCATCCCGATGTTTCTGACGTACAGGAAGGGACTCCGGCTGGACGGCTCGAACCCCGTACTCCTCAACGGGTACGGGGGATTCAACATTTCCATGCTGCCGTCGTTTTCTGCCTCACGTCTCGTCTGGCTGGAGAACGGCGGCATCTATGCGCTGGCGAACCTGCGGGGCGGTGGCGAGTACGGAGAGGAATGGCACAGCGCCGGCATGCTGGGGAAGAAACAGACCGTCTTTGATGATTTCATTGCGGCGGCGGAGTGGCTCGTGGCAGAGAAATACTCCACTCCTTCAAGGATCGGCATTATCGGAGGAAGTAACGGCGGACTCCTCGTAGCGGCGTGCATGCTTCAGCGGCCCGATGCCTTCGGAGCCGTCATCTGCCAGGTTCCGGTCACGGATATGCTGCGGTACCACAAGTTCACCGTCGGTCGATTCTGGACGGTCGAGTATGGGAATGCGGAAGCCAGCGCAGAGCAGTTCGCGTTTCTTGCTGCCTATTCTCCGCTCCACAACGTGAGGAGAGGAGTGGCATACCCCGCAACGCTGATTACCACTGCCGACCACGACGATCGAGTAGTCCCTGCCCATGCAATGAAGTTCGCCGCGACGCTGCAGGCGCGTGATGCAGGCATCAATCCCATTCTGTTGCGCGTGGAGACGAAGGCGGGACACGGTGGCGGGAAGCCCGTATCGAAAGCGATCGAGGAAACCACGGATATCTACGCGTTCCTCATGCACCGTTTTGGCATGACGTTCTCAGCGACGCGTTGACCGGGGCAACAGGCATGCGGATCGCGATTGTCTCGGACATTCATTCGAATCTTGAAGCGCTAACGCGGGCATTGAGCACGATTGACGAACTGGGGATCCGCGACATCGTCTGTCTTGGAGACGTTGTGGGGTACGGGGCGAATCCGCGGGAGTGTCTGGAACTGGTGCGCGCGCGATGCCGGGTGGTGATCAAGGGAAATCATGATGCCGCTGCGGCTGACGGCTCCGGCATGGAGAACTTCTCGTCCATGGCAAGGGCGGCGGCGGAGTGGACACAGGGTCAACTGCATGAGTCGGAGCGATGGTATCTGCAGAATCTGCCGTTGACATGGGTGCAGGACAACCTCTTCTTCGTCCACGCTTCTCCGTACGTGCCGTCGGCGTGGATCTACGTCGTGTCGCCGTTCGAGGCGAAGCTGGCGTTCCAGCACCTCCGTCAGGATATCTGCTTCCTCGGTCATTCCCATCAGCCGTTTGTGATCGGCGAACGGGGCGGTGAAGGACAGGTGCAGAGGGGGGAGCGGTTCTTGATCAATGTGGGGAGCGTCGGTCAGCCGCGGGACGGGAATCCACAGCTCAGCTTCGGCGTGTTTGACACGGAGGCATGGGAGTATCGGAATTTCCGCAGAACGTATGACGTTGAGGTTGCTGCGGCGAAGATCCTTGACGCAGGATTGCCGCGCCGACTGGCGGACCGGCTGTTTGTGGGATGGTGAAGGGCAGGAGCGAGTGGGAGGGAATCAGTGCCGGGCCAGAAGCTGCAGGACTTGATCTTTCTTCATGGTGGAAGCTGCACCGCAGAGAGTCTCACCCGACGTCCACAGCACGACACTGCACTGGTCAGGGGATTCATCGGTGTACCATCCTGCGGTGGAAAGAGACGCGCGGGCCTGCTGGGGCATGGTTAGAATCTCGCCTTCCATCGCGTCGTGTTTGCTCACTTGGTAGACGTACATCAACTCTCCGCCGATCTCGTAGACGACATGCGCCAATCTGACGCCGCGCACATCGTTGGCGATGGCACCGTACCGCTCGCACGTCGTCGCACGCAACACTTCAACGGCGAAGGGCACCCCCTGTTCGCGGAAGTAGCCGACGACCGTCTCGGGTCTTGTGCAGGTAAGGGCCGGCTTGAGCTGACCTGAGCGGAGGAGAGTGAAGTTCTGGCGAATCTGGCCGATCAAATCCGCTGTAGCAACCTGCTGGCCGATGCCCGTCGGAGCCTGCTGGGGGCGGGAAAGAAAGAACACCAGTGCAAGAACCGTCAGGGCCGTTGCGAGTGCAGGTCTGAACCACCGGCTGGTCAGGAGCCAATCGAATCGGGATTCAGAGAGGCCCTCGGATCGTGCTTCCTCGCGGAGGCGCTGCACACTGGTTCGAGAGACTGACGGCGGGCCATTGACGTGGGGAACGAACTTCCGGACGGCGTGTTTTCCGATCGTCTCGGTCT
>CAYXMK010000248.1:0-3866 GCA_964465905.1 uncultured Ignavibacteriaceae bacterium | reverse complement strand
CCCAGACCTGTTCACCGTGTCACGAATCGGTCCGACTGACGGAGAAGTACGGACTTTCCTCCAACCGGCTCCTGACGTTCAACGACAGCTATCACGGCCTTGCCGTGAGGGGCGGATCGGTGGAGGTGGCGAACTGTGCAAGCTGTCACGGCGTGCACAACATTCGGTCGTCGTCTGACCCCACCTCCTCGACG
This sequence comes from uncultured Ignavibacteriaceae bacterium, assembly GCA_964465905.1. Lineage (GTDB taxonomy): Bacteria > Bacteroidota > Ignavibacteria > UBA10030 > UBA10030 > CAYXMK01. The sequence continues at coordinate 3,672 of CAYXMK010000248.1, read as the reverse complement.
CACAAGAGCAACCTGGCGGCGACGTGCGGGTCGTGCCATCCGGGAGCCAACGAGCGGTTCGCCATCGGTCCCGTACATGTGGCCATCACGCAGCCGGAGGAGCCGATTCTGCAATGGGTCGCAACCTTCTACCTCACGATCATTGTGGTCACGATCGGCAGTATGACCGTTCACAACGTGGCTGATTTCTGGCGCAAGTCGCGGCGCAAGCTCATGATCCGCCGGGGCGAGCTGGAGGAGGAGCGGCACGGGCACCGGCTCTATTTGCGCATGACGCTGAACGAACGGCTCCAGCATGGCACCATGGCGCTCAGCTTCATTCTCCTCGCGTTTACCGGCTTCATGCTACGCTACCCCGAAGCGTGGTGGGTCGAGTGGATCCGGAGTCTGAGTGCTCAGGTGTTCGACATCCGGAGTCTGCTGCACCGGGCCGCCGGCGTCGCGCTGATTGCCGTGGGCCTCTACCATGTCTACTATGTTCTCTTCACCCAGCGGGGGAGGGAGTTGATCCGTGACCTCCTGCCGCGGCTGCAGGACGGGAGGGACGCACTGGACATGGTGAAGTACAATTTCGGCTTTGCGAGCGAGAAACCGAAACTGGGACGCTTCAGCTATATCGAAAAGGCGGAGTACTGGGCGCTGATCTGGGGGACGGTGGTGATGGGAGCGACGGGCGTGATCCTCTGGTTCGACAACACCTTCCTCGGCCTCCTGACGAAGCTGGGGTGGGATGTGGCAAGGGCTGTCCACTTCTACGAGGCATGGCTGGCCGTTCTTGCGATCGTGGTGTGGCACTTCTACTTCGTCATCTTCAACCCCGATACGTACCCGATCAACCTTGCCTTCTGGAAGGGTACGCTCACGGAGCATGAGATGGCGGACGAGCATCCGCTGGAGCTGGAGGAAATCAAGCGGAGGGAGGGTATGAAGGAGATGCTGGAAGTGGATGCTCGAACGGCAGATGCAGACGACACTCGCCCCGAGAACGGGGAGGTCCGGACATAGAAGCTCTGGACTTCTTCGAAAAAAAGAGATTCCTTTCCGTCGTCCTGTGGCAGAGTCAGGAGATGACGCATCATGAGCCGACGGTTCCCTTCCCTCTTCTATAATCCTGTAAGTCTTGCCGGCCTGGCGGTGGCCGGCGTCAGCTTCGGTCTGATCTTTTTCCTTTTTCTCCTGGAGTTGTTCAGCGGAGAGCAGAAGCCGTATATGGGCATCATCGCCTTCGTGATTCTGCCCGGGTTTCTGCTTCTGGGACTTGCCATCCTCTTCTACGGCGCGTGGCGCGAGCAGCGGCGCCGGCGTTCGGGGGAGGCGTCGGAGATTGTACTGCCACGCATTGATCTCAACGAACCCCGCCAGCGGCGGGCGTTCGTCGCGATCTCCGTGGGGAGTCTTCTGCTTCTCCTGTTCTCCGCCTTCGGGAGCTTCAAGGCGTACGAGTACACCGACTCTGATCAGTTCTGCGGCGAGCTGTGTCACTCGGTCATGGAACCGGAGTACACCGCCTACCGCGGTTCCCCCCATGCCCACGTCGGCTGCGTCAAGTGCCACATCGGACCGGGCGCGGGCTGGTTCGTCCGTTCCAAGCTCTCAGGTGCCTACCAGGTGTATGCAACGCTGTTTAACACGTTCCCTCGCCCCATCCCCACGCCGATTGAAAATCTCCGTCCTGCCCAGGAGACCTGCGAACAGTGTCACTGGCCCCAGCACTTCTTCGATCAGAAGCTGAAGACGATCAACTACTATCTCTCGGACGCCGAGAACACTCCCTGGCATCTGAAGATGATCATCAAGACGGGGGGCGGCACGGTGGAATCGGGACCGACGTCGGGCATTCACTGGCACATGAACATTGCGAACGAAATCACCTATGCGGCCGCCGATCGCGGGCGCCAGAAGATCCCGTGGGTTCACGTCCGTTCGCGCGAAGGGGTTGAGCGCACCTACCGGGATCCTGATGCCGAGCTTTCTGCGGAGGAGCTGGAGGCGCTCCCGAAGCGTCGCATGGACTGCATCGACTGTCATAACCGTCCGACGCACATCTACCGCACGCCGCGGCAATCCCTGAACGAGCTGATCGATCAGGGGATCGTGGACCGCACGCTTCCCTTCATCAAGAGCCTGGGGAACCGCGTGCTGGAAGCCCGGTACTCGAGCCGCGCCGGAGCACTCGACAGCATCCGCCTTGCCGTCCTGGAATACTACGAGACAACGCACCCCGAGCTTGCTTCCAAGCAACGGGATCAGATCGATCAGGCCATTGCCGCGTTCCAGAGAGTCTATCGCCGGAACTACTTTCCGGAAATGCAACATGACTGGCGTCAGTACCCCGACCACATCGGTCATCTGACCTCCCCCGGCTGTTTTCGGTGTCACGACGATCGCCACGTGAGTGACGACGGCAGAGTCTTGACCAATGACTGCAACGTGTGCCATGTCATTCTTGAGCAGCGGTACGAACGGGAAGTGCTGAAGAGCTCGTTTTCGGGCCTGGAGTATGAGCATCCGGTCGATGTCGGCGATGCGTGGCGGGAGATGCTCTGCAGTGACTGCCATGCCGAAACCCCCTGATGCACAAAGGCAAAAAACCGCGAAAAGACTTGAGGTTGAGGAATCTTCTTTGCAAACTTCCGCCTAAGGCAATTGCCGAGATGTGTCACCACTACGGAAGGAGATCTCGTATGCGACTGATATCCATGGTAGTGCTCGTTCTTGCGCTGGTCGTCGTTCTGCCGAACGGACTCGATGCCCAGAACAAGTATGTCGGTGTCAAGCAGTGTTCGATGTGTCACAAGACGGAAAAGCAGGGGAAGCAGTTTGACATCTGGAAGGCAAGCAGTCATGCAGGCGCCTACACGACGCTCACCTCGGATGCGTCGAAGACGATCGCGAAGGAGAAAGGACTGACGAAACCCCCCACAGAGGCCCCGGAGTGTCTGGAATGCCATACGCTGGGTGCGACGGTGGATGCCAAACTCTTCGACAAGATGTTCGACATTAAGGACGGCGTGCAGTGCGAAACGTGCCATGGGGCGGGGAGCGCCTACAAGTCCAATCTCATCATGAAGGATCGAGCCAAAGCCATTGCCGCGGGAATGCGGGAGTTCAAGGATGAGGCGGCGATCGAGGCGTACTGCAAGACCTGTCACAATCCGAAGAGCCCGACGTACAAGGAATTCAAGTTCAAGGAGATGTACGGCAAGATTGCTCACCCTGTCCCAGCCAAGGGATAGCGGGTAAAGTACCGGAAGGAGCTATGTGGATGAGCGTGGAATACGGCGCTGGCCAGATCAGTCAGCGCCGTTTCCCTTTTGACGGAAGGCCCGCATCACTGATGTCTAGCACGGTGGTTCCTCGAGGCAGACGACGCCGATGGGGTGTCGCCGACGCTCGGACGGAGGGGTTGGAGGGGACGAAGCATTAGTCAACGCTCTTAACAATAGAGGAGATACCATCATGGAAGAAAAGACCAGCCTGCCGATCCTGAAAATCATCGATACGCGGACGAATAAGGAATACCAGATCCCGATCGAACATGATACCATCCGGGCCATTGATCTTCGACAGATCAAGGTGAAGGATGATGACTTCGGGATGATGGCGTACGATCCGGCGTACATGAATACAGCGTCGTGCAAGAGTCGCATCACCTACATCGATGGCGACAAG
>CAYXMK010000247.1:0-3898 GCA_964465905.1 uncultured Ignavibacteriaceae bacterium | reverse complement strand
GAGAGTATTCACTGGGATGCGCTCGGAAGTCTCGGCGTTGTGCTCATCTTCGGTGCAGTGGCAATCCTGATTTCAGAATTTCTCTCGAATACGGTCTGCGCGACGCTGATGATGCCTCTTGCCGTCGGCGTGGGAGCGTCGCAGTCAGGAGGCGATCCGCAACAGACCATCCTTACGGCACTTGTGGTCGGAATTGGTGTGAGCTTCGCGATGGCGCTGCCGATTTCGACTCCACCAAATGCCATAGCCATCAGCACCGGTCTGATTCAGACGAAGCACATGGCACGGGTCGGGATCATCATTGGTATTGTCGGACTGGTGTTTCTGCTTGTTCTGGGCGAACTCTACTGGCCGCTGGTCCTATCCGTTCTCTGATGGGAGGAATCCGTCGATGCCGTCTATCTATATTCTCTGCGTTGAGGACGAACCGGAGGTGCTCGAAGCTGTCGTGCAGGATCTGGTGTCGCTGGAGAAGACGTTTCCGCTGGAGACAGCCCGGACCGCCGACGAGGCGCGCAAGGTCATCGCCTCTCTCCTCGCACGGGGTGACAGCGTCGGTGTCATCCTCTGTGACCACATCCTTCCCGGACAAAATGGTGTCGATCTGCTGATCGACCTGCAGCGCGATCCCGCGACAGCTCCGATCCGGAAGGTGCTGCTCACAGGTCAGGCAGGGCTCGAGCCTACCGTGCGGGCGGTGAACGATGCGGACCTCAACCACTACATCGCCAAGCCGTGGTCACGCGAGGAGCTGGTTGCCGTGGTGAAGAAGGAACTGACCGAATATGTCCTGCGCAACGAGTCCAATTTGCTCCCCTTCCTCGGCGTGCTTGATACGGAACGATTGACGGAAGCTCTCCGCCAACGGGGGCTGGGAGATCGGTGACGTGAAATCGCGCCAGCGGGGAAAAACCCGACCGATGTCCGGCACAGACTCTGTGCTAGACGCTGTTCAGTCGATCAAGGAGGCAATTGCCCGATCGCCCGATTTGAGCGCGCGCATCCGGGAGTTCAAACGAGGGGAGACGATCATCCGTGAGGGAGATCCGAATGAATCCATCTTCATTCTGCTCAGCGGAACAGCACAGCTCTCCAAGAGGGCAGATCAGGAAGATCGGATTCAGGTAGGCATGCTGGAGCCCGGCGATCTCTTCGGCGTCATCTCCTTCTACATGGAAGAACCGGCCTTCAGCACGGTCGAGGCGAAGTCGGCCGTGTCGACGCTGTGTCTGGACCGGTCTGAGTTCAATCGGCTCCGGGAAACCCACCCCCAGCTGCATGCCCTTCTCGAACCGCTCATCATCAACAACCTCGCCGACCGTTATCGGCGCATCGTTCAACTGCATTTCGAAGTGGCTCTTCTTACCAGAGAGCTCGAGCGCGAGCGCAATCAACTTCATGATGCCCTGGTCCGACTCCAGCAGACGCAGAATCGGCTCATCCATCAGGAGAAGATGGCCACTCTCGGACAGCTTGTGGCGGGATTGGCGCACGAGATCAACAATCCGGCCGCCTCGCTGCTCCGCTCCGCCTCGAGTCTGGTGGAGGGCTTGGAGTCGGTGTTGCGGCACGACCTTCCGATGGACCAACGAGGGATTTGCCTTGACCTCTTCGCGCGCGGATTGAACAAGAGCTCCATCGATACCGAGGAACAGAGGGAACGCATGGAGATGCTCGCCTCCCGATACCCGTCCTGTGACCGATCGCTCATCAGGATTCTCTCACAGCTGGCAGAGGAGGATCTCCGAAAGCTGGAGCCGTGGCTGAAGCAGGGGAGAAGCGGAGGCGAACTCCAGGAGTTGCTTCGGTACTTCGAACTCGGCACGTACGTCCGCAGCATGCGCATCTCCGCGGAGAGGATCGGCGGACTGGTAAAGAGTCTGAAGAGTTATGGGAAGGAATCCGGAGCGCAGTTTGAAGAAGCGGATCTGCGGGAGGGGATCCGGGATACTCTGCTGATGCTCGGGAATCGTCTCAGGAATGTGAAGGTGATTCTCGATCTGCCTGATATCCCGAGGGTGCGGTGCCTCGCGGGCGAGATTAACCAGGTCTGGACAAACATCATCCTGAATGCCTGCGACGCAATGGAGAACGAGGGCATCCTGTCCATCCGCTGCGGCAGTTCCTCGCCCGAGGAGGTGTGGGTGTCGATCGAAGATTCCGGACCCGGCATCCCCCCTGAACACCTGCCCAAGCTCTTCAGCCCGAACTTCACCACAAAGACCGTTGGAGCTAACTACGGGCTGGGGCTCGGTCTGGCCATCTCCTTTGAGATTGTCCAGAAACACGGCGGCCGACTGGAGGCCTCCAATCGGCCGGAGGGAGGGGCGAAGTTCACGGTTGTACTGCCGACCGCCGGCATGACCTGAGACGCCGATACCCTGTTACCATCTTCGCAGCATCGATTCAGAACCGGATCTGCATCCACGCCACCAGAATGTCGTTGCGCGCATCGACCGGCGATTCCTTCCTCCACTGGTAATCCACTCCGAGACGGACAATCTCCTTTCCATCCTTGCGGTAGAACCAGAGCACTCCTCCGGTGACATTGGCGTTCTCATGACTGGTCGGTGCACTCAAGAGTCTCTCTTCGTAGGTGTCGTACCGGCCCAGGAGCAGCACCTCCGTTGTGATCCAGTAGCCGAGCTGCGCGTACCATCCGCTGAAATCCAGTGCCGAGCCGTCCCGCAGTTCTCCCTGTCCATACTCGAAATCTGCGACAAGCTCTTCGAATCCCGGTATCCCGTCAGCCGCAAGGCGAAACGAAGCGAAACGGCGCTCCCGACTTGTGATGTCGGGCGCCGTTGTCGTCACGAGTGACGGCGGTGTCGTTGCCGCGATGGAGGTTGTGGGTCTGGTGCCGATGGTGACGCTGTCCTGGCGATTGATGGCCGCATGCCCTCCAAGGAACACTCCTTTGACGGGTTCGAGGTCCACTCTTCCCCCGAACAGACCTTGACTCCATCTGCGATGGAAGAATGTGGAGCTTGCCGAAGAGAATCTTCCCAGCCCATTTCCTGCGTAGATGCCGTACCGGAGAATCGACCAGTCTCCCGATACCATGACGCCCACATCGCGGAACGAATCATAGCCGCTGTAGCGGGACAGTTGAAGGGCAATGTCGGACCGTTCGAACAGGAGCAGATTAGAGGTTAAGAGCATGGAGGTCTCGTACATTTGCGCCGGCGCCATCATTTGGCCCACGGTGATGCTCAGTTCGGGCATGAGACGGGCCCGGATGGTGGCGTCGAGCAGAATCCGGTCTCGCTGGGCAAGGTCCAGCAAGGTATAGGCAGAGAACACGTCGTCCAGCGCAGCGCGCACGATGAACCGCGCCCGGCGAAGTCCGAAACCGGATGTGCTCTGCTCCAGCCCCGGATGACCTGCCACGGCCGTGTCTTGCTTGTGGATGACGTACCACTGCTGGAAGTAGCCGTTGATGCTGATCCCTTGAGCATTTGCCTGAACGGGGATCAGGAAGCAGAGTGACAGCAGCAGGAGGAAAAGAGCGGGTGCGGAACGGTGCGAAGCCATAAACGGGTATCCAGTCAATGAAGTGAATGAGGACGACCACACAGAAGCAGGAACACCCTAACATCTGGAAAAATCAGCAGGAGTTCAAAAGGGGACCACCGTCCGCAAGATGGGGTTCCCAGATGTGCGAAGATGCAGGAGATGAACACGAGCATCAGCGCGGCGATCCAGATCGGCACACTGACCACATTGGTGGTAAAGAATGCCGAGGTGCCGAAACTCATGGCTGTCACTGAGGCGACTCTTCGACCGGTCACATTCTCAATGAACTCGAGCGTGGTGAAGTTGTGCACGGAATTCCGGAGAGCGGAGGGAACAATCCCCGCTGGAGTTAACGTGCCAGCGGTGAAGTGCTCTTTCTATC
>CAYXMK010000246.1:0-3919 GCA_964465905.1 uncultured Ignavibacteriaceae bacterium | reverse complement strand
GGAACCGGCAGGCGCAGGGCGGCCGGCGAGCGGAATCCCGAGGAATCGGTCAGACTCAGGATCTGAGCATCCACAGATTCCGGCGACCAGAAAAGCACACCCGAGAGCCCTCCCTTCTCTGCTGGCACAGATGCAATGCGCCGGGCGGCTGACGCAAGGGGGAGTTCGCTCAGCTCGCCGAAACCGATTCCCCGATGTTGCGCCTCCAACGGACCCAGACACCATGCCCACACCGCCGCGATCGCAAGTCCGCGCCGTGCGTGCTCAACCAGACTCTGTTGTCGGCATCCCACAACAGCTTACGCTCTCTGGAAGAAGATGGGAGGCACAGGTCTACGACGTCGACCGTTTGCGGTGGCGCAGGCGCAGTTCACGTCTCCGTCCTGCTTCGGCATAGCGTCGGCGCTCTTCCCGCGTGACCGGTCTGACGGGAGGAACTGCGACGGGCCTGCCATCGTCGTCGATTGCCACAAACGTCAGGTAGGCACTGTTGGCGTGACGGCGTTCCCCCGTATGGGTATTTTCCGCTGTAACGCGCACACCGACTTCCACGGAGGTCCGAAAGGCCCGGTTCACCGATGCTTGCAGGTGGACGACTTCGCCCAGACGGATCGGATGGTGAAAATTCAGCTCATCGACGGACGCAGTGACGCAGACACGATGTGTATGACGGAAGGACGCAATAGCCGCAGCGATGTCGATCATGTGCATCAGACGTCCCCCGAGCAGATTCCCCAGTTGATTCGTGTCGTTGGGGAGGACCATTTCCGTCATCTCCACCTTCGACGCCCGGACGGGTCGCGGAGTGAGTGAAAGTTTCGACGGAGCTTTTGGTTCGATCGTGCCCGCCGTCTGAAGCTGCGGGCCGACGCTCTTGCGATGCTTCACGAGGTTATCCCCCTGAGCGTTGATACCAGTTGCTCGGCCTCGCTCCGCAGAGCGCTCTCAGGATATTTTCTCAGAAAGAGCTCGATCTCCCGGCGCGCCTCGCTGTACCGTTTGCGGCGGTAGAGGGCCTCCGCCTTCTTCAGCAAAGCAGGCTCCGCATACGGCGTGTCGTGGTACCGCTCGAGCACCAGATCAAAGTAAATCACGGCGGATTTGAAGTACTCCATCTTCATGTAGATCAGACCGCTGTTGTAGTCCTTTTCGGCAAGTTTGGTGTTCAACTCCCTGATGTACTGCTCCGCCGTGGGCACCCGAGGGTCGGTCGGATGGTACTCAATGAAGGCCTGGAACTCGTCGATGGCTTTGCGCGTGTCCTTCTGATCAAGGTCGGCACCCGGTGAAAGCTCCCGGAAGCACATCGCCCGCTGAAACCGGGCAGAGGGGACATACTCGCTCGTGGGCATGGTTTTGTAGAGCATTTCGTACTCGTAGGCCGCCAGGACGTACTCTCCCGCCCGGTAGTGGCTCTCCGCGAGATAGAATTGCGCGTCGTCGGCAACGGCGCTTCCCTGGTACTGCAGCGTGATCACGCGGAAGGCCTCGATCGCCTCGCGGTAATCCTCGTCGTTGAACAGCACCATCGCTGCTGCAAACCGCTCTTCCGCGCCCGGCGTCTGCGTGGCCTCCTGTGATGAGCAGCCGCCAAACATCCACAGCAGGATCACAACAACGGGGTACAATAACGGTAACCTAGGGCCGGCGTGCGAGGGCATCGGAAATATCAATGATGTCGTCATGGAGAGTGAGTGTGCAATTCGATTGTCGTTGAACACGATCATAGAGCATCTGAATCTCCTCCCGGTTGCGGAGCGGACGGGGAAGAGTACTCACGTCGAACAGAAGAAGGCGCGCACCGGACCGCTGAACGCCGTCGTCGCCCTTGGTAAAGGTCACCTGTGCGGCACATCCGCGCTGGGTCCAGCGACGCTGCCGCTGGGGAAAGACGAAATTGCCGAGCGAATGAAAGATGAGCTTGCCCTTGTACGTTTCCACTCCCAGCGGCACATGCGGATGATGTCCCAGCACAAGGTCAGCTCCAAGATCCACAAGACGGCGCATGTTGCGTCCGGACCACTTTCCCGTCTTCTCTGCGTACTCGATGCCGCCGTGGTAGCTCACCACCACGACGTCCGCATCTGCGCGTGCCCGGGCGATTTCTTTGCTCGCCCTTCCTTCCTCGAAAAGAGAAATATGACCGCGCCACGCTCCTGTTCCGTTTACAAACTCAGTATACGCCAGAACGGCGAACCGGATTCCCCCTTCCTCCACAACCTCATGGGAGAACAACCCGACGCTGTCGGCCGACGTACCCACGACTCTCACTCCCTCCGACCGCAGGTGCTGGATGGTCTCCTGCAGAGCCCGAAGACCGTAGTCAAATGCGTGGTTGTTGGCCGTCGTCAGCACATCAAAGCCGGCCAACCGGAGCGCGGGTGCCGCCTGCGGTGGGGCGCAAAATACATACGGATCCGTCGGGTGCCGGGTTTCTCCCCCCTGATCGGTGACCTGGCTTTCCAGGTTGCCGATGGCGACATCTGCCTGACGCAACAGGTCGGCAACCTCCCGGAACGGCATCTCCAGACTGTCCCTGAGCAGATGCTGACCCACTCCCCGGCCAAGGTTGATATCCCCTACCGCCAGGAGTGTCGCACGCCGCTCCGTATCCTCGCGTCCCCCGCTGCCCGTCTCCGACCAGAGGAAAAGAGCGGCGAGGACCGTCAGCGTCGTGCACCTCATCTCAACTCCGCACCGTGAAGAAGAGATAGACGATGGTCACGGCCGTGGCTACAACAACCAGCGGAAGGACAATCTTGTCGACCATTCCTTTCTGTTGCCCGGACGTCGCGCCAGCATCCCTCCGCGCCGGCAACGTTTCGACCTCCGACACGGTGTCGACCTCGGATGCTTCAAACTGCCCCAGGTAGCGCAGCTGCTTCGGTTCTCGCTCTTCCAGTGCCGCGTCCAGGATCGTCGTGACAGATCGCCGATACCCTCCCTCCAGCAGAGCTCCGAAGACTACATCCTGCCGCAACACCAGCACGCGCAGGGCGTGCACGGACGAATCCCCCGCGGTGTCGGTGGGCGATTGCATGCTCCGCTCCTGCAGCGCCTGAAGGAGACTCATCTCGGTAATTCCGACGGCGCCGGGGTCCTGGATCCTCGGTGCAACCCGCGAGCCGGCCGGGAGTTCTGCGGCATCGACGATCCTCCGGGCGAGGGTGAGCGTCTGGTTGCGGAGCTTGACCAGCGCGGGTTCTGGAACGCGCGACGCATCCTGCGCCCGAGCGGGAATACCGCAGACAACGGCAAGCACCAGAAGCCAGCGCAAACCGATCTGCATGTCAGGCGTAGATCCCGCGCAATTTGAGGGTCCTGGCCACCTTGTCGATCGCCAGAATGTAGGCACCGATGCGGAGGGGCACCTGGTATTCTGCTGCCGTAGCATAGACGGCCTGGAAGGCGGCGTTCATCATTCGCTCCAGACGCTCATTCACCTGATTCAGTGACCAGAAGTAGCCCATCCGGTCCTGCACCCATTCGAAGTACGAGACCGTCACTCCCCCTGCATTCGCCAGGATGTCGGGAATCACCAGCACTCCCTTGCTCTGCAGAATCGGATCCGCACTTGCGGAGGTGGGACCGTTTGCCCCTTCACAGATGATCTTAGCCTTGATGCGCGCAGCGTTCTTCTTGGTGATCTGATCTTCTTTGGCGGCGGGTACCAGCACATCACACTCCGTTTCCAGCAACTGCGCGTGGGAGATCTTGTCTCCGCCGTCGAATCCTTCGAGGGTCCGGTGCTTTTCGGCCCACTGCAGGGCCTTCGGCACATCGATCCCCTTGCTGTTCACGTAGCCCCCCGTCACATCGCCGATCCCCACGATCCTGCAACCCTTCTCGTGCAGCAGGTTCGCGGTCACGGATCCCACATTGCCGAATCCCTGGACAACGACCCTCGTCTCCTTCGGAT
>CAYXMK010000245.1:0-3934 GCA_964465905.1 uncultured Ignavibacteriaceae bacterium | reverse complement strand
GAGATTCCGCCGACCCCCGAAATCCGCAAGATGCTGGATTTCATCACATCGAGCAAGCGGGGCATCATGCCCGGCGTGCCCCACCAGTGACGCATGCGCTGGCGTCTTCTGAATACCGGCGCACGCTCCGGCGAATTCAACATGCGACTGGATGAAGAGCTTGCCATGGCCCTCCTGGAGGGAGAACCCGTGGGTACGCTCCGCGTGTTCGCCTGGAAGCCGTTTGCGGTGTCGCTCGGATGGAACCAATCCCAGCAGGACATCGACCGGGATGCTGCCCTCTCGGACGGGATCGACGTGGTCCGGCGGCCCACAGGGGGACGCGCCATTCTGCATGCCCGGGAACTGACGTACAGCGTCACCATGCTGTCGGAGCGGTCCGGCGTGCTGCAGGCGTACAGCGAGATCAGCAGGGCGCTCGTTGAGGGACTGCGACTCCTCGGCGTCGACGCGGCCATGGAGAAATCCCAACCTCATTTCCCCTCGCTCTACCGTGAAGCGGAATCGGTCGCGTGCTTCACAAGCTCGGCACGTCACGAAATCAAGGTGCGGGGTCGGAAGATTGTCGGCAGCGCGCAGCGGAGGTACGCTCGTCGCGACGGGCAGGAGGTGGTGTTGCAGCACGGATCTGTCCTGACGGGGCCCGAGCATCGCTCGATCGTGAAGTACCTCGCGCTGAAGGATGAGCGCCAGCGGCAACGGGTCATGTCGGAGCTTGAAGAGCACACGACGGATCTCGCCGCTGAGCTGGGTCGAACGGTTACGTTTGAGGAAGCGGCACAGGCCGTGCGGCGAGGGTTCGAGATCGCCTGGGGGATCCGGTTCTCCGAGGTCGTCGCATCGACGGATGAGACGGCTGCCTCCGTCGCGGGGACAGCGGAATCTGCACGCCCTGGTCGGTCTGCGTCGGAGGCACTGCATGCAAGCTAACCCTTCCTCCTGGGCACAGCCATGATGACGGATCGGCGAGAAGAGGCGAGTCGGGCGGGCACGGACGCAAGCCGGCAAACGGATTCGAAGAGGGTGACGACGAGATCGATTGCCGCGATGAAGCAAGAGGGCACGCCGATCGTGTGCCTTACGGCCTACGATTTCCTCACGGCGCGGTTGCTCGACAGGAGCGGGATCGACGTGATTCTCGTGGGCGATTCGCTCGGCAATGTGTTCCAGGGCCACGAAACGACCCTCCCGGTGACCGTCGACGACATGATCTACCACGCCCGGACAGTTGTGCGTGCCGTACGACGGGCGATGGTCGTGGTCGACATGCCATTCATGAGCTATCAGACAAGCGTGGAGGAGGGGTTTCGGAACGCCGGACGCATCATGAAGGAGACAGGAGCCGGCGGAGTGAAACTGGAGGGGGGAGAAGAAGTGGCGGACCTCGTCAGAAAGCTGACGGCGGCGGGCATTCCGGTGATGGGGCATCTCGGTCTGCTGCCCCAGTCGGTGCATCAGTACGGCGGGTACGCGCCGCGCGGTCGCGACGCCGCAGAAGCGAAGAAGATCCTGCAGTCCGCAAGAGCGCTCGAGCGCTCGGGCGTGTTTGCCATCGTCCTCGAGAAGATCCCATCATCGCTGGCTGCGAAGATCACGTCCACCGTCAAGGTGCCGACCATCGGCATCGGGGCAGGACCTCGGTGCGACGGGCAGATCCTGGTTGTTACGGATCTGCTGGGTTTGACCGAGGATTTCCGGCCTCGCTTCGTCCGCCGGTATGCCGCTCTTGCGGACGACGTGCGGCGCGCGGTAAGCGCGTACGCCAGTGACGTCAGAGCGGGACGATTCCCCTCGAAGGAAGAGAGCTACTGACTCATTCCCCTGTGTGAAAGTCGCCCCATGCCCCGGCAACGGACAAAGAAACCCCTGAACATCCTGGTCTCCAACGACGACGGCATCGATGCCCCCGGTATTTTCGCTCTGGTGCGCGAGCTGAAGAAGCTGGGGAACGTGACCGTTGTAGCTCCCGACCGGCAACAGAGCGCCGTCGGTCATGCCATCACCATGAACCAGCCCCTCCGGGTCAAGGAGTTCCGGAAGAACGGCGTCTTCTTCGGGTACGCCGTCGAGGGCACGCCGGCCGACGCTGTGAAGCTGGCGGTCCGCGGCCTGCTCGACCGGAGGCCGGATATCCTCGTCTCCGGCATCAACCACGGCGCCAATACCGCTATCAGCGTGATCTACTCCGGGACGGTCTCCGCGGCAACGGAAGGCACGATCCTCGGCATACCGTCCATCGCCGTCTCGCTTGCAACCTACGGACCTGCCGATTTTCGCTTTGCGGCGAAGTTCGCGCGGCAGGTCACTCGTCGCGTGGCGGAGCGGGGACTGCCGCAGGGGACGCTTCTGAACATCAATGTCCCGCCTGTTCCCGAGCGTAAGATCCGTGGCGTGCGGGTTACACGCCAGGGAAGGGCCATCTGGGACGATCGGTTCGACGTCCGACGCGACCCGGCCAACAAGCAGTACTACTGGCTGACCGGCGCACTGGAGGACGTCGACCGCGATCAGTACGCCGATCACTGGGCAGTTACCCATCGCTACATCTCCATTACTCCGATCCACTACGATCTGACGGACTACGAAGCCATGCACGTTGTCCGTCAGTGGCGCATCGAGAAACTGAGGTAGCGCCACTTCTCAGAGTCAGTTGTGTCCTCCATCGTCGGCAACGTGTGAATGGGCAGTCGTTCCCGCTCTGTCGGCGGTTTCTCCTTTCCCCCTGTTTCGGCCTCTATTGCCCGGATTGAACTCTCGTCCCCTGGTACATTCCATATTCTGACAGACTCAGGGACACCGTACCATGAGAATGCCCGGCGTTGCGCGCGCCTGATCGAAGCTGTACATTAGCTTGCGGGTACAGCTGCCGGCGTTTGTCTTCCGGCGCTTCTTGCAGATGTCAGAGGAGTGTCCGTTATGTCATTATGGGACAGCAGTTCGGACAGTCCCGCCCGAATGTCTCATTTCACCATCGATTCTGGAGTTCCGGGGGTCCTGATGTCGAGAAGACAGAGGATTCCGACTTCGGATCCCTGGCGCTGCGAGAGTTTGCGGCTCATATTTCCCTCAGCCGAGGCAACTTCGATCCGTTGCATTCGTAAACTTGGGTGAGAGGGTCATCCGGGTATTTCCCCTTCCGGGTGCGGCGGACGGTGGACACCGGTTCTTCCTGCGGTCCGGAGGAGCCAAAAACCGCTTGGTTCTTCGCGATGACGGCATGAGTTCTGTGCACGGGAATTCTCTCGCAGTTTCTACGCTGTGCCACTGCAGAAGGAGTAACGTACGTGACGACCCGAAGTTCATTCTTGACGCTGCTCGCCTGCATCGGACTCACCACGGTCCTGTGCGCTCAGGATACCCTCAAGATCTCTCTGGACGAGGCCGTCGCACGCGCTCTTGGCGAAAACCCCGCGCTGCGCATTGCAGAGAAGGAGGCAGAGAAGGCGAGGGCAGGCCGCATGCAGGCGTATGCCGTGCTGCTCCCGCGGCTTGACGCCTACGCCTCCCTGCAGCATGCGTGGGAAATCCAGAAGAGCCGTATTCCGAACTTTCTCAAGCCGATGCTCGCCCCGCTTGGACCCGTCCTCCCCGGCATTGATCAGATGCCCGATTATGTGGATATCTCTTTCGGGCTGGAGAACACGGTGCGATACGGAGCGATGCTCACGCAACCGTTGTTCCTGGGAGGGGCGGGTCTTGCGGCGATCCGTTCCGCAGGCGCGGCGATCCGCGCTGCCGATCACCGTCTGGAGCAGCGGCGGCAGCAGGTTCTCTTCGAGACGCTGCGGGCGTTCACCACGAGCTTGATGTTGAAACAGGCTGAGGAGTTGGAGGAGGAGGCGCTGCGCCAGGCGCGGGCCAATCTGGAGCTGGTGATCAAGAAGTTCGATGTGGGTATGGCTTCCCGCTTTGACAGGATGCGGGCGGAAGTGGA
>CAYXMK010000244.1:0-3979 GCA_964465905.1 uncultured Ignavibacteriaceae bacterium | reverse complement strand
TTCCTCCCTACTCAGACTCTTTTCAAAACTGATCGGCTACTTTTTGTACAGCCTCATTCAGGTGGGGTCCCGTGAGAGCTTTCGCACGGAGTGAGAGAGAGACCCCCTGTAGTCTCCCTCAGACGGGGACAGAACATGCTCAAGAAAAAAAACCCTCCCCTCTTAGGGGAGGGTTAGGGTGGGGTCTCAACATGGCTGAAGCCTCTGAGAAGAATTCAGACCTCCCCCGAGAGGGGGACAGACGACCGGCTTCATGGATATTGCACAGATTCTCTTCAGATGCACAGCGCGGACTCACGGCGTTTGACCCTGCCAATTGCTTCTCCCCCAACTAATGAAGATATTGCCGTCGACCATTCTGCCCTACCTGAAAAGAAAGGCCATCTGTGCGCATCCTCCTGATCGTCTTTGTTCTTGTCCTGCTGCCGGATAGTGCCTTCGCCTACGTCGATCCCGGGACCGGAAGCTACATCTTTCAGCTCCTCCTGGCGGGTCTGCTCGGTGCCCTCTACCTCCTGCGGCAATACTGGTCCAGAGTCAAATCCTTTGTCCGATCCAAGCTCGGAAAGGGATCGTCCGATGAGGAAGCGTGATGCGCCGGCGGAGGGCGGATCCTATCGCGACCCCACCGGCTTCATCTTCAATCGTTCCGGCATCCTCTACCGCCAGGTGAATCGGTCGTACGCCGAGTGCTACAACCGGTTGATGTCTTCAGGATTGTACGAGGCACTGACCGGCTCCAGACAGCTGGTCACTCATGAAGAGCAGAATATTCGGTTGAGGGCGACGCCGGACGCGTTCAAGGTCATCCGGCCGGAGCTCATCCCCTTCGTCTCGTATCCCTACGAGTGGTCCTTCGCGCAGCTGCACGACGCCGCGCTGCTCACCCTCAACATTCAAAGGACGGCGCTTGCGCACGGCATGTCGCTCAAGGACGCCACGCCGTTCAATGTCCAGTTCCGCGGCTGCAGGCCCGTTCTGATCGATACGCTATCGTTCGAACTCCACAGGGAAGGTGCGCCGTGGGTCGCGTACCGCCAATTCTGCGAGCAGTTTCTCGCTCCGCTGTGCCTGATGTCGTACGGCGACGAGCGCATCGCTCTGCTGTTCCGGCCTCTTCTTGAAGGTATCCCCTTATCGCTGGCCGTACGACTGCTTCCGCGGCGCGCGCGTCTGCGCGCAGGTCTGTTCACCCATATCTTCCTCCATGCCGGGGCCCAGAAAAAGTTTGAAGACAAGCCCCTGCCATTGGGGCCCGCGCAATTCAGGCGGCATGCACTGCTGGGTCTTCTCGAAAGCCTGGAGCGAACTGTCTCCGGTCTCCGCCCACCGGGGCGAACATCGCACTGGATGTCCTACTACGAAACCTGCTCGTACGAGAGTCAGGATTTTGAGAAGAAGCTGGACTTTGTGAAGCGGGTGATCGCCGGATTGAAGCCGGGGATGGTGTGGGATCTCGGGGCGAATACGGGAAGGTTCAGCGCTGCAGCGGCAGAGACGGGAGCGTACTGCGTCGCGATGGACCTTGATGCGAAAAGCATCGATTCAATGTATCGGGCGGGGAAGGAGAAAGGGGAGGAGCGCATCCTGCCGCTTGTGATGGATCTGGTTAATCCGAGTCCTTCCCTCGGCTGGCAGCACCGCGAACGGAAGTCGCTCATCGAGCGCGCACCGGCGGATCTGACGCTGGCGCTTGCTCTCGTGCATCACCTGGCGATCGGACGAAATGTGCCCCTCTCGCAGATCGCTGAGTTTCTGGCGTCCGTGTCGAAAGCCGCCGTCGTGGAGTTCGTTCCGAAAGAAGACCCTCAGGTGCGGCGTCTCCTCCGGTCGCGGGAAGATGTGTTCCCCTCCTACGATCGCCGGGATTTCGAACGGGAATTCGAGCGGTACTTCCGGGTCGTGCAGAAGCAGGCTCTGGAAGGGTCGGGGCGGGTTCTGTACCTGTTGGAGCGAAGGCGGACGCGCTCATGAAGAAGATCTTCCTCCTCCATCCCTTTCTGTTTGCGCTCTTTGGCGTCCTCTTCGTCTTCAATCGCAATACATCGTATCTGCCCGTCGACGTTCTGTTGATGCCCGCAGCAATGGCTCTTGCCGTTGCTCTGGGATTTGTGCTGCTCTTCCGGCTGCTGCTCCGTACGTGGGATCTTGCCGCCGCCGCTGCCTCCGCCGCGATCATTCTGCTGTTGTCCATCCGCCCTGTTTATGAGCATCTGCTGACGTACCGCGGACTGAAGCTCGACGACAGCGGGGAACTGCTTCTGCTGATGGCGGCGCTTCTCCTGATAGCCGTGGTTGTGGCATTCCTGCGCAGACTCAGGTCGATGCCGCCTGCAGTCACGGGAGCGTTGAATGTGATGTCGCTCGCCGCCGTCGTCCTGACCGGAGCGCCGGCTGCTCTGCGGTTGCTGGAGGTCCCGGCTGTTGTTCGTCCGGCAATGGTTAGCGCGCCGCACGAATCCTGCACTACTCAGAAGCCAAGCATCTACCACATCATCCTCGATAGCTACCCGGGCACCGAGATCCTCCGGAAGTACTACAACCACGAAAACACGCCATTCCTCGACTCACTGCGACAGCTGGGGTTCTTTGTCGCAGAAAGTGCGCGCACGAACTATATCCAGAGCATGCTCTCGCTGGGGTCCACGCTGAATGTCTCGTATATGGATTCGCTTCTCACCGACGTGAGGAAGAGTTCGTGGAACCGTCAGCCGCTCAAGGATCTGCTGGAACAGAACGCGGTGCGCAGATTCCTCGAGCCCCTCGGATACCGGTTCATCGCGTTCGGGACGGGGTATGAAGGGACGGAACTGCGGACCGCGGACGAATACCTTGAGCCGGCAACGGCGTTCACGGAGTACGAAAATATGCTCTTTGCCTGGACTCCGATCTCGACGCTGGTGGGACTGGTGAAGCCCGGATGGCAGCACCGCTTGCACCGCGAGCGTGTCCTCTTCGCTTTCGATCGCCTGGAAGAGCTCTCGCTCAGAGACGATCCGATCTTCGTGTTTGCCCATATCGTCGCACCCCATCCTCCGTATGTGTTCGGGAGAGAGGGAGAAGAGCGACGCGATCCCGGACCGTTCCATCTGGCCGACGGGAATGTATTCATTGACCGGTCCAGTCTGCTGCAGTACCGTCGGGGTTTCGGAGAACAGATCGCCTTTGTCGAACGCAAGACGCTTGAAACACTCCGGGCGATTCTCCGAAACTCTACCGTGCCTCCGGTCATCGTCCTTCAGGCGGATCACGGTCCCCGATCCGTTCCGGATCAGGAGGAAGTGCTGAGAATCCTGAACGCACTCTGGCTGCCCGGCGGATCCCAGTGGCTCTACGAGAGCATGTCGCCGGTCAACAATTTTCGTGTGGTCCTGAATTGCACCTTCGGAGCACATCTGCCGCTACTGCCCGACCGGCACTTTCTCTCTACATGGGAACGGCCGTATGAATGGAGGGAAGTGGGATTGAGGATTGGAGAATGAAGATTGAAGATTGAAGATTGAAGGATGAAGAGGTACTGAAAGCCGGCGGCGCAGGAAGAGAGAGTTTCCTGCGCCGTTGTTGTTCCGTCACTGTCAGCGCGGCCAGAGCCAGCCAAACACTCCGGCTGTGAGCAGCGCATAGATGAGTCCGTCGATCGTGTTCTTGAGCGTCGTGGACCAGGAGCGCTTCCACCAGATGGATTCCTGCCAGCCGGCGACGGCGTAGCACATGAAGGCCGACACGCCGGCGAAGCGGAAGACGGCAAGGTAGGGAGCGCCGGCTTCGAGCGCACGTCCGGTGACGTACGCGGCGAATACACTGACCAGGATGGAATACACGAACCACTGGAGAAAACTTCCGGCCATCGAGGGAGAGCCGCCGGGCCAGATCGTCAGGAGAACCCCCGGCCCCTTCTTGACTTTGTCCCGGTGCTCGGGAGAGTTCATTTCCTTTACGCTCGACGCGTACGGATAGGCGTATTCCCCCGGTGGGATGT
>CAYXMK010000243.1:0-4003 GCA_964465905.1 uncultured Ignavibacteriaceae bacterium | reverse complement strand
ACTGGTGAGCCATCTCCTCCCAGTTCTTGCGGAGTGTGCTCTCCATCCTGTACTGCCGGTACTCGTCGAACGTCAGGTCGATCGGTACCCGAACATCAGCCCCCGCCGCGACCCGACGGAGGCGGTACGTCCACAACGTGGAATCCAACACCGCCTGGGAGGCGAGTGCCAGCGGATCCGATAGGTAGAGGGGATGGTTCTTGCGAGGAACCTGCAGGGGCGTCAGAGGGTCTCGACGGACATGCCGGAACTGGGCGATACGGGCCGACGAATCGCGCGGGAGCGCCTTGATCCTCGAGAGCGCAGAGAGAGTGTCCACAGCCGCTACCGCGGTAGTGTCATCCTTGCGCGCGGCGCGGGCCACCACGGCCCGGGCGCGGCGCGACAGGGCGCCACCAGGCGCAACCACACCGGTGTCCTGCACGGACACGAGGCCGCCGGCATGCGGTGCACCGCCGTACCACGGGGGGTGTGGTGCCGCGCGGGCAACCGCACTTTCCCGCAACTCGCACACCCCAGCCGACAGCACGGCCGCACCGAGCACGACGAACACCCATCGGATGCTTCGCCGACCGGACTGCCGAACTGCGGAGGTGCCGGAAGTATGGTTTGTTGCCTGCTTCAAGACGCGCACACTGCAACGCCGAAGACGGACGGCGCCGGACCCGAACACGTTGATGGTCTCGGCACGGCCTTACAAGGATAGACCGGGTCCGTTCTCGGCCGTCCCTTCGTCCAACAGTCCCGTGAAATGCTTACCAAGCGCTGTACGGATGGTGTTCAGGCGGTAACAAACAGCTCGATAGAGGTTCCTGCTGTGTGAGGTGAGATGCGGATACCGGATGGGGGATTCTAAGGGTATTGAGACTCGGCTCTCCTGTTGAGACCTCGAACGAACATACCAAATTCAGACCTCAATATCAAGAAGCAGGGAATTGACCGGCATTACGGATAGAGGCGATCGATCCGCCACCGATCACCGGTGCGTGTGTAGCGAAAACGGTCGTGCAGACGGCCGCTTCTCCCTATCCAGAACTCCATCTGCCGGGGAACCAGTCGGAATCCCCCCCAGTGATCGGGGAGCGGTATCTCCATCCCGCGAAAGCGCCTCTCCATCTCCGCATACCGATCCATGAGCGTGCGGCGATCAGCCAGCACCCGGCTCTGGAAAGATGCCCATGCTCCCAGCTGGCTCTCGCGAGGACGCGTTGCGAAGTAGAGAGCCGACTCCTCGCGCGGCAACCGCTCTACCGTCCCTTCAACCCGCACCTGACGCTGAAGTTCCTTCCAGAAGAAGACCAGTGAGGCGCGGGGATTCAGTTCCAGCTCCTTCCCCTTCCGGCTCTCATAATTCGTATAGAAGACAAATCCTCTCTCGTCGGCTTCCTTGAGAAGCACGGTGCGCGCCGACGGTTCCGCGTTCGGCGAAGCGGTCGCCAGCACCATCGCATTCGCCTCGGCGATCCCTGCCGCCTCCACTTCTTCGAACCAACGCCGGAACTGGACGATCGGATCGGGATGGAAGTTCTCCTCGCGCGGGATGTTTGCTTCGTGTTCAGGTTCTTGATGGTTCATCCTCTCTCCCTGCCGTTGAGCGGCGGTGCGATTCCAGGCATCGGTCATAATGTACGCTTCCGCTCGGTGAGAATCGAGACCGTTCACCGGAAGGTGCTCTTGTAAGAGCCGCCCAATCTGAGTATATTGCGCAGGTTATGTGGATTCTCTGGAAGCACATCCTTCGGGCACATCTCGCCCCATTCCTGTTCTCGGCGATTGCACTCATGGGCTTCTTCGTGCTCCAGTTCATCATGAAGTTCATGGACCAGCTGGTGGGAAAGGGCTTGAGCGCTGGAGTGATCACGGAGGTCATCGTGCTCAACCTGGCCTGGATGCTGGTCCTCGCCGTTCCCATGTCCGTGCTGGTGGCGACGCTGATGGCCTTCGGCGGCATGGCGTCGGCCAACGAGGTGACAGCCATGCGCGCCCACGGCATCAGTCTGTACCGGATGGTTGCTCCACCTCTCCTCATGTCCGCGATCATTGCCCTCCTGCTCGTCGTCTTCAACAACGATGTTCTGCCGGACACCAATTATGCGGCAAAGATGCTGACGCAGGACATCTACCGGAAGAAACCGACATTTGCGATCATCCCGGGCTTGTTCTCGCAGGATATCTCGGGCTATACCATTCTGGCCCGGAAGACCTACGCGGAGAACAACGAGCTGGGGGGAGTCACAATTTTCGACCACACGAACGCAGACAAACAGGCAACCGTCACCGCGCGCCGCGGCGTGGTTTCGTTTTCCCCGGACTACCGGAAACTCATCATGGACCTGTACGACGGGGAGATCCACGAGGTGCAGACCGCCAATGCGGCGTCGTACCGCACAATCCGGTTCGAGCGTCACCGCATTGCGATGGACGCCGAGGGATTCGACTTCCAGCGTCAGCAGGAGAGCGCTTTCTCCCAGCGGGGAGACCGCGAGCTGAGCGCTGCGGACATGCAGGCTCGCGTCGACAGCATCGAGGGCCTCAAGAGGGGAGTCATGGATCGTCTGGGGACCATTGTCGATCAGGACCTCGATCGTCTGCTGAGGCCGGTCCCCCCGCCGACTCCATTACCGTATCGCCCCGATACAGGACCGACGTCCGCCCTCCGCCTCGCAGGGCTTCGCAGTTCCCTGCAGGTGGAGTACTCGCGCCTTCAGGAATGGAATCGGAAGCAGCGTGAGTACCAGGTGGAGATCCACAAAAAGTACGCAATCCCCGCCGCCTGTGTCATCTTCATCCTCATCGGAGCGCCGCTGGGTATCATGGCCCGGCGAGGGACGTTCGGAACAGCCGCCAGTCTCAGTCTCGGCTTCTTCCTTCTCTACTGGGCCTGCCTCATCGGCGGCGAGAAGCTCGCGGACCGGGGATTCATGCACCCGTGGCTGGGGATGTGGGGGGCCAACATCATCCTCGGCGTTTTCGGCATTTATCTGACAGTCCGTTCAGCTCGCGAAAGCCTCACCATCGACTGGAGTCGCCTCAGGCGGTTCGTGCCCCGCAGCTGGCTGTCGGAAGAACCGTCCGCTGACCAGCAATGACCCTCCTGGACCGTTACGTCATCCGGCAGTTCGTCGTGAGCTTCTTCTTCGGGCTCCTGGCCGTTCTGCTCGTGTTCCTTGTGATCGACATGATGGAGAAGCTCGACGATTTCATCGATGCCCGCGTCGAGACCGCGATCGTCCTGCGGTACTACATCGCGTTCATGCCGGAGATCATCAAGCTGATGACACCGGTGGCGATGCTGCTCGGGGCGCTGTTCGTCACCGGCCGGTTGACAAACCAGAATGAACTGGCCGCGATGAAGTCCAGCGGCGTCAGTCTGTACCGCTTCCTCGTCCCTTTCCTGTCGGTGGCCCTTGTCGTCAGTCTTGCTTCGATTTACTTCAACGGCTGGGTTGTACCGTACGCGAACCAGGAGAAGTTCAACATCGAACGGGTCTATCTGAAGAAGATGCAGCAGCCCGCAGGACGCTTCAACCTCTTCCTCCAGGAGGGACGGACCCGTATCGCCTCGATCGGATATTACGATGTCACCAACCGGCGCGCGAGCCACGTGAGCATTCAGGAATTCGCCGATACCAATCTCACCGTCCTGCAGCGGCGCTACGATGCCGCCAGTATGGCCTGGATGCCGCCCGAAGCCGGTTCAACGACGGAGGGGTGGGTGCTGGTGAACGGAACGGCAAGAGACTTCACTCACGGAACGGAACAGTACAGCACGTTCGACCGACTCGCCGCTCCCTTTCTTGGAATCTTGCCTGAGGATATCGAGAAGAAACAGCGAACGCCGGACGAGATGGACTACGGCGAGCTCAAGGCGTTCATCAACCACCAGCAGCAGGCGGGCCAGGATGTGTCCCGGTGGCTGGTGGACTACCATGCGAAGATCGCGTTTCCCTTTGCGAGCCTCATCGTCGTACTGTTCGGCGTCCCCTTCTCCTCGAACAAACGA
>CAYXMK010000242.1:0-4035 GCA_964465905.1 uncultured Ignavibacteriaceae bacterium | reverse complement strand
CCTGGTCATTCTTGGTCGTCAGGTCCCACTCGGCCACCCCCCGAAAGTCGCCTGTGACAGAGACATCCCTGCTCTGGTAGACGACATCGCCCCCCGAGATCGTCCGGACGAGATCGCCGGCGAGTGTGAAGATACTGATCTTTGCGTCGGGAGGGAGATTGATGAAGCGGATACGGCTCACCCAGGGGTTGGTCTCGATGGGATTTGGATTGTTGAAGCGGCTCGAACCCATGAACGGATTCGGCACAACCCTCACCCTGTCAGCTGTTGAGGCGAGCGGATTGTTGGCCATATAGACGACCGTCGATGGCCGTCCGCGTCCGATCTGGTTCTCCAGCCGGCCGATGCCGAGGAGGGAATCACCCCGGTCGAAGGCCGTCACGGCGTACGTGTAGATCATTCCGTTCGTGATCCCCGGATCGATGAACTGGTAGAGCGTGTCGTTCCCTTCCACGACGGTCGACGGAGGCCAGCTCTTGAGGAACGGCCGTCCGATCCAGAGAGTGTCGGTGTTGGGATTTACAGCATTGTTCTTGACGTACACGGCCAGCGTATCCCAGATGGCGATGCCGCTGGCGTCCTGGCGGATCGTCTTGTAGATCGCGTAACCGTCGAAATCTGCCACTCCTGTCAGAGGATCGGGACTTGTCTCTGCGTTCTTTCTCCACTGGATTGCAACTGAATTCACCCCTCCGGATTCGACGGTCTTCACGGTGAACAGTGGTTCAGCAGGCGCGGCGGGGGCCTTAGCGTAGTTACCGTCGAACATGGACTGGGCGACCTGCGAGTTCTTGAGCATTCCATCAAGTCCGTGGCCGATCACCCATGCCACGACGATGTGGAGGGAATCGCCGTGCGTCAGTGTGAATGGTCCGACCGCAAGAATGGCACGGTAGTCACGCACGACGGTGAACGTATCCTGCAGGCCATTGTCCTTCATGAACTGATAGATCTGGGTCGAAGACGTCGGCTCGAAGTAGCGGTACGACGGAGTGCCCATCGTCGGCTTCCCGGTGTACGTGCCGGCGAAATGAGCGCTGTCGTAGTGGACCAGCCGGATGCCGATATAACCTGGAGAACGGAGGACACCGGTGACCGGATCCGGATTGCCCGTGTCATCCCCGGGGACGTTCGGGTTGTCCGCATCGTAGAGATAGACGATCTTGTTCTCGTGGTTGTAGCCGGCTAAGTCATCGAGGTCCCAGAGGTCGCTGATCGTGCCGGACCCTGCAAACCCCGAGACATCAGCGTCCATTCGAAAGCCGACGTACATCCCGGTCAGCGTTCTCGTTGTATCGATAATGCCGTCCTTGTTCCGGTCGTCGCCGACGTTCTTGATCCAGTAGTCGCTGATAATGAAGTCGTCGCTGTACGACTGATCCCAGACGTACGTCCGTTCGGTCACCACAACGCCCAGGTTGACGTGGACACCCGTAGGGCTTGGCGGATTGATATCCGTGTAGCGGGTGTAGGTGTCCTGGGCAGAGAGCGCGCCGTCGGCGTGCTTCTTCACATGGAGCGTGTCCAGAGGTACGAAGTGGTTGCCATCGCCGTACGACGTGTACCCAACGCCGTCCACAACGCCGCCGACCCAGATGGAGGTGCGCCATCCGTAGACGTTGCCGCTTCCTCCGGGCCATTCAAAGTTGGGTTCGGCATACGTATTCCCCCAGTAGCCGTTGTTCGTCACCATATTCCAGAGCGCACCCACCTTGTGACTGAACACCTTCTTTGGCTTCTGGACGAGGGTGTCCTGCGCCGCGGCAACCGTGGCGAACAGGACGAGAAGTGCCGACAGAATGAAGAGTCGAAGTTTCATGGCTCACCTTCACATCTGAAGTTCCAGGCCCAGCCGATACACCCTCGGTCGGGTCCATGTGGTCGGATGATCGTAGGGTCCGGTGGGATCGCCGGTCTGCTCGAATTCGGCAATGCCCTCGCGCCCGCCGGCGATGTAGGAGACATTGATCCAGTTGAAAAGATTCCGCACCTCGGCGAGCACAGAGAAGTCGACGCCTGCGATCGAAAAGCCCTTGCGGAACCTCATATCGACGTTCTTCGACCATGGCAAGCGCCCATCGTTCCGGAGGGCAAAAAGTGGAAAGACATCTCTTGTGTTGCGGGTGTAGGGATAGCCGGACCGCACCGTGACGACGAAGTTCATCTCTGCGTCACCGATGTATTCCTGGATGATACCGGTCGAGCGGAGGAGAATGTTGGCGTTGATCTTGTGTCGCACATCCCAGTCCAGGGGATCCAGGCGTCGGGGAACGATTTCTCCATTGGACCGAAACACAGATGATGAGCGTCCGTCGGCGAAGGCATAGGAGTAGTTGATCATCCCCCCGATGGCCCGGATGCCGATGGTCTCCAGCGTGAACTCCAGCCCGCGCACATTGGCGTAGTCGAGATTGCCGTAGGCCTGAAACGGTTCCGCCGAACCGGCGAAATCGTAGTCCAGTGCCGCGACGAGGTTTGTGATATCTTTGAAGTAGCCCGTGACGCCGAGCCGCAGCTCATCGCCGAACAGGTGATCCCAGCCGACCTCGTAGGAAACGGTCTTCTCGGGCCGCAGGCGAGGATTCCCGATATCGACGTTGGTGGTGTACAGAAAGGCCTTGACCAGATCGTTGCTGTTTTCGAACAGATACCGCATGTCCGGTCGCTGGAAGAAATGGCCGTAGTAGAAGTGAATCTTATCACGCTCGGTGATGGGATGGGAAATACCGATACGGGGACTGATCTGCCAGCGGGAAGGGACCTTGTCGTCAGCTGTCAGTTCCCGGCGCCGGGAGGGGTCGGCAAGCTCCGCGGGGTTTTCCGGGTAGTAGACAACGGGTCCGAAGCCGTTCGGATTGTAGTAGTCGAAGCGGAGGCCGGCGTTAATGATGAACCCGTCGCGCACTTCAATCTTGTCCTGCACGTAGAACGCGAAATCCGCCAGGTCGTTGTTCCAGATGTCGAACCGCCGAGCAAGGACGGATTCAAATGTCACCTTCTCCACGTCTCCCTGGTGGTACGACAGCTCCATGCCGGTTTTCAGGAGGTTGGTGGAATTGAACTGGTTCGAGTAGTCGACGCGGAGTGTCGTGGTTCGTGAAACCTGGTTCAGGTACCATCCCTCGTCGCCGGTGTAGTACCAGTATCCTTCCGAGAACTGGCGGTCCTGGTAACCCCCGATGCTCCCGTTCAGCAGCCAGTGCAGCTCTTCCTCCACGTCGCCGTCAGCATCCCGGTCGTCGACGTCTCTCACGATCTCGCGGAAGTTGGTCCAGAACTGCGACAGTTTGACGTCGAGGAATGAATGATTGTTCAGCGTCTGTGTCCAGAGCAGACTCATGTTGTAGCTCTGGTTCACCGGAACGGAGATGTGTTCCTGCATGGCGGATTGGTAGTAATTCCGGACATTCTTGTACCACATACCGCCGTACAGCACCGAGTCGGGAACGGCAACGCCCTTGTAGTTCTGTGGATCGGGAACGAAGAAGTACTGCTCAAGCGTCGGCACCCCGCCGACCGTCAGCACCCGCTGGTACAGGTCGCTGGCGTAGCCTTCGCTCAGCGGGCCGTACTTCGAGTAGCGGTGGTAGTACGAGTCGGTTCTCGACCAGGACCGCAGACCCCCCAGCGTGATCCTGGTATCGCCGCTGCTGAAGAGCAGCTTGGCCTGGTAGGCGTCGCGGTAGAAGTCTTCGTGCGGCAGGAGATCGCGGGTTTGAAAGGCGATGTCGGCCGAACCCGTCAGGTACATCTTTGCGTCGCCGATCGAGACCGACGGCGTGCTGGCGAACAGCTCGAAGTTCTTCCAGTCGGGTTGTGCCGACCCAAATCCCAGCCAGCGATAGCGTCGCGTTCCGTACTGGTTCGGACGCCACTTGATCTTCGTCCAGGGGAAATCGGATGTGCGGGCACGGAGCTTGGCGCTGAAGCGGTCCGATCCGCTGCGCGTAATCGTGTTCACCACGCCCGACTGCGCGTTGCCATACTCTGCCTCGAAGCCGCCCGTGGAAACCTGGATTTCGGACACGCTCAACT
>CAYXMK010000241.1:0-4042 GCA_964465905.1 uncultured Ignavibacteriaceae bacterium | reverse complement strand
CGCAGTACCGGAATGCGGGGAAGATGTGGAACAAGGGGTTCGAGGCGAAGCTGGATGTCAATCCCATCCGGCTCGATGAGTTCTCCTGGATCGTGGGCTTCAACTACGCTCAGATCAAGAACCAAGTGACGAAACTCGAGGGGTTCGAGACCTCCTATGTCACCATCGGCGGCGCATTCCAGGGCCACTACAACATCGCCAAGGAAGGCCGGCCGCTGGGAACGTGGCTCGGCACCGGGTACCAGCGCGACGCGAGCGGCAACCTTGTGTACAGCGACCCTGCTGACCCGGCGCGACAGGACAACTTCCTGGGGAGAGCCATCAAGGGTGCGCCCCGCCTGAGCGCCACGTTCGTCGAGCTTGGGAAGGCGGATCCGACCTGGACGGCGTCCATCCGCAGCGACTTCTCGTTCCTCAACGGTGATCTGAACGTATCCGTTCTGCTGGACATCGCGCAGGACTTCAAGGTTTGGAACGGCACGCGCGGGGCTATGTACAACTTCGGCACGCACGGGGACACGAAGGACCGTGAAGCATACTGGTTCAATGAGAAGGGCGATCCTGTGCTCTATCAAGGGACCACGGCTTCGAACCTCGGTCTGTCGGGCGGCCGGACATATCAGCCAGGTGATACACTGCGGCGCGAGGTGTACTATCGCGTCTACGGCAACGGCTTCGCCTATCAGATCACTGAAGCCGGGATCGAAGATGGATCGTTCGTGAAACTGCGGGATGTGTCGATCTCCTACCGATTCAGGAAGGTCCCGTTCTTCGGTATCGAGTCCATCGTTCTGACGGCTTCCGGAAGGAACCTCAAGACCTGGACCGACTACCGCGGCTACGATCCCGAGATCAACACCTTCCAGAATGCCGAAGGGAGGGGATTCGACTACTTCACCCTTCCTCAGATGCGGTCGTTCCAATTCGGCATCTCGATCAACTACTAACCTAGGAGACAGACCCATGAAGACGAAATTGCTCAGCTTGACGGTCGGCCTCCTGGCAGTGGTGAGTGTCATCTTCTTGACGTCAGGATGCGACTCGGATCTTGTCGACATCAATAACAGTCCCAATGCCGTCAGTGCGGCAAACGTCAAAACGATCGTGGGCCAGCAGGCGGTTCTCGTCGGCCTGCAGTCCATCATCGGCGATTGGTATTCCGGTGATCGCTCGCGCGTGACCTCCATCTGGACGCGGCAGATGTGTGCGCCTCCGGGATTGGGGCGAGCACAGCCAGTGTCCTGGAACACGTATGCAGTAACAAGGGGCTCGGGTGACGTCATCGACTATACGTGGCGGAACGGCTTCTACGCTGTCAAACTCGCCAACGATATCATCGATAACGCCGCGGAGGCCGGACTCACCGGCAACACGCTGAACACGTATCTGGGTATGGCCAAGTTCTACAAGGCCCTCGTGCTGGGCGAGCATGCGGCCCTGTGGGGTGACATCCCGATCGAAACCCGGAACACCGTCACCCCCCAGCCCGTGTTCGTGAAGCAGAGTGCGGCGTACGCGGAAGTCCAGAAACTCCTGGATGAAGCGCTTGCCCACTTCAGTGCCGGCACCGCTCCTGAGGCCCGGGATCTGAACTTCGGCACTCAGACAGCCGCCGTCCATCAGGCCCGATGGATTGCCGCAACGAACTCGCTGAAGGCCCGGTACTACCTGCACGCGCTGAACTACGCCGCCGCTGCCACCGCTGCAGCATCAGGCATCAGCGCGACGACGGGCACGGTGAACGGAATCTGGACGCTCGCTGCCACGACGGAGTACTCCCCTTGGGGTCACTGGTCTCAGACGGAGACCGGCGAACCCCTCCGGGCGAACAAGTACTTCGTCGACCTCCTCAAGAGCGAAACCGGCGATACGCGACTGGCCGCCTACTTCGCCGCACGCGGCGGAGCAACCGCCATCGTGGGCTACGATATCTACGGAGACCTCGGAGGGACGGGTGATGAACTCGTGACGACTCGGGCCGCCGGTCTCGTGAAATACCGTGCCTACAATGCGCCGTTCCCGCTGATCTCGTACGAAGAGAATCTGCTGATCAGCGCGGAGGCGAAAGCGCGAACCGCCAATACAGCGGGAGCCATCACGGACCTCAATGTGATCAGAACCGGCGCGGGCCTCACAGCAAAAGTCGCAGGAGACTTTGCGACGACGGCCGATCTCATCACCGAGATCCTGAAGCAAAAATACCTCCAGCTCTTCCTCGAGGGGCAGGCCTACCACGACATGCGTCGTGTGGCCTTCACGGACGGAAGGCCGCTCTACCGGGCCGGAATTCCGCTGAGGTACTTCTACACCCAGAGCGAACAGACCACGAATCCCAACGTTCCGACGGGTGAGGATATGTTCACGCGGAACGAGCTCTGGTAAGCGCTGTTGAAGAATCAGAACAAACCCCGGAGTGCTCTTCGGCTCCGGGGCTTGTTTTTCCTGCTCTCATGAACGTACATCGGACAATCCTTAGTCTCCTCCTCGCGCATGCCCTGCTGGCGGGATGCGGCCGCGTCACAGGCTACGAAGAGGAGTACGACCAGGCCGTTCTGGCCTACATCGAGTACTTCAGTGTACCCGATTCGTCAGGTCACGATTCGATTCTCGTGTCCCTGAGGGGCACCATCGGCGAATCAACGGCATTCCGGTTCGACCGCATCAACGTTGCCCGCACCGACAGCTTGTTCCGCATCGGCGTCTGGGGGCGGGAGACGTACAAGTCAACAGTCGTGTACCCCCCTGTGCACGTCGGGATTGACACCGTGCTGGTCCTCAGCACCCCGCTCCGGGGGATTCACTACATCGACATCGTTGCCGCACAGGGAGTGTTGCGGGATTCGACCACCGTGTACTGATGGTGTACCATGGGCATTCGAACTCATCTGCTGGTCACGGTCCTCTTCGGAGCAATACTCGGTGGCTTCTGTGCTCCGACCACAGGGGCGCAGACCCACGCCGGTTCCGAGGGTATCGAGCAGATTGCCGTCCTGCCGTTCGAGCAGAAGGGTCTCTCGCCGGAAGAGACGGTCGCGCTGACGAAATATTGCACGGAGCTGCTCCAGTCGGCCGGGCGCTTCGAGGTCATGCCGTACGACGAGATGCTCCGTCTGCTGGTGGAGGCGGACTTCAATCTCGAGACATGCACCTATTCGTACTGCCTCGCCGACGCCGGTAAAGTGCTGGGCGTGCAAAGAGTGATGCACGGCAGTGTTACACGCCGGGGCAAGTTGTACACGCTGCGCCTGCGGTTCATCAATGTACGGAATGCCGAGATCCTGTCGGACAGGAAGAGCGAGTATTCGGGCGAGTTCGAACGGCTCCTGTCGGACGTGTTGCCGGCGGAAGCACAAGCCGCAAGCGACTACTCGGTGGAATCTGCTGCCCCTTGGTACGTCCCCGCTGCCGCCATCGCCGTCACAGTCGGCATCATCTACTGGATCTACAGATCCTTCAACAAGACAGCGGAATCTGAGTCGACGGATGGCGGGCCGTCACTGCCTCAGTGAGAAGATGCAACGGGCAGCAGGGCGAAACGCCCGCTGCGCAGGAGGGAAGAGAGGGATGTGCAGGTTTTCGAAAGGTGGGCACGCTCCCCATGCGATGGCGGCGGGTGCGGCGCTCTTTCTCTCAGGCCTGATGTTCACGCACTCCGCCGCACAAGCACCAACGCTCATCCGCGGCACGATCATCGATGCGCTGACCCGCCAGCCCATCTCCATCGTCAACGTGGTTGTGACCAACACGCCGTACGGCGCCGCCACCGACAGCAGCGGGTACTTCCAAATCCAGAACCTCCCCCCGGATCTCTACGTGCTGGAATTCCGCCACGTCGCCTACCGGAAACGCATCCATGTCCTCAACCTCAAGCCGAGCGAGCAAGTAACGTTCACGGTCGAGCTGTATCAGGAGCCGATCGAGCTGGAGGAGGTGGAAGTCCTCTCCGGCACCGATCAACCGCGGCGGCTGCAGAAAACGTACGCGAGCACCGTTATCACCGCCGCGCAGATTGAACGGACCGGTTTACGCAAGCTCTCCGAAT
>CAYXMK010000240.1:0-4051 GCA_964465905.1 uncultured Ignavibacteriaceae bacterium | reverse complement strand
CGTCGTGATCGTCGTCGTGGCCCCCGATCCCCCACCTCCTTCCCCGGATCCACCTCCGGTCCCGCTCGTTGTCTTCTTGCTGGTCTTCAGGAGCCGGTCCTCGATCGTCTGCGACATAAACGTCATCTGCGCCAGAGGAACGATCGTCAATGGACCGACCGCGGCAAAGGAAGAGATCGTAAGGGAAATGTAGCTGGCCGGGTTGGTGCCGAGGTAGGTGTCGTACGAGACCCCGAAGCCGACCGGCCCGAAGTCAGCATCTGCACCGATGCTCAACGAGTTCTTCAGCGGGGCGAGAATGCTGGCGGAATCGCTTTGGTACTCATAATGCGAGACCTCTGCCGAGAGGGTGAACCAGCTGGTTGCCTCCCAGTCGTAGCCGGCGCTCAGCGACCAGTTCTGGAGCGCCCCGCCTGAGCCGAGCGTCTGAACGGCTCCAACCCCCAGCGAAAAGCCGCTGGCATGGTCGAGACCGAGCGAGTATCCTGCTGCCGAGAGATCGTTCCCCAGATCGACGCCGTAGGAGGTGTAGCGGCTCAAGTATCGCGCCCCCGCCGCCGCCGACCATACTGGATCGTCCTCTTCATCCTGAGCGATCGATACACCGGCACCTGTCGTCAGAAACAGCAGCGCGAAGACAAGGGTGAACTTGCCGTAACTCATGATGGTCAATCTCCTTGAAGGTCAGAATGAAAAAGGGGCCTCCGCTTGACGGCAGAGACCCCTGTCCCAGAGTTGGAACGGGCGCTAGTTCTTCCCCTTTGCGGCCTTCTTTGCCTCTTTCTTGGCATCCTTCGCGGAAGCTTTTGCCTCCTTCTTGGCCGCCTTCTGCTCCTTCTTCATGGCCTTTTCAGCGTCCTTCGCGGCCTTCTCCTCACGCACACGCTCCTTCACACCTTCGTCCACCCCCTCACCCTTCTCAGCACGTTCACGGGCCTTTTCCAGCTGCTCGCCCTTCTTCTCCGCTTGCTCCATCTTCTTCTCGGCCTGCTCCGTCTTTCCCTTCTCCATCATCTTCTGGGCCTGTTGCTCCTTGGTTTGCACCTGCTCCTGCTTTTTCTCGACCTGTTTCGTCTGCGTCTGCTGGGCGACGAGAACGAGTGGAATCGCAAGAGCCACGAGTACTGCCACGATGCGTTTCATCACGCACCTCCTGAGATTGATAAGTGAGAGAATTCCCGGCGTCAGTTGTGATATTAACCTACGACCCTGCAGGATTATTGTCAAGTGAAACGCTCGAGTAAGCGGTGAAGAACGTGATCGGCCTCACAGAAACGGCTCTCAAATCGCGAATACCTTGCGCTTCGCGGCCCGAATAGCCTACTTTTCGATCGTCCCCTACGGAACGCCCTCACAAGCCCCCTCCCACCGAGGCAACAGGAGGTACAACCCGCACTACTGCGGCTTCAGGACCAGCTTACCGAGCTGTTCCCCTTTGGCCATCATCTCATGTGCCC
The DNA here is from genome assembly GCA_964465905.1 of uncultured Ignavibacteriaceae bacterium. GTDB lineage: Bacteria > Bacteroidota > Ignavibacteria > UBA10030 > UBA10030 > CAYXMK01. The sequence continues at coordinate 2,594 of CAYXMK010000240.1, read as the reverse complement.
GCGAGGCCTCCGCCAACGGAAGGGTTGCACTGATCAGCGGCTTGATCCCTCCCGCGGCCGTCAGCGCGATGAGGTTTTTCATCTCCTCTTTCGTTCCGAGGTACAACCCCTTCACGCTGAGATGACGGAGGTACGTCTGGTGAATGCTGAAATTGGTTTCCCGACCCGTCAGGATGCCGCAGAGGAGCATTCTTCCCCCTTTCTTCAGGAGGTCGAAACTCTTCTGAAACGTGGCTGGTCCGACGTAGTCAAGGATGAGATCAACGCCGACCGGTGCAATCTTCCGCACTTCGGCGGCAACGTCGTCCCGGTTATGGTTGAAGACATGATCGGCCCCCAGCTGCCGGAGTGCCTCCTTCTTCTCTTCCCTGCCGACCGTCGTGATGACGGTAGCCCCCATCTGCTTCGCCAGCTGCACCGCAATAGTCCCGACGCCGCCGGAACCGCCCCAGATCATGAAGGTCTCGCCCCTGCGCAACTCCCCCACGGAGGTTAACGCATGGTAGGCCGTCAGACCCGCCACACCGAGTGCCGTAGCCTCTTCAAAAGAAACGGAAGGCGGAAGAGGAAGAAGGCTGGCTGCTGGCACGGCGACGTACTCGGCATAGCCGCCATGCCGATGCAGACCGAAGTACTTCCAGTTCAGGCAGAGATTCTCTTTCCCTTCCCTGCACAGCGGACATGTGCCACAGGCAATGAGCGGCCAGGCAACGACGCGATCCCCCTGCGAGAAGCCTTTGACGCCGGACCCGGTCCCCGCCACGGTACCGGCAATATCTCCACCCAGGATGTGCGGAAGCGAGAGTGAAAGGCCCGGATATCCAACCCTCGCGACAAGGTCAACGCGGTTGACGCTCGTCGCGCCGACTTTCACAAGCACTTCATCCGGCGCGATGACTGGATCGGGAAAATCTGTTCGATAGACGAGCTTCTCTGGACCACCGTGTTCAACAAGCGCAACGGCTTTCATAGTGTCTCCGAGCGGACAATGGACAGGACTCAGCGGATAGGGAAGAGAACGAAGATAGCCAGATCCCAGAGGGCGTGAGAAATCAGTGCGGGCCAGACCGACTTGTATCGCAGGTACATCCAGCCCCAGAAGAGGCCGCAGACCAGCGCAGCCATGAAGAGCATGAAATTGAACGCCCAGATGTGGACGAACGCATAGACTCCGCTCGTGATCAGATACCCCTTCCACCCGCCGAACCTCTGCTGGAGCTTATGCTGCGCGAAGCCCCGCCAGAAGATCTCCTCCGCCGGTCCGATCCACAGGAGCAGGAGTGCACCGATCAGGAACGGCGAGGCCTGAGATTTTGTGCTGTAGATGCCGACGATTTGAGGTGTCGCAAATTCAAAGAAGAGAGCGGAGAGCTTGTCGCCAAGAAGAAAGACGAAATACAGAAGTACAGCGGAACTGATACCGATACCGATCCACTTCGGGGAGAAGCGGTAGACCTCCTTCCGTTCCGGACGGCCATACCACAGTCCGTAGCCGGCCAGCGCGCCGCTCGCCGCGGTCATGGCCAGCCAGAAGTTGACCGAGGAGGCGGTCCACGGAGAGAACATCACAAACCAGAAGATGGCCCCAAGCGTGAAGCCGAGAAGGACCTGCTTCATGTCACACGACGGCTGAGAGGGTGATCCCCACGGTCAGGAGCAGGCCGAACAGAAAGTGGTGCTGAGCGGTCTGGACGTCGATCATGGCAATGGCCGCAACGTTGTCGAGCCGGGCCCCGCTGATGGCTTTGACATTCTTCACGGCGGGAGGGAGACTCAGGAACACAAGGAGAACCCAGAAGTCCAGCACCCCCGTCAGCACCATGACAATCACGCTCAAGTAGGCACCTCCGATCAGCAAATAGTACTCCACCTTGGCCGCCCGCAGGCCGATAAGGTTTGCCACCGTGCGTGCGTTCGCCTCGGCGTCGTGCACGATATCGCGAAGATTATTGGAATGGAGAATGGCAGCAACGAGAAACCCGACGGGGAGGGAAACGAACAGAACCGTGGAGTTGTAGTCCCCCGTCAGCACAAAGTAGGAACCGATCACCATGAGAGGACCCATCAGCGTGAAGACCAGAAAATCCCCCAACGCAATGTACTTGTAGCCGATGGGTTTGCCGGTGTAGAAGAACCCCCCCAGCATGCCAATGACACCGAGCCAGAAAATGGGAGCACCGCGGAAGGCAACGAGGATCAATCCGAGCGCGAAGCCGACGACGAAGAGGATGATTCCTCCCACGATGACTTCACGGGGCGTGAGTAACCCGTCGACGAGCACCTTGCTGGATCCGTACGTATCGGCCCGATCCACCCCGTGTTTGAAATCGTAGTACTCGCTGACCACGTTGGTCCCGGCATGAAAGAGCATCGAGCAGATGACAACGAGGGGAAACAGCATCCACTCAACCTCGCCCGGAAAGGAGAGGGCCAGCACCGCACCGACAATCACCGGCGTGATGGAAGCCGTGAAGGCAAATGGGCGGATCGCCTGCAGCCAGATGCTGACTTTGCTGCGACCTGTGGGGGTTTGACCTGCCATGAATCCTCCAAGACAAAGACTTGTTCTGACCCTTTTCTAACATCAAAGTTAC
>CAYXMK010000239.1:0-4061 GCA_964465905.1 uncultured Ignavibacteriaceae bacterium | reverse complement strand
GATGATGTCATTCGTGGAAACGAAGTTCAGCGGCGTGCTCATTTCGAATCCCGGACCGGGCTTCAGCCAGCGTTCGGGGAGCAGCCACGGGCTCTTCTTGCCGAACGAATAGTACCGGTCGTACATTCCGTAGAATGTCGTGTGCGGCGGCGCAATGGTTCCATTATAGTCGTACCCCTTCACCACACCGTCGGCAATACGGAGTGAGAAGGTCGCGTCAGGGGGGATGGACGTGCCGTACACATCGAAGACCACCAGACCCAGCAGCTGCACCTTCGCCTGCTCCCGCGCCTGGATGTCGGCGTACTCTTTCCGAATCTGATCAGCGCGCTGTTCCGTCTTCACGACAAAGGAGAGGAATGGATCGCCCGACGAGAGAATCGCCGATGGAGCGTTCTCCAGCAATCCCTTCACCTTCTCGGGATCCGTGAGAACGGTGCTGTTCATGAGTCTCTTCGCAGCAGCAGTCGGGGCGTCGCTACCCAGCAGGGCGTTGAACTCGGCGTTGGCACCGCCGAAGGCGGTCTTCATCGACTCCAGCTGCGATGCCAGGATCTGCTCGTCCAGCTCGCGCTCAATGGAGGTCCCCGCCAGCCGCGCTTTTGCCTTTTCGAGGCCCTCCCCCTGCATCTCCTTCGGACGCTCGGCTTCCGGCTTGGACACCGTGCCGGCAAAGCGCACGAGATTGTAGGCGAGGGTCATGGTGGAGGACTTCCCGAGTCCGGAGAACTGGAAGGCACTGTACATCGGGAAGATCTCTGCCTTCTGTCTCTGACATACTTCAATATCGGACCAGATGGTTCCGTACTTTGCCTTCAGATCCGAACGCTTCATCACAGCGTCCTGCAGCGTGCGCTCGAAATCCCGCTTCTTGGCCAGAATCACCGGATTGTGCAGGCCCTCAACCATTCCGTTCACCACTTTGCGCGAGTTGCCGAGACCGAACAACTGGTTTTGATACTTGCCCTTCTTCTCCGGATGCGCTGCAACGTAGGCGGTAACGAACGACTCCATCTTCTTCAGCCCTTCCAGCATGGCCCGGTAGCCGTAGTCGCGCGCAAATTCCAGCTGTGCAACCGTGTTCAGGCGGGTGGTGCGTCCCGGATTGCCGATGACAAACACCGGATCCCCCTCCTTTGCACCTCCGGCACTCCACTTGAAGAACTGCTTCGTCTTCAGCGGCTTGCCGTCTTCCCCATAAATCCTGTAGAATGTCACATCCATGTCGTACCGCGGATACGTGAAATTGTCCGGGTCGCCTCCATAGAAGGCAACGGCTTCCTCCGGGGCAAAGACCAGACGGACATCGTTGTAGCGCTTGAAGCCGTAGAGAGAGTACTTGCCGCCGTTGAAGAACGTGTACACCGTGCAGACCAGTCCGGTCTTTTCGTTATACCGGTTCTGGATCTCCGTGATCGCCTTGTTCCGACTGGCAACCTTTTCTTCGTCGGTTGCTCCCGCCGCAAATGCCTTCTGCACTTCTTCTGTCACGTCCTCGATCAATACCAGCTGGTCGGCAAAATAGTTGGGGACTCTCCGCTCGTCCGCCAGGGAAACGGCGAAGAAGCCGGCGTTCGGCAGATCTTCCCCCTCCTTGTTGGTCCGTTCCAGCGCTCCGCGCGCACAGTGATGATTCGTCATCACGAGGCCGTCCTCGGAGACGAACGACGCCGTGCAGCCGGGAAGCCGGAGGGCGGAAAGGCGCGCTTTCTCGAACCATTCAGGACCGGGACTGAAGCCGTACGCCCTCTGGAAGTGATCCACGGGGGGAAAGTCGAACGTCCACATCCTGCCGGTGTCAAACGGCCCGGCCTTGACGTTCTCCAGACTCTTGAAGGATCCGGCGGAGGGCTGAACCGCCTGCTGGGTCGTCGTACATCCGCCCAGTACCGCCACCGCCAGAGCCACCATCACCAGCAAATGGAGAGACCGCCTGTTGAACATGGTGAACCTCTTCGGATAGTGAGTGGGGATGGAAAAGGAAGCTCAAGAATGTAGCCAGAACGAACCGCGGATGCAATGCGGAACCGGATAAAAGAGCGCTCTTCTGACGATCAACGGCTCCTTCAGGGACCTTCGGGCAACCGGAAGAGCAGAACAGCCGCAGCCGGAACCGCGCCTCACACTCCCAGCCGCCGCCGGAGCAGATCCTTCATCTGCTCCAGCGCCCGTGCACGGTGACTGATGCGGTTCTTCTCTTCCGCCGCCAGCTCTGCATAGGTCTTGCGATAACCGTCAGGAATGAAGATGGGATCGTAGCCGAATCCGTTCGTTCCCCGCGGGGATTCCGCCAGCACCCCCGGGCAGATTCCCTCGGTAACCTCTTCGTAGCCGTTTCCGACCAGAGCGACAACGGCACGGAACTGCGCCCGCCGCCGTCGCGGAGCAACGCCGCGCATCTCCGCGAGGAGTTTCTCGTTGTTCTTCTCATCCGTCGCGCCCGGACCGGCATAGCGGGAGGAGAACACACCCGGCCGGCCGTTGAGGTAGAAGACCTCCAGCCCGGAATCATCTCCCAGCGCCGGAAGTCCCGTCAGTCGGTGAACTTCCCGCGCCTTCTGCAGGGCGTTGTCGCGGAATGTGAGGCCATCCTCACGCAACGGTTCCGGAAGATGAACGTCCGCCAGCGTCAGCACCTCCACCGGCATGCCGTTCAGCAGTTCCTGCAGTTCGCGGATCTTGTGTCTGTTGTTGGTGGCAAGAACGAGTTTGCTCATAGAGAAGAGGATGGATGGAGAGTGCCGCTGCTTCGTGTGGACCGGTCATCAACCGAGAAGCTCTTCGATGGCCCTCTCGATCCGATCCACGCCGACGACCTTGATGTCTGCTGTCTGCTTGATCCCCTTGATGTTGCTGGAGGGAACCACGATTTGTTGGAATCCGAGCTTCGCCGCTTCCTGGATCCGCTTCTCGATGTTGCCGATGGTGCGGATTTCTCCGCCGAGACCGATCTCTCCCACCGCCACGGACGAGGAATCGACCGGCACGTCGCGCAGACTGGAGGTGATCGACGTGGCAATACCCAGATCCACCGCCGGCTCATCGATCTTCACACCGCCGGCGATATTGACGAACACATCCTGACTGCCGAGCTGCAGCCCCACGCGCTTCTCCAGCACCGCCAGCAACAGAGCCAGACGCCGGTAGTCGAAGCCGGTGGTGTTCCGCTGCGGCATGCCGTAGCTCGTGGGCGTCACAAGCGCCTGCACTTCGATCAGGATGGGACGCGAGCCCTCGATGCTCGCGACGACAGTAGAGCCCGACGCTCCGTACCGCCGCTCAGAGAGAAACGCCTCCGAAGGGTTCTTGACTTCCCGCAACCCGTTGTCGTGCATCTCGAAGATGCCGATCTCGTTCGTGGAGCCGAACCTGTTCTTCAGCGCCCGCAGAATGCGATAGGCATAGTGGGCTTCCCCTTCGAACTGGAGCACGGTGTCCACCATGTGCTCGATCACCCGCGGACCCGCAATCGAGCCCTCCTTCGTCACATGCCCGATCACGAAGATCGGAATGCCGCGCGTCTTCGCCAGCCGCAGGAGCAGGGCCGTGGACTCCCGCACCTGACTCACACTTCCGGGTGCGCTCTCCAGGCCGGGCCGGTACATCGTCTGGATGGAATCCACGATGATGAGATCGGGCGTCCCCCGCTCGATCACGTCGAGGATCAGATCAAGATTCGTCTCGGCCAGCAGGAGAATGTGTTTCGTGGAAGGAGCCGCAAGGCGCTCGGCGCGCAGCTTGATCTGCCGAACCGACTCTTCCCCCGTGACATAGAGAACGATCTGCTCCTTGAGCTGTAGCGCTATCTGCATCATCAGCGTGGATTTGCCGATGCCGGGATCGCCGCCGAGCAGCACCAGAGATCCAGGCACGAGTCCGCCCCCCAGGACTCGGTCGAACTCGTCGATGCGCGTCCGCACCCGCACGACGTCTTCCCGTCCGACCTCCTCCATCGACACCGGCTCAAGGCGCGACGCCGTTCCTGCCGGCTTCCGGGACAGTTTCAGCGGCGTAACGGCTTCCTCGACGAAGGTGTTCCATTCGCTGCAGTTCGGACACTT
>CAYXMK010000238.1:0-4078 GCA_964465905.1 uncultured Ignavibacteriaceae bacterium | reverse complement strand
CCCACCTTCCTCAGAATGCGGTTCTCGACGAATTCCTCCCATGTCTGCCCGCTGACCGCCTCGATGACTTCTCCGGCAACCGTGTAGAGGACGTTGTCGTACGCGTAGGCGCTCCGGAAGCTTGTGGCAAGCGGGATGAAGCGCAGTCTGCGCGTGATCTCTTTGCGGTCATACGTTGACGGAGGCCACCAGAGCAGATCACCGGCCCCGAGGCCGAGTCCGCTCCGATGCACGAGCAGATCACGCACCGTCATCTCCCGCGTCACGTACGGATCGGACATCTGAAACCACGGGAGGTAGTCGATGACGGGCGCGTCCCACTCGATCTTCCCTTCTTCAACCAGGAGCGCAAGCGCCGTGGCGGTGAAGGCCTTCGTGTTGGAGGCGATGCCGAAGAGCGTGCGCCCGTCCGCCGGATCGGGTTCTCCCATCTTCTTCACCCCATATCCTCTGGCGACGACAACCTTCCCGTCCTTCACGATGGTCAGTCCGATGCCCGGTACTTCGAACGTCTTCATCACCTTTTCCACCAGACGATCGAGATCGGGAGGAGGGGAGGTTTGGGAGAGCGCTGGAAGTGGAAGGAGTGCCGTGAGAACAACGACTCCGACGACGGAGAGAGATCTGCGGATAGTCACGGTGAAGTCCTCATGGAGAGTCGTGGATGTGATGTCGGCTTGAGTGTCAGTTTGCCTTCAGCAGCTCCTCGAGCTGCAGCGGTACGCCCCGCGAAGGATCACGGACGAGGGAAAGAGCGTGCTGGGTGCATTTGTCCACGCAAATACCGCACCCCATGCACTTCGCCTCGTCGATCACCTTGACGCCGTTGACGATCTGAACGGCTTCGAACTGGCAGTACTTGGCACAGGTGCCGCACGCCACACACAGGGTATGGTCCACCCTCGCGACGAAACCGGAAGAGGCAAGCATGGGCGTGCCGTGCTGGTGGGCCTGCATTGCACCGCAGCAGCACTTACAGCAGTTGCAGATCGCGTAGAACCTCCCCAGCATAGCGTCTTTGAAGAAGGCGTGGTGCACGTGGCCGCGTGCGTCTTCCTGTTGCAGGATCTCCACCGCCTCGGCAGACGTGATCTTTCGGGACCGGCCGGGCTGGTGCTCCAGAATGAAACTCGCGAACGGTTCGCCCACGATCAGGCAGACATCGAGCGGCCGGCACGGTGATTTCCGTGCGGTGCGGCAGGGGCACTGCAGAACGACGATGTGATCGGGATTCTTCAGAACGATATCCCGTGCCAGGGCGTACGGAATCACGTGCTCCAGCTCCGGAAGGGTCACGTCGCGGTTCACGGTGACGAGCTTGCGCGCTTCTTGCAGGGGGACCACTTTGCCGTGGTAACCGTCGGCGAACGTCGGGCGCGGACTGCCGTTGCGTCCGAACCATCGTTCCGGCAGCCGCTGCAGCAGCCGACTCAGCGCTTCGTAGATCGGCAGGAGAACGCGGGCAAGAGGGTGTTCCCCCGTGGCAACGGAAATGTAGAAGAAGGGCCACCGGCCATAGACGTAGCCGTGAACGAGATCGAAGAGCGAATAGTGCGGAAGACTCCTTGCCTCGCGCAGGAAGGCGCGCGTTGATGGAAGGATGAAGTTGCGTCTCATGCGTGCTCCGGTCGAATGCCAGGTTGAAGCCGCGGCTAATATTCCAAATCTTTCGGGCAGAGTCAACTCCTGATGCCCCGCGGGAGCGCGGTGTTCAGCGCGAATGAAGGCAGGTATGGCAGAGAGGGGACGGGAGAGGGAAGTACGTCGCCGGATGCAGTTGCGCTCCCGACGGAAGGAGATCCTGGGAGCGCTTGGGATGGTTGAGGGGAAATTGAGGTCGTCAGCTGTGTCGGATGGAGAGGATATCGCCGTCCTTCACTTCGTATTCTTTCCCTTCCAGACGCCATTGGCCGGCTTCCTTCGTCCGGGCAAAGGATCCTCCGCTCGCGACGAAGTGATCGTAGTGAACGACCTCAGCGCGGATGAATCGTTCAGAGAGGTCTGAGTGGATCGCCCCGGCCGCTTCGCGCGCCGTCATGCCCCGCCTGATTGTCCATGCGCGGCACTCGTCTTCTCCCACTGTGAAGAAGGAATGGAGTCCGAGAAGAGCATACGCTTCCCGGATGAGACTGGTGAGAGCGGACTCCTTGATGCCGAACTCTTCCATGAACGCGGCCGCCTCTTCCTCCGGCAGCTCGGAAAGCTCCATTTCAATCTTGCCGAAGAACGACAGCACTCCCGTATTCGGTCCCGCATATTTCTCGGTGACGCGGAGGAGGGTCTCCTCCACCGTGGTTCGCTGGGATTCTCCGAAGTTGAGGGCAATCAGCATCGGTTTCGCCGACAGGAGCTGGTAGGTCCTCAGGATCTGTGCTTCCTCTTTCGTGAAAACGACGTCCCGCAGCGCCTTCTCCTCTTCCAGCGCCCGCTGACACTTCTGAAGGACCGGCAGTTCCTTCTTGAGACTGTCGTCCTGCGATTTCTGAAGTTGCTTCTGAATTCTCTCGATCCGGGTCTCAAGCACGGAGAGATCCGAGAGGATGAACTCCGTCTCGATGGCCGCAATGTCTCTCAGGGGATCAATGCTTCCATCGGGATGGGGGACGGTCTCATCGTCGAAGGCGCGGACGACCTGCACCAGAGCATCGTTCGTGCGGACGTTCGAAAGGAAGTTGGTGGTGAACTGCGTGCTCCCCGTTTCTCCCTTCTTCAGACCAATAACGTCCACGAGATCAATCGTCGTGTACGTCACCTTCTGAGGAGCGAAGAATGTCGAGAGCCGGTCGACGCGCGGGTCGGGGACCCTGACGACAGCATAGTGAGGCTCCGCCTTCGTCAGTGCGGAAGGATGGAGATGGGTTCGTGTGATCGTCTGAAAGAGCGTGGACTTGCCCGCAAGCGGGAGTCCGACAATGCCAATCTGCATATCCGGCGGCCTTTGCGATTTTTCGGTGAAACATATTAAGATACGCAGAATTCGCGACACGTGGAAGCGCGATCTTCTCCGAAGTTTCGTTCTGACCGCATCAGGACTGCGGCCAGCGAACAGCGGACGGTCAGAGCCACCGTGGAATTGTGGCGAGAATTCTCTACATTCACAGGAGTCCGGGTGGATCGAGGAATGGGGATGCCTGTGACCGTGCCGGTGAGCATGAGGGTCATCGATGCCCGGTCGACATCGGGCATGTGCACCTGAAGGTGGCGGACCTGGACGCCCTCCTGGCCGAATCGGCCTGAGATCTCGACGAGGCAATCATGAAGCCCGCAGAAGCGGTGAATCCTGAAAGCGTCATGCGCGAAGTCACGACCGACATGATCCGGCGCGCGCTGCGGCTCGCTCGTCGCAGGAAGCGCACGATCTACATCAGCAAGACTGCCCGGGGCAAAGCGATCGATCTGGAGACGCTGGATCCGGATTCCCCGGAGGGCGCAGCCGCTCTCTCGGCTTTCCTGACGCCGGTGGGTCGCCACTACACCTTTTCCGGTCTGGGTGCTCCGGAAGAGAAGAACGCCATCAACTGGAGATCGGTCAATCTCTCCGTCGGAAGACGGGTCCTCGTTATGCTCCTTGTGGCAGTCTCGTTCGTGATGAAGGGGACGCCGCTGAAGAACCGCCTCTACCGGCTCATGGGGGCACATATCGGCAGGAACGTGGAAATCATGCAGCTGGCGTGGCTGGATCACTTCCGGCCGGAGCTGATCTTCATCGGGGACAATACGCTCATCGGAGCTTATTCGCGTCTCACCGTGCACGCGTATGAGGGGAGCGGGAGATTCCGCTATGGGCTGATCGAGATCGGGAAGAACTGCACGATCGGCGCCGGTACGGGGATCGGACCGATCCTGATCGAAGACGAGGTGCGCACGCTCCCCGGCACAACGCTGTCACCCTACCTTGCCCGCGTCCGCCGCGGCTCGGTCGTCGGCTATAACCCTCCGCCCGTAAAACTGCCTGAACCGGAGAAGCCCGCGCACGAAGAGCTTGAGCCCTGACTGCTGGCTTCGCGGGGGGGGGAGATCCGGCTGGGGGGTGGAGGATGTGGGCGTACGAGCAGAGCTGTACCGGCTCGGGCTCGGT
>CAYXMK010000237.1:0-4094 GCA_964465905.1 uncultured Ignavibacteriaceae bacterium | reverse complement strand
GTCAAATCTCCGGGAATTCGCTCCAAAGTAGGGAAAAATGCCATGACGCGCAAGCAATGCGCGGGCATTCTCGCGCGGTCGGGCACGGTCGAGAAAGGATGGAGGGGGGGAGGATGAGGGTGTGCGTGGCGTCGTTTACCTTGACTTTGTTTTCGCAAAGGGGTAAATTGAATGTATCTTGAGGGCATCGATAGAAAACCCCTTGCTGATAAAGGACGCCCGCCGAGCAAGCATACTCCGTTCCTGGATGAACCGTTTGACGTTGATGCAGGAACTGATTATGCTGACGGGCGTCATTCTGTTTTTTGTCGGCGTGGCAGTCGGCGGAGCGATACCCAAGCTCGTCGCCTTTGCCGCCTCCGTCTCGGCCTTTGCCTACGTGCTCGTCTCCCTGCGCCGCGCGGATGTAGCGGAAGCTGAAGCGGTGGCTGAGGGTCCGGCGCGTCGTTCGGCGACGGCAGGCGCGGTTGCGGGTGTGCCGACCGACGTGGCTGCTGATGCACCGTTGGGTCCGAAGGAGCCCACGGAGTACGTCTTCAAACTTTCAGATTTCTGCGACCTGGAGGAGGAAGCGTTCGCCAAGGAAGAGGGACCGAAGTCGGAGTTCCGGTACCTCCTTCAGAAGACCCTCGTCCTCATCAAGGAAGTCTTTTTTGCGCACACTGTGGCGTTCTCCTGGGTAAATCGCGAGAAACGGCAGATGGTGCTCGAGGGACACGTCACGGACAGCGTGCAGTTCACATCTCATCGGCGGCGGGAGCTGGGCCTTGATCTCGTAAGCCAGGTCGCCGGCTCGGGGGAGCCACGCATCGTGAACAGCGTGAATCCGGCCGGTCAGCAGGAATCTTTGGGATACTACCAGAACGTCGAACCTGTCCGATCGTTTGCGGCGGTTCCCATCTTCTATCCGGGGCGGAACGAGGGGAGGCTGGAGCCGGTAGCAGTGCTGTGGCTGGATACGCTGGCCGAGGATGTCTTCGGGCCTGAAATGGTGGTCCTCCTGGGCCAGTTTGCCAAGGTCCTGTCGGCGCTCATCCGGAGCTATACCGGCAAGTATGATCTGCTGCTGGATTCGGAGGTGCTGCGCTCGATCACTCGATTGCGCGATCAGATGAGGTCGGAGTTCCAGCCGCAGGCCATGGCGAGGGTGCTGGCGGAGGAGACGGCGCGCCTGGTCTCGTGGGATCATATCGCCGTCGTGCTCTTCGACGAACAGAGGAATGCCTGGATCATCCGCGTTGTCATGAACCGCGGAAGCGATCCGTACGTGACGGAGGGACAGGAAGTGGATCCGCACGGCGGGCTCGTCGGCGAGGCCATTCAGACGGGAATTCCGAGAATCCTCGATACCACTGCATCCCTGCAGGTGCCCCGGTTCTTTGCTGCGGAGCGGGTGGAATCCAGGGGATCCCTCACGGTGCTTCCCATCAATTCCATCTCGCGGTGCTACGGCGCGCTCGTTGTCGAGAGCCGCGACGTCCGGTCGTACACGGAAGGAGATGTGCGGACGATCCAGCAGCTGGTGGATACCGTCTCCTCCGGATTGGAGATCTATGCGCTCGGCGACGTCGTGGACAACTACGTCTTGCTGGATGAAACCACGGGTGTGGCGAACCGGCGGTACTTCATTGAACGGCTGCACGAGGAGGTGCACCGCGCGAAGGACTACGGAACCGACATCACCGTCGTGATGCTCTCCATTGACAACGTCGATGAGCAGGTGAACCGGTACGGGAAGGACGGATTCGATTTCATCCTGCAGAACGTCGGACGGATGGTGAAGTCCTTTGTTCGTCCGTACGATCTCGTCGGACGGTTCGATTTCAACCGGTTCGCTGTGCTGCTGATCAATACGACGTCGAATGAAGCATACCTGTGGGCGGAGAAGGTGCGGAAGAACATCGCCAGCAACGTCATCAACATCGATCAGCGAAGCTTCTCGGTGACGGTCAGTGCCGGTGTATGCAGCGCCGTCGACAACAGAACGGACGTCGAATTGATGGAAAACGCCAATCATGTGCTCGGCAAGGCGATCGATGCCGGCGGGAACATGGTGCGCGTGTACTGAATGCCCGAGGCTTTGAGTCTGAGAGAATTCTAATACGTTTTCGAGAACGAACCGCAACGGAAGAGGCACATGGCAAAGACGCAGGATTTCGCTGAGAAGGCCCGCAAAGCAACGCAGGAAAAGGGGGTGAAATGCCCCGTCTGCGGAACCATCAAGATCCCGACGCTCGTTGTGCAGTCTGTACGATCCGCGCATGGCTCCTATCGCTTCAGCCGGCAGCGCGTCCAGATCTGCAAGTGCAACGAGAAGCAGTACTACGCCTGAGCGGGATCATCCCCCCTCCGATCCATCACGGAATCACCGTTGCCGTCAGGGAAAGTCATACTGATCGTCCTCGACGGCGTCGGCGTCGGGGCGCAACCCGATGCTGCTGCCTACGGGGATGAAGGGGCTCATACGCTTCTGCATACGGCGGAAGCCGTCGGGGGCCTCGCGCTCCCGAATCTTGCACGGCTGGGTCTGGGACGAATTGCCTCGGTGCCCGGAGTGCCTGCCGTCTCCCCGGCGGATGGGTGTTTCGGGATCATGGCCGAACAGTCGAGCGGAAAGGACAGCACGACAGGGCACTGGGAGCTGGCGGGAATCGTGACGCCCCGCCCCTTCCCCCTCTATCCGCACGGATTTCCAGGCGAGGTGCTCTCGCGCTTCATGGAGGTCACGGGGGCACGCGGAGTGCTCGGCAACAAGCCCGCCTCTGGCACGGAGATCATCGCCGAGCTGGGGGATGAACATCTTCGCACCGGCTACCCGATTGTGTATACGTCGGGGGACTCAGTGTTCCAGATCGCTGCGCACGAAGAGGTCCTGCCGCTGGAACAGCTCTATGAGATGTGCCGCCGCACGCGGGAGAAGGTCATGGTTGGACAGCATCGCGTCGGGAGGGTTATTGCCCGGCCGTTCCGTGGTACCTCCGGCGCCTTCGTTCGAACGTCGGGTCGGAAGGACTTCGGTGTCGAGCCGGACCGACCGACCCTCCTGGATCTCCTGCTGGAACGCGGAATCGAGACGGTCAGCGTCGGAAAGGTGGATGATCTTTTCTCGGGCCGGGGACTGAGGCGGAAGCTCCATACGGCGACGAATGCCGAAGGTATTGAGACGATCATTGCCGCGGGGAAGGAGATGCAGAACGGATTGCTCTTTGCCAATCTCGTGGACTTCGACATGCTCTACGGTCACCGGCAGGATCCGCACGGCATGGCGCGGGAACTTGCGGCATTCGACGCGTCCCTGCCGCGCATCATCGGGTGTCTGAGGAACGGGGATCTGCTCATCGTGACGGCCGACCACGGCAATGATCCCGCCGACAGGAGTACGGATCATACTCGGGAGTATGTTCCGCTTCTCTGTTTGAGTACGAACGGTGCCAGCGATGTGGATCTCGGTCTGCGGTCCTCCTTCGCCGATGCGGCAAAGACTGTTGCGGAGTACTTCGGCGTCACCGCCGGGTCGCTCTCGGGATCGAGTTTTCTGCATCTCCTGTTCTGAGCGTGCGGGAGGGGCTTGCGGTGAATCGTGCGCTGGTGTGCGAAGCGGAAGTCCTCGAAGACGGGAGTCTTCGAGTGAACGATGCTGTGCGACGGCAGTTGCGGGATACAGGCGGCGGGATGGTGACCATCCATGTTGTGAGCCGCCGGATGAGTGAAGAACTGCGACGGGCCGGCGCAACCGTCGATGAGATCGAACGTATACGCAGTGTGCAGATGGAGGAGTGGGACAGCGTTGCCCGGTGCCTGCTGGCAGAGGGTCGACTCTCCGGCTCGCGCCGCTTTGCGTTCCGTGCGGGGAAAGGAACGTGAATCCGCCCAAGGTCGTGCTGGATACGGACGTCATTGCCGACTTTTTGACGATCCGTCGGCCTCGGCAGGGTGCGGAAAGCGCGAGCCTGATGCGGAGGCTTCTGTCGGTGGCCTTCTGCTATACGACGGTGTTCAACGCAGCAGAGTTGTTCGCGCGTGCGCGGACGGAGCGGGAACAGAACGCTGTTGCCGATGCGCTGGGATGCATGAAAGTGCTCGGTCTGAATGCC
>CAYXMK010000236.1:0-4102 GCA_964465905.1 uncultured Ignavibacteriaceae bacterium | reverse complement strand
AACGTGCTGGACACGATCAGAAGCGCGTGGGAGAGAGGATTCTGGGTGGAAGTGGTGACGCTGGTGGTGCCGGGATTCAATGACTCCGACGAAGAACTGACCGATATCGCACGGTTTCTGGTTTCCGTCTCCCCGGATCTTCCCTGGCATGTAACGGCGTTTCACGGCGACTACCGCATGTCCGATCCTCCCAACACCACCGCCCGGCAGCTGATCCATGCAGCGGAAATCGGGTACGGCGAAGGGTTGCGGTACGTCTATGCGGGCAACCGGCCGGGCGAGACGGGGAAGTACGAAAACACCTATTGCCCGTCGTGCCGCGAGCTCCTGATCGAACGGCACGGTTTCCGCGTCGTGTCGAACAGGCTCCATGAGGGAACGTGCGGACGATGCGGGACGAAGATTCCGGGGCGGTGGGTCACCGCGTGAAGACTCTGGCACTCCTCGATTGATTTTCGCCGGCTGAAGGGTTAGATTGAGCCTGTCAGTGCACCGCCGATGATCCGCAAGCGTGATCCTGGAGGGGATGCCGTAGCGACGCATTCGATTGGGATTTGACCATGTCGGGAAAGAAAGAAGATCCTGCAAAAGCCGCCTCCAGGGAAAAGATCGCCCGGCATCTGAGAATGGCCGACGGCTATGCGCGTGAGGGCCGCTACGAGGACGCGATGCTGGAACTCCAATACGTCCTGCAGATGGATCCAAAGCACCTCTATGCACGCTCGTTCCAGGAACGGATCCGTGCCCAGCAGAGGAAGATGAAGGACCAAGCGGACGTTCGGGCCGCGACGGAAACGGCCGATATCGAACGCCGACTGGAAATGATCACGCAGCTGCTGAAGGCCGCCGACGCGTTGATTGAACAGCGGCAGTACAAAGGGGCCCTGGATCAGGTCGCCAAGGTCTTTGCCCTGGATCCCACCAACTACTACGCGCAGGCGTACTCGGAACGCCTCGAGATGCTGATGCAGGAAGGGCCTGCGGCGGGCGCTGCTGCACCTTCCCCGCCGTCCGCTGCGCCAATGCGGCCGCCACGGCCTTCAACACCGGTGTCCGACGAAAAAGGCCGGCTCACGATGTACCGTGAAATGCTGAAGGAAATGTGGTTCGACGGCGTGTTGAAGGAGAGTGAGAAGACCGAGCTGAAGCGTGTGCGGGATGTCTTCGGCATTACGGACGAAGAACACGATCAGCTGGAAAAAGAGATCAAGATCGACGCATACGTCGAGGGACTGCGGATCGCGCTGCGCGACGGGGTCCTGAGCGAGAACGAACAACGGGTGCTCGAACTGATGCGCCAGCGTTTCGGCATCTCCATGGAAGAGCACATGAGTGCCGAGGCGAAGATCCTCTGGGCGAAGCAGAACGTTGCGTCCCGCAGCACGATCCTGATCGTGGACGATGAGAAGACCTTCCTCCTTTCCCTCGCGGCCCGCTTGAAGAAGCACAACTATGATGTCATCACCGCCGAGAGCGTTGAAGAAGCGATGATGATTCTGGAGGGCCATGTCCCCGCCCTCATCCTCTCGGATATCATGTTCCCCCCGCCGGGACAGGGGGGATTTGAATTCTACAAGCAGGTTCGCGGCGACCCGCGCTTCGACAGGATTCCGTTCCTGCTCATGAGCGGCATCAGCGATGAGTTCGTTGTCCGTGCCGGCATGCGGCTGGGCATCGACGGGTACCTGACGAAGCCGTTCACGCTGGAGCTTCTGCTGGCCACGGTCGAAGGCAAACTCAGCCGCTCCTGAGCGGCAGCTCGTACCCTCACGTCGTTCCCTGTTCATCCTCACACACGGTTCGGAGTTTCCCAAATGGTGAAATCGGTCTGGCTGTGGATCGTTGCTATTGTCGTCACACTTGCGAGCGCGTACTATCAGCGGGTGACGGGCCCGACGTACCCGATCTCGGGACGCGCCGTGCTCGGCAGCGAAGAGGTGCGCTATGTCCTCCTGCGGTCGCACGCGGGAGCATCGGACGCACCGATCCGCATTTCGGTGGCGGCAGACGACGTCCAGGGCTCCCTGTTCTGGAAGCGCTTCAAGACCGACGACCCGTGGACTCAGGTCCCGATGATCCGCGACCAGGGCAGCCTCCAGGCGGAGCTTCCTCACCAGCCTCCGGCGGGCAAACTTGAATACTACGTCGTCCTGGAGCGGGAGGGTCAGCAGGTGGTCCTTCCCGCGGACGGCTCCGTGGTCATTCGGTTCAAAGGCGACGTTCCCCTCTGGCTCCTGATCGCGCACGTTATCGTGATCTTCAGCGCGATGCTCTTCTCCGCACGGACCGGCCTTGAGCTGTTTGCGCGTGAGCCGAAGGTCAAGACTCTCACACTCTCCACCATCGGATTCCTGCTGATCGGCGGCTTCGTCCTCGGGCCTGCCGTTCAGTGGTACGCATTCGGAGCGTGGTGGACTGGATGGCCGCTGGGTACTGATCTCACCGACAACAAGACGGCGGTTGCACTCCTCGCATGGATCGTCGCTCTGGCGGCGCTCTATCGATCGAAGAAGCCCGCCCGGTGGTCATTTGCAGCAGCCGTTGTGACACTCGTCGTCTTCCTCATCCCTCATAGTCTGCTGGGCTCCGAACTGGACTACAGGGCCATGGACGCGGCGCGGCAGAGTACGGAAGTGCCCGCACCCTGATGCAGACGGGGGGTCACATTTCATGGACCAACGCATGAACATGACAGCACGCAGCTCGAAGTTCCTTGCACTCCTGGCAGTCGCCGGGATTTCGTTCGTCGCTGGGTTTGCGCTCCAGGATGGACAAGCCGACCCTCCGATCACTGCAGAACAGGTGTCCCGGGCCGAGACGATCCTCGGCCTCAGCTTCACTCCCGCTGAGCGGGATTCAATGCTGGAGGGACTGCAGGAACACCGGCAGTACTTCCGCACCGTCCGCTCGATCGCTCCCCCCAACAACGTTCCCCCATCTCTTCACTTCAATCCTCTTCCCGTGGGCTTCACACTCGAAACGGAGCAGAAGCCATTTCGAACGCGAGCCGTGAAGCCGGTCCGGCGACCCGAAAATCTCGAAGAACTCGCCTTCGCATCGGTGGCTGAACTGGGAGAGCTCGTCAGAACGCGCAGGGTGTCGTCTCTGGAATTGACAACGATGTACCTGAACCGCCTCAAGAAGTACGGGCCCGAGCTGGAGTGTGTGGTGACCCTTACGGAAACGCTGGCTCTGGAACAGGCCCGACGGGCCGACAAGGAACTTGCGGAGGGGAAGTACCGCGGACCCCTGCACGGCATCCCCTACGGCGCCAAGGATCTGCTGGCGGTGAAAGGATACAAGACGACGTGGGGAGCAATGCCCTACAGGGAGCAGATGATCGATGAAGACGCCGCGGTCATTCGGAAGCTCGAGGAGGCTGGAGCGGTGCTCGTGGCAAAACTGACGCTGGGAGCACTGGCGTGGGGGGATGTGTGGTATGGAGGAATGACGAGAAATCCGTGGAAGCGCGAGCAAGGTTCGAGCGGGTCCTCGGCCGGTTCGGCATCGGCAACCGCTGCCGGACTCGTGGCGTTTGCCATCGGATCGGAGACGTGGGGATCCATCGTCTCGCCCTGTGTCCGCTGCGGAACGACCGGCCTGCGGCCGACGTACGGCCGTGTCAGCCGCACAGGGGCCATGGCCTTGAGTTGGTCCATGGACAAACTCGGCCCCCTCTGCCGGACTGTCGAGGATTGCGCCATTGTGTTCAATGCTATGCGCGGCCCGGATGGTATCGACCAGAGCGTCATCCCGGCACCCTTCAACTATGATCCCGACGTGAAGCTCTCCGCTCTCAGGATCGGATACCTCAAGACGGCATTCGACAGCACGAAGCACTATCGGGAAAACAACGAAACGACGCTTGCGACTTTGCAGCAGCTGGGTGCCAAGCTGATCCCCGTCGAACTGCCGAAGCTTCCGACGGAGAGCCTTTCGTTCATCTTGAGCGCAGAAGCAGCTGCTGCCTTCGAGGAACTGACGCTCAGCAACCGGGACGATCTGCTCCGCCGCCAGATCAAGAACGCCTGGCCGAACGTGTTCCGATCGGCGCGGTTCATCCCCGCCGTGGAGTACATCCAGGCGAACCGCATACGCTATC
>CAYXMK010000235.1:0-4115 GCA_964465905.1 uncultured Ignavibacteriaceae bacterium | reverse complement strand
ACCCGACGGGAATGAGGAAGAACGGCTTCTCGTTTGGAGGACGTTCAGAGAACGCCCGGCTTCGGTCCCGCTGTTCCGCTTCCGTCCGCTGGACCAACTCGAGTTTTCGTTTCTGTCACATGCTCGCGCCCGCGCGCTGCGAAGTGACCCCGCAGGGTGCATCCCCCCGCAATTTCGAGTAATACATCCGTAACCAATTCGTAACCGAGGCGTTACCCTCCCGCAATTCTCTTTTCGTACGTTGTCTCCCACACACCGGTCGTTTGAACTGTTCAATTGTCAGAGGGCTTTGTATGAGGGGCATCGATCTCCGGAACATCGTAGCGGAAAAATATCCCGAATTCCTCCATGCGCTCCCCGCCGCCGTCCGGAAGCTTGCACTCCGGATCCTGGAGCGCATCCTCCGTCTCCAGACGGTCAACAGCTTCCTGAAGGAACACGGTGATGCAATGAACGTCGAGTTCATCGATCGGCTGTTCGACTGGCTGGGCTTCTCGTACCGCATCTCCCACCGCGACCGCCGCCGCATCCCGTCGGAAGGCAGGGTCATCTGCATCGCGAATCATCCCCTTGGAGCCCTCGATAGTCTGGCCGTTGTGCGGGCCGTGCGTGAGGTGCGCGAGGATGTGCGCATCGTGGCCAATGACGTCCTCCTGCAGCTCGAGAATCTCCGTGATCTCTTTCTGCCCATCGACATTACGCGCGGCACCGGCGCACGGGCACACCTCAAGGCCATTGCCGATGCCCTCGAGCGGGAAGAAGCGGTGGTGATCTTCCCGGCAGGCGAGGTCTCTCGCCTGCACTGGAACGGCATCCGGGACCGGAAATGGCAGAAGGGGGCAGTTCGTCTGGCACAGAATCACCGTGCGCCGATCCTTCCCATGCGGATCGAGGGACGCAATTCCTTCGGCTTCTACCTGATGTCCTGGATCTTCAAACCGTTCTCGACACTCCTCCTCCCTTCTCAGATCTTCAAGAAGAAGAACTCGACCATCACCATCCACGTCGGTGAATTGATCCCCGAACGCGAGTTCCGGAACCGTCTCCCGCAGGAACTGACGGCAGACCTCCGCCGGCATACGGACGGACTGGGACGCATCCCCGCCGGCACGCTTCGGACGGAGAAGACCGTCGTGCACCCCGTCGACCGGCGCATCCTCAAGCGCGAACTCCGAAATACTCGTCTCCTCAACATAACTCCCGACGGCAAGCTCATCTACCTGGTGCGCCACGACGAAGCACCGAATTTGATGCGGGAGCTCGCCCGCATGCGCGAAGTCACCTTCCGCCGCGTCGGCGAGGGAACCCGCAGAGAAATGGATCTGGACGCGTACGACCGCACCTACCAGCACCTTGTGCTGTGGGATAACGAGGACCTCGAGATCGTCGGGTCCTACCGGATTGGCGTCTGTCCCGATCTCCTCCGCACAGGAAGCGTCAACGCTCTGTACACCTCCTCCTGTTTCTCTCTCTCACCGGCGTTTTCAACCTACCTTCCCCACGCGATAGAACTGGGCCGGAGCTTCGTTCAACAGCGATACTGGAACAGCAATGCGCTCGAATACCTCTGGCACGGATTGGGGGCCTATGTGATTGACAACCCGCACATCCGCTACCTCTTCGGTGCCGTGAGTTTGAGCGTCGAATACCCCCGTGAGGCTCAGGAGATGATTGTGCATTTCTACAGGAAGTGGTTTGGCGCCGAGCCCGGCATCGTCACCGGACGAGCGCCGCTCACCCTCCAGGCCGAGCGCCGCGCACAACTTAACGCGCTGTTCTCATCCACCGACTACAACGCCGAGTTTCGTCTGCTCAAGAACTGGCTGAAGGAGCGGGGCCTCTCGTTCCCAACGCTCTACCGGCAGTACACGGACCTGTGCGAGGCGGGGGGTGTGAAGTTCTTCGACTTCAGCGTGGACCGGGATTTCAACAACTGTATCGACGGATTTATCCTTGTGGATTTGAATCTGCTCAAGAGCTCGAAGCGCGAGCGCTACCTGAGCAACAACAAGCTCCGCAGGACACCCGCCGGCTCATCGGCTGAGCAATCCGCCCCAACGCCGCCCGTACCGGTGCCGGAACTTGTTGCAGTCTGAGAAATTCCGAATGGTCGCAGACTCCTCAGGGACGTCGTGGTGCTGCCCCTTGGCTGTGCCATCGCCGATTTTCCCCGATAACGCCCTCGTTATTTCCGGAGCATCATCCTGTTCATCCGCACACCGGCTGCCAGCTGCAGCCGGCAGAAGTACGCGCCGCCGGCCAGTCCGCTCCCGTCGAACACCACCCGATGGCTCCCCGCTTCTCTCCACCCGTCGGCGAGCACGGCAACCTCACGTCCCAGGATATCATAGACGGCTAACCGGACCGAACCGGAGACCGGCTGAGCATACTCAATGGTAGTGGTGGGATTGAAGGGATTCGGATAGTTTTGAGCAAGAACAACGTGCCTGGGAAGATGATCCTGCCCCTCGACCGGAACCAACCCGAGTTTCCGGCGAAGGAGCGCAGAGAACCGCTCAGGCGTGACGACTTCAATGAATGATCCGACCGAAGTGTCCGCCTGAAGGATTCGCACCAGCTCAACCAGCCGCGGGAGCGAAATATCTGCATCGGACGGATCAGTCCTGCTCGAAAACGCGTCCTGACGGAATCGCTGATAGCCTGCGAGGAGGAATCCCGGACGTGTCTGCTTCTTCAGATTCGTGACGATTCTTTGGGCCATTGCGTTCAGGTCGCTCGCATTGCCATAGAAGCTTCCATCACCGACATGGTTGAACATCAGCGGACCGAAACTCGTAACGGGAGTCTGCGAGGCAATCTGGGGATCGAACAACAGCGTCAACGGTGCTCCGACGGCTTGCTGGAACTGACCGTAGCGCGGGAAGTTGAAGCTGTTGCTGATCGTCTTCCCGCGGTAGACCATCGTACCCGAACCGGCGTAATGCTTGTAGCCATAGACATCCCGGACGCCGAACTTCTCCATCAGCGATCGCGTCGAGTCGATCGCTCCCTGCCAGACGTCCGACTCCCAGAGGTCCGGATAGGCATACCCCAGCGGCGAGGTAACGCTGAGGAAGCCGTCATTCGGCGTGGCCGTGTCATAGTAGTACGCCGCTACAAACGGACAGAGATCGAACAGATGCAGGTTCCACCCCCAGCCAACGGGAACGCTCCCCCGCTCCGGCGAAAGCCATGCCCCCGATTGAAACCCGAAGTGCCAGTTCGAGGCATCCCCCTCCGACCCCACGAACAGCACGTAGTACTTCTCTTCCACGTTGACCCAGCGCGGGTTCACTCCGGCCGGAGGGACAAACGAACGCTCGGGAATCCGGAAGGCCGAGTGCCACGAGAGATTCCCCAGCAGTGTTTCATGAAAACTCGAACCGAAGAACGCGAACCACTGGGTCATCGGCTCGGGCCGAATCCAACCGTAGATGTGGAAGATGGAAGATGGATTGTTGGAATGGAGAAACGTGAGGATGCGTTCTAGGATCTCTGCCCGCGCCGCAGGCATCGAGTTGAGATCCAGGTCGTCTGTACCCGCAAGATTGACCTGGAACATCCTCTGCTGTACCGTGAAGTCGGTGATTTCCCGGATGTAGAGTTTTGATGGATGGCATCTCGGGAGGAGCGTCTCGACACCCCAGCTGAGGATGCGGAGGTACCGCTCCTCTTCTGTCAGGGATGTGCTGTTCCATGGAAGAGCAGGAGCATCGACCTTGCCGGGCACCCACACGGCCGAATCCCCGTCGAAGAAGTCTTCCACGAGCACAGAGTCATCGAGAGCCAGTCCCAGCGGCGAGGCCAGGTCCGGCGGCACCGGAAGCCGGTCCGTGAGTCCGCCGATCAGTGCCGCGTACTCCCCCTGCCAGCGGAAGCTCTGCCCCGTGAAGTTCGAGAAGTAGCGGGTGGGATCGTAGCTCACGCCTCCTTTGATGAACGGGGCGAAGCGCTGGAGCAGTGCGGTGATGGAATTGATGCTGTCGAAGGTCACCCCTCCGCGGGAGCGGTAGAGGTCCCTCCAGACCTCGTCCGTCTGGGTGAAGCTCCACGTTTCGTAGACATTCAGAAGATACAACCGTGCGGTATCCCGATTGACGATCCCCGCGAGGGTC
>CAYXMK010000234.1:0-4128 GCA_964465905.1 uncultured Ignavibacteriaceae bacterium | reverse complement strand
CGATGGAAGATTGGGTTAACCTGCCCTGCAAGATACGAAAAACCGGCAGGGAATGCATCACGGTTTGCCGGGAGCGATGCCGGCTGGGTCCCCCCTCTGCAGGAGTGGGAATGGCGCTCAAGAACTGCCGACGCGCAAGCGGCTCTTCCAGAAGCCATACGAGAAGTACAGCGCCAGTCCCCCGAGAAGCCAAAGAGCGAAGCGGATCCAGGTCACGGTCGGCAGCCCCAGCATGAGGTAGACGCACATGGCGATGCCGAGCAGCGGTACCCACGGCACCAGCGGCGTGCGGAATACGCGGGGACGGTCCGGATCAGTGATGCGCAGGATGATCACGCCGGCGTTCACCAGCACGAAGGCAAACAGCGTGCCGATATTGGTCAACTCGACGATCTCGTTGATGTTCGCCACAGCTGACACCGCTCCCACCAGCACGCCCGTCCAGATGGTGGTCACGTGCGGCGTCTGAAATTTCGGATGCACCCTGGCAAAGTACTTGGGGAGCAGGCCGTCGCGGGACATCGAGAAGAAGATGCGGGGTTGACCGAGCTGAAAGACAAGGAGCACAGCCGTCATGGAGATCACGGCGCCGAACGCAATGATCCCCGCGACCCAGTCCAGACCAAGTCGCGCAAAGACAGCTGCCAGAGGATCAGCCACCCCCAGCTGATGCCACGGTTCGATCCCTGTCAGCACGAACGCCGTGGCAACGTAGATCAGCGTGCAGATGAGCAGCGAGCCGATGATGCCGATCGGCATGTCTCTGCCGGGATTCCTGCACTCCTCCGCCGCCGTTGAGATCGCGTCGAAGCCGATGAAGGCAAAAAAGATCAGGCTTGCGCCCGTCCAGACGCCCGCCAGACCGTTAGGCATAAACGGCGACCAGTTCTCCGGCTTCACGTAGAACGCTCCGACGCCGATGAAGAAGAGAAGGATCACGAGCTTGAGGGCGACCATCACGTTGTTGGCGCGGGCGGATTCCTTGATGCCGATGACGAGGAGCCACGTGACGAGGGCAACGATCCCGATGGCGAGGAAGTTGAAGATGATCGGGATACCGAGAATCGTGGGATGATTCAGAAACGCCTCGAAGCTCAGAGCATTGGCGGCCGAGACCTCACCCCCTGCCGCCGCAACGGCCTCCGCGGCCTGGTGGGCCGACCGATAGTCCACCGCCAGCCAGGCGGGAATGTGCAGGCCGAAACCCTCGAGGAGCTGGTGGAAGTACGCGGCCCAGGCAATGGCCACGGCGACGTTCCCGACGGCGTACTCGATGATCAGATCCCAGCCGATGATCCACGCGACCAGTTCTCCGAGTGTTGCGTACGAGTAGGTGTACGCGCTGCCGGAGATGGGAACGAGAGCGGCGAACTCGGCATAGGAGAGAGCGCAGAAGGCGCAGGCAACGGCTGTGATGATGAAAGAGAGCGAAACGGCGGGGCCGGCGCCGACATGACCCGCCCCCCCCGCCGCGGCCGTTCCGATGACGGCGAAAATGCCGGTGCCGATGATGGCTCCGATGCCGAGCGAGACGAGATCAAGCGCCCCCAGTGTGCGCTTCAGGTGCCCTTCCGTCCCCCGTTCGGCGTCGGCGGCAATGCGGTCCAGATCTTTGCGGCGAAAGATGTTCCAACTCATGAGGTCGTCTGTGCTTTGGAGGACGATGCGCAAGCGTGGGGGGTGAGAGACAGCATGGCCGAATATGCGCAAAAGTATGGAAAGAGCAAAGGAGGAATTTCGAGCAGCCGGACTGTGACGGACGACGGAAGACGAAGGACAGGGTGGAAGCCGAAGTGAGGAAGAACAGGAAGAGGCAACGCCGTACCGGTCGCTGAACGGCGATGGCCCTTGGGTTGCCCATGGGCTCTCCCCGCCGCTCAATCCTGCAAGGAGAACGCCGGGTGCCCCGCAGACAGGTTCCGCGGCGCGGCACCGTCGGTGTTGGAGACCTCCGTCAGTCGGCGGTGACCCGCTCCAGACGTGTCAGGAACTCGTCCGGCGGGAGATAACCGACGACGCGGGCGCTTTCCACTTCTCGCCCCGTTGCATCCAGAAACACAATGGTCGGAACGCCGGCGATGTTGAATTGCCTTCGGATGGATTCGGACTCCGGAGAGTCGAAATGCGTCAGGTCCACCTTCAGGCGCAGGAATTTCTCAGCCGCTTCGATCACTCGCTCGTTCGTGAACGTCCCACGGTCAAGTTCGAGGCACGGGATACACCAGTCGGCATAGAAGTCAATGATCACCGGCTGGCCGGCGGCCCGCGCTTCTTCCAGCCAGTCCTCCTGGTAAGTCTGCCACGTCATGGTGGGCTGCCGCAAGCCGTTCGCGAGCAGGAGTCCCGCGGCCACCGCAACGAGGCCGAAAGCCCATTTGACCGATTGCAGCAGTTTCTTCCCTTTGCCCGAGTGCTCCAGGAAGCCCAGGTAGATGCCGCCGACGATCAGGACAAACGCAGGTACGAACGCGGCGAGCTTGGGGGCCACGGCAAGTGACAGGTAGAACAGAGCGGCACCCGTGAGGATCACGCCGAAGATCCGCTCGACCCAGACCAGCCATTCGCCGGACCGCGGCACTTTCTTCAGAAGTCCGGAGAAGGTGCCGAGGATGAGATACGGGAAGCCGAGACCCAGCGAAAGAAGGAAGAACGCCCAGAACCCGAACACCGGATCTCCCTTGGCTCCCACGAGCGCGAGGAGGGCGATGACCGGCGGACCGATGCAGGGAGCCGCAAAGACGCCGACCACCAGTCCGGAGAGATACAGACTGACGAGGCCTGTGCCCGTTGTCCCTCCGAGCCGGCTGGTGATCCAGTACGGAACCTGGATCTGGTAGAGCCCGAACATGCTCAATGCGAGTCCAAAGAGAAGCGCTGCGATGCCCCCCAGAACCCAGGGACTCTGAAGCCAGCTCCCGAACAATCCGCCGCTCAGTGCCGCCGTGACGCCCAGGACGCTGTACATACTCGCAATGCCGAGCACATAGATGACGGCCTTGAAGAAGACGCGGAGGGTATGGGTGTCCGATTGCGTGCCAAAGAGAGAGACCGTCACCGAGAGCATCGGGTAGACGCACGGCGTGAGGTTCAACGCGAGGCCGATGAGGAAGATGGCAACGAATGCCGCCAGGGATCCCTCAGATTCAAAGATGCGCTCCAGCTCGTTTTCCGACTCGAGCCCCGGCGTGGGCGTCGCAGCGTCATAGATGCTGAACAGCTCCTCATGCTGGGCAGCCACCGGTGTGCCGACAGGCACAACGCTCAAGGGCAGGACAATGTCGATGGCCGACGGCGCCAGGCAGACGTTGTCATTACAGGCCTGCACGACGAGAGTACCGCGGAGGCGGATTTCTCCGGCAGGCGCCCTCTCGGATAACCGGAGCGTCAGGTAGACCGGTACGGTGCCTTCGTACACATTCAGCGGACGTTCTGCAAACCCGAACTTGAACGGCTTGCCCGTCGGGTAACGGACGTCGGCAACGATGACCCCTTCCTCCGGTTGCAGGCGCAGGGAGGTGCCGATGAGATAGTCCTCGCTCGGGATGTGCGCGTTGATATGCCACGATTCCTCAACCGTGAGAAGCACCGCCGCCTCGATCGAGGAGCCGGGGTGCGCATGATCCTGCGAGAACCTGACTTCCGTGCGAACTTTCTGTCCGCTGGAGGCAAAGCTCTCTGGAATGGGCGACTGCGCCTCGGCAGGTGCCGGGCACAGCCACCCGGCAAGCAGAAATACGACGGCTGTTGCTCTCTTCATCGTGGGAGCGGGGGATGTGTGCGATGAGCTGTCTACAGCAGTCCCTTAATCTCCTTCTCCAGGTCCTCTTTCGAAAGGTAGCCGATGTGCCGCTTGATGATGTTGCCCTTTGCATCGACGAGGAACGACGTCGGAATTGCGTCAAAATTCCCGTACGCTTCGACGAGATCACCGTTGCCGATGACAACGGGATAGGAAACAGGCAGCTTTTTGAGGAAGGGAGTGACATCTCTCCAGCCCCCGCGGTCGAGCGAGATGCCGACGATCTCAAAACCCTTCGATCGATACTTCTTGTAGACCTCATCAAAGCCGGGCATTTCGGCGCGGCACGGACCGCACCAGGTCGCCCAGAAGTTCACCAGCACCACTTT
>CAYXMK010000233.1:0-4144 GCA_964465905.1 uncultured Ignavibacteriaceae bacterium | reverse complement strand
ATCAGGATCGCTGCTCCCAGAGCCAGAACGCCGATGCCGATCCTGAGAACAAGCGGTGTCGTGCTGTCTTCCAGGAGCGTGAGCACAAGCTGGTAGATGCCCGCGGCGAGGCACACAGCTCCGCCGATGCTGATCAGCAGCCACGCAAGCCCTCGCTCAATCCGGGAATACACGCCGGCCCAGTAGCGGTCCCATGTCTCCTCGGGCGGTCGTTGCAGCGTCATGGTCATGGCCGTCTCCTTCATTCGTTTTAGAGATTCAAACTCATCGCTCAGGACGGTGTCTTCACGCAGAAGCCGATCGAACTCCGCGCGTTCCGCACCCGTGAGAGTGTCGTCCAGCGCCTTCGTCAGGAGCACGATCGTCCGTTCATCGCGCCCCGCTGTCATGCGCTCTTCTCCATCTGATCCCTCAACCGCCGTCGTGCGTAGTAGAGACGGGACATTACGGTTCCCGACGGGCACTCCATCAGCTCCGCCAGTGTCTCGTAGGATGTGTCCAGCATGTCCCGTGCAACGATCAATGCCCGATCCTCCGCGTCGATATTCCAGAGCGCCTGCCAGAGTCTCTGCCGAAGCTCCGCCCGCTCCAGCTGCTCATCGGGAAGGGGCTCCGGTGAACGCGGCTCCCGCGGGGATTCCGTGTCGTCAGACGTGCAGAACACGTCCGATGGCGCTGGTCTGTTTCTGCGGTTGCGCAGGAAATTCAAGCAGAGGTTCTTGAGGATCTGGTAGTACCATGTGTAGAACCGCCGAGCAGGATCGAACCGGCCGATGGCTCTGAAGGCCCGAACGAACGCGTCCTGCGAAAGGTCGAGGGCGTCGTCGTGGGATCCGACGAATCCGAGGGCTGCGAAGTAGGCCTGCCGCATGTAGCGCTCGACGAGGAAGCCGAATGCCTCGGTATCCCCTCGCTGACAGCGCTCAATCCACTCCTGTTCCGACCGGTCCGTCTCCATGTATGGTGGCTCTCAGGAAATGATACACTCCAGCAGCCAATCTATTCAAACTTGAATGGATTTGCCAATACCCTGCAAGCATGCTGTAATAGGGCGCCGTTTCCACGCTGCCTGCCCCCGGCCTTCGATCAATGCAGAATTCCCCGCCTTCTGCGGGGTTTCCCGTACCTTGGCAATCCCCTTGCACACGTGCCGTGTGAACTTTTTCCCTGGCCGCGATGTTGAGGGTCTCATCGGGCTTCGATGGCGTTCGGGCCTCTCCTGAGCAAGACTTCCGGTCCGGCACAGGCATTTCGAGTCCGGACGTCGAAGCAATCGGCGGATCTGCCGTCAAGGGCAAAGGAGGTTCTCATGTCTCTTCGTACGATTCTTGTCTTCTTTTTGTTCGGGCTGCCTGCCGCAACATGGGGGCAGGTTTCCTACACCAACAGTATCGTCCCTATCTTCGGGGAGTACGGATGCGCGGGCTGTCACGGGGGGAGCGGCGGGCTCTTCGTGACGTCGTATGGCCAGCTCATGACCACCGGTGATCACGGACCGGTGGTGGTCCCCGGAGATACCAACAGCGTCATCGTCCTGAAGCTCAAAGGAATCGCCCCGTTCGGAAGCAGGATGCCGCTCGGAGGAGGGCCCATTGCAGAAAATGATCTGAGGACGATCATTCAGTGGATCAGGGAAGGGGCCGTGGAAACGGTGAGCTCGGATGTCTACCTCGTTCGCGCCGACGTTCCAAAGGCCTTCAGTCTTTCCCAGAACTACCCCAATCCCTTCAATCCCAGCACGACCATTTCGCTCCAAATCCCTCTTCGCTCCCGTGTGAACATTCAGCTCTACTCCGTGTCGGGACAGCGGATCAGGACAATCATGGACGGCACGTATGATCCGGGCACCTATCGTGTGTCGGTCTCTGCAGAAGGATTGCCGAGCGGCGTGTATTTCTATCGGCTGTCCGCGGGGGACTTCACTGCTGTGCGACGAATGGTTCTGCTGCGCTGAGCAGGCGGGCAGGCGCACACACGAAGCTCGCCGGAGCCCCATGGCCGATCGTGCGGCTCCGGTTGCTGATGCACAGAGGGTGGGCCGGCTGGGAACAGCCGGCTCAGGGCTTGAACGTCACGAGTGATGTTTCTACATTCTCAGGCGACGAAGAACGGAAAGCACCCAAGTCAACCCACTCCGCGTTCCATCGTTCCGCGCAGATGAAGGAAAGAATCATTGCCCCCACAGGAGTGATGCATGAAGGCCGTTGTGATTGCGGGAAGCACCCGCGGCATCGGTTTTGGTCTTGCTGAGGGCTTCCTGCGCAAAGGGTGCCGCGTGGTGGTGAGCGGACGGACCGCTGACGGCGTGATGGACGCGGTCCGGCGGCTCACGCACCTGCCGGTGGGCGAAGTGCTGGGGGTTCCCTGCGACGTGACGGACGCAGGGCAGGTGCAGTCTCTCTGGGACGAAGCCGTCAAGCGGTTCGGAGCGGTGGATATCTGGGTGAACAACGCCGGAGTGGCTCATGCGCCGCTGCGGATGTCGCAGTTGACTCCCCAGCAAATCCGTGAAGTGATCGAAACGAATCTCATCGGCGCGATGAACGGTGCCCGGGTGGCCATGCGGGGCTTCGAGTCACAGGGGTACGGAGCACTGTACAATATGGAGGGGTTGGGAAGTGACGGGCGGAACGTGAAGGGGATGGCACTGTACGGCGCGACGAAGTACGGGCTTCACTACCTGACGGCGTCGCTGGCCCGCGAGGTGCGCGGCACGGGAGTCATTGTCGCGGCGCTCCGGCCGGGGATGGTGCTGACGGACCTGCTCATGAGGCCGTTCGACGGACGACCCCAGGAGTGGGAGCGGGCAAGGAAGGTCTTCAATCTTCTCGCGGAGAGGGTGGACATCGTGGCCCCCTTCCTGGTCGAGAGGATGCTTTCGAATCGAAAGAATGGCGTCATCATCAAATACCTGACTCCCGCCAGATTGCTGCTTCGGCTTGTCGGCAGCGTCTTCCGCCCGCGCACTTTGTTTCCGTGATTTGCCGGCCTTCTCGGCTCCCGCCGTCTCTCCGCCCCCAACATCAATAGCCGATTGATCTCGCGGCTCCGGCGAGGATCTCTGCACTCCGTTGCAGACCTTTCCTCTCCTCGTCTGAAAGGGATGGATGAAGGGTTGATTCGATGCCCCTGGCGGAGAGGACGCGCGGCAGTGAGAGAGCTACTCCCTCCCAGCCGTTGCCGGCGACAGCGGACACCGTCAGGACCGAGTGTTCGTTGTCACGGATGGCCTGGGCGATCCGCGACAACCCCGCACCGATCCCGTAGTACGTTGCTCCCTTCCCTTCGATGATGCGATAGGCGGCACGCCGCACACCGTCGTCGATCGATGCCATGGCCTCGGCAGTCAGCGTTCGACCTGTCTGTTCCGCATACTCCGAAACCGGCACGCCTCCCACCTTTGCGCTCGACCATACCAGCACTTCAGAATCTCCGTGCTCGCCGAGCACGTAGGCATGGACCGACTGCGGGGAAATGCCGAAGTACTCCCCCAGCAGAGCCCGATAGCGTGCAGTATCCAGGATGGTGCCTGATCCGATCACGCAGCCCTCAGCAGTGCCGGCAATCTGTGCCACGACGCGCGTCATGATGTCGACCGGGTTGGATGCAACGAGCAGGATCGCCCGGGGAGCGTGACGAAGGACCTTCGCCGTCACGTCCTCGAAGATTCGGGCGTTGCGCTCGAGGAGCTGGAGACGCGTCTCGCCCGGCTTCTGGTTCACGCCGCAGGTCAGGACGACCAGATCGGATTGCGCAATGTCTTCGTACGTTCCGGCCGTGACACGCGTCGGATTCGAGAACGGCGTGGCATGCAGGAGGTCTTCCGCCTGCGCTCGGGCAAGAAGCGGATTGATGTCGACAAGGACGATCTCGTTCGCCGTGCGTCGCAGGAGCATGGCATAGGCGGTTGCGCTGCCCACCATTCCGGCACCGATGATGCTGATTTTCATGGCGTGGTTGTTTCCGTGTGGTTGTACTTCATAGCAACAAACACGATACGCCAGGAGGTTCCAGGATGAGACGGAGAGACAGGGACCACCTGTTCTCCCCGACGTTTCCTCTCCGTCTTCCCGACACTTGCCCACCCCTGTCATCCCGACATGCCACCCAAACCGTGTCATTCCGACATGCTTCTGGTCGGAAT
>CAYXMK010000232.1:0-4182 GCA_964465905.1 uncultured Ignavibacteriaceae bacterium | reverse complement strand
CGCGGATGGATTCAAGGTGGCCGTGATCGTTGATCCGGGGATCAAACAGGATTCCACGTATCACGCCTACCGAACGGGACTGGCGGGCGATCATTTCCTGAAGCGGCCGGACGGCAGTGTCTACATCGGCAAGGTCTGGCCCGGTGAATGCGCGTTTCCGGATTTTTCGCGGGAGGCGACCCGCCGGTGGTGGGGAGATCAGTTCAAGGAGCTTATCGACATCGGCGTGCGGGGATGGTGGACCGACATGAACGAGCCCTCGGTCTTCGACGTTCCAGTCAAGACGATCGATCTCGATGTCATCCACTTCGACGACGGGTTCCGGACGCCGCACGCGCGGAACCATAACCTCTACGGCCTGCAGATGACGCAGGCGACGTACGACGGAGTGCGGCGATTGCTGCCGGCTGAGCGTCCGTTCGTGCTCACACGTGCGAGCTTCGCCGGGGGCCAGCGCTATGCCGCCGCGTGGACGGGCGATAACGTAGCGTCCTGGGAACACCTCCGCATGGTGATTCCCATGTGCCTGAACCTGAGCATCTCGGGCCAGCCCTTCGTCGGCTCCGACATCGGCGGATTCATCGACAGTCCCGATGGCGAGCTGTATGCACGATGGCTTCAACTCGGCGTCTTCACTCCCCTCATGCGCACGCACAGCGTGATCAACTCCGCCGATCAGGAACCGTGGTCCTACGGACCGGCGTTCGAGGAAATCAACCGGCGCACGATCGAGCTGCGCTACCGGCTCCTGCCGTACCTCTACACGGCCATGGAGAAGGCGAGCCGGACCGGCGTACCGCCGATGCGTCCGCTGTTCTTCGACGATGTCGGGAACACCCACACGCTGAACACGGAAACGGAGTTCTTCTTCGGCGACGCTATGCTCGTGGCTCCGGTGTTGAAAGCGGGAGAGCGGCGGCGATCCCTGAGACTCCCGCGCGGTTCGTGGTGCGATTTCCGGACGGGAGAACGGCTTGGAGGAGACACGTGGATCACGTCAGACGCTCCGCTGGAACAGATTCCGGTGTTCGTCAAGGCCGGCTCGATCATCCCCCTGCAGGCCGTTGAACAGCACGTCGGCGCCGTGCCGTTTCCCGGACTGACCTTGCTCATTTATCCCGGCGAGAGCGGCGACGGGTCGCTGTACGAAGATGACGGCAAGAGCTTCGACTACGAGAGCGGCTCGTTTCTCCGGCGGGAATTCCGGAAGCGGATGGACGGGAACGAGATCGTACTTTCCCTCAATCCCTCCGGCGGGACCTTCCGCCCGGCGAGGACTACCATCGACATCGAATTCCTGGCTCAGCCGGCAGTCCCGACGAGTGTGCGCGTGAATGGGAAGAAGCTGGCTCAGCGGGTCGGAAGGGAACTTCCGGAAGGGGAAGACGGTTGGATATTCGTCCCGGACCTCAAGATCGTCCGCGTCCGCATCCGCGAAACGACCGCACCGATCGAAATCCGCTTGACGCCGTAGTCTTCTTCAATTTTGAGAAAAGACCATGCTGTTCATTCCCTCTTCTCCGCGGGCATTGTCTCTGTTGACGAAGATCTTCGTCACCGTCCTGCTCGTGATGTACCCCGTCGGGATCGTCCTGATGCTGGGGGGATTCCTCACGCCCCGTCTGCTCTGGACCACGAGCGTCTACCTCGGCGTGCAGTTTCTCGTCACGCTGTTGCATCTGCTGATGTTGACAGAGAAGCGCCGGACCGTTGTCATTGCCGGGATCATCCTTGCGGTTTCGATTGCCGTCGAATTCGTCGGCGCAAGCACGGGCATTCCGTTCGGTTCCTACTACTACTCGTATTTTCTCAAACCCTTCGTCGCAGGGAACGTTCCACTGGCGATCTCGTTTGCGTGGTTCGCCCTGGTGGTGAACTCCTTCCTCGTGGTGAAGTCGCTCGGTGCGGCATCGTTGGCTCCCCGACGCCTGATCCTGCTCTCGGCCGTGCTGATCGTGGGTCTCGACGTTCTGCTGGAGCCGTTTGCCGCGTTTGTGAACGGTTACTGGCGATGGGTGGACGGCAGTGTTCCGTTGCAGAACTACGCCGGCTGGCTTGCGCTCGGTCTGCTGTTTAGCTGGATGCTTTCGGCGTTTCTCCGCTGGCGTGAGACTCCGCTGGCGCCGCAGTCTGCGCGCCTGCCGATGCTGGTGCTCGGACTGAACGCGGCCCACTTCACGCTCATCAACCTCCTCCATGGCTACTGGACCTTCACTCTTGCGGGGTGGGGGATGGTCGCCGTCGTGCTCCTTCTCGTGAAGCGGAGTATCCGCGATGGCCGCTGAGTATTTCCTGGTGCTCGCCGTCTGCCTTTCGGTACCGCTCGTGATGAGCTTCAGCCGGGACCTGACCTTCTACCGCTCGGCGAAACGGTTGATCCTTTCCATCCTTCTTCCTTTCATTCTCTTTGTGATCTGGGACATGGCCGCAACAGCTCGCGGGCACTGGAGCTTCAATCCCGAGTATGTCGTCGGCATCACTCTCGTCAATCTTCCCCTGGAGGAAGTGCTGTTCTTCGTGGTGATCCCGTTCGCCTCGATCTTCACCTGGGAGAGCGTCAAGTATTTTCTCCGGAGGAGGTCATGAAGGAATACACCATCCTTGCCGTGCTGGGAGTCGCGGCCGCTCTCCTGCTCGATCATTTCCTGAAGACCCGCCTGGTGCGTCAGAAGCGGTTCTGGCTGTTCTGGGGAGTGATGGGGGTGTTGATCAGCATCGCGAATGGCTATCTCACCTGGCGGCCGATCGTGATCTACGGGGAGCCGTTCTACCTGGGGATCCGGATCGGGACGATACCGGCGGAAGACTACCTCTTTGGGTTCGGATTGATTACGATGAACATCGTGCTGTGGGAATTCTTCACTCGGCGGTTCAACATTCCGGAATCGCCCAACGACAGGAACGAAACGCATCATGAGTAAGAACATTGTTGTGATCGGCAGCGGATTCGGCGGACTGGCGGCAGCCATCCGTCTGGCGGCGAAGGGGCACCGGGTCGAATTGTTCGAGAAGCGGGACAAGCCCGGCGGGCGTGCGTATGTGTACGAGATGAACGGTTTTGTCTTCGACGGCGGTCCGACCGTCGTCACGGCCCCGTTTCTGTTCGACGAGATCTTCGAGGCCGCGGGGAAGAAGCGGGAAGAGTACTTCACGCTGATCCCTCTCCATCCGTTCTACCGGATCTTCAACCATGAGGGGAAGTACTTCGACTACAACGACCAGATGGATTTTGTCCTCGGGGAAATCGACCGGTGGAGTCCGAAGGACAAAGAGGGCTACGTGAAGTTCATCGGCACGACGAAGGCAATCTTCCAGAAGGGTTTTGTGGAGCTGGCCGACAAGCCGTTCCTGAAGCTGACCGATATGCTGAAGATCGTGCCCGACCTCATGCGGCTCCAGTCGTACAAGATGGTCTATCAGTACGTCGCGCAGTTCATCGAGAACGAGTTCCTGCGCCGGGTCTTCTCCTTCCATCCTCTCCTCGTCGGCGGCAATCCGTTCGAAACGACCTCCATCTACGCCCTGATCCACTATCTCGAGCGTGAGTGGGGAGTGCATTATGCCAGGGGAGGGACGGGGAGCATGGTGAAGGGGATGGTGAAGCTTTTTGAGGAATTGGGGGGAAGGATCCATCTCAACACGGAGGTGGCCGAGATTCTCACCGCGAACCGGCGAGTGAGGGGCGTCCGGCTCAAGGACGGCGCCGTTCATCCGGCCGATGCCGTCGTGTCGAATGCCGACGTGGCATTCACGTACCGGAACATGATCCCGGCGCAGTACCGACGGAAGTACACGAACCGGAAGATCGAGCGGATGCGCTACAGCATGTCGCTCTTTGTGATCTACTTCGGCACGAAGCGGCGCTACACGGACACGAACATCGTGCACCACAACATCATCCTGAGCGAGCGCTATCGGGAGCTTCTGAAAGACATCTTCACGCGGAAGGTGCTGGCGGAGGACTTTTCGCTCTACCTCCACATGCCCACAAAGACCGATCCTTCGCTCGCCCCTCCCGGCGGTGAGACGTTCTACGTGCTTTCCCCCGTGCCGCATCTCGGCTCGGGCATCGACTGGTCGAAGGAGGCGAAGCCGTACCGGGACCGGATCATGGCGTTCCTGGAACGGAACTACCTCCCCGATCTTCAGTCCAATATCGTCGCGGAGCATTTCATCGATCCG
>CAYXMK010000231.1:0-4192 GCA_964465905.1 uncultured Ignavibacteriaceae bacterium | reverse complement strand
TCCCGTCATCTCGAGCCCCTGTTCCAGGCAAACTGCGCTCTTGCGGGTTGCCATTCCGGCCTGGATGCTCCCCGCGGCCTTGACCTCACCCCCCCCTCCTACAACAACCTCCGCAACCATCTCCCCCCGCTCGTTGTCGCCGGGGAGGGGACCAACAGCCTTCTGATCCAATTCCTGGACGGTCGCATGTCCCCGCGCATGCCCCTGAATCGCCCGCCGTTGACGGACAATCAGCTCAAAGGCATCAGGAAGTGGATTGACGAGGGAGCTCTCAACAACTGACACCGGCGAATCGGTGAGGGGGGCGGGCTGCCCGTGTCATTCGCCGGAAAGCCGCACATCACTGCCCCAGTTCAGCTTCTTGCGGAGGACATCATAGTAGCTCGTGTTCAGGCGCTTGACGAGGCGTGCAACGAAGGGCGCCCTTTCGACGACCACCCGCGCCGGCGTCTTCAACACCGTTCCGAGCTGGCCGTCGGCGGTGAGCTGTATGGGGTTCGGGACTTCCTCCACGCGGATTTGCACGCGGGCGTCATCCGTCACGATGAGGGGGCGGGCCGTAAGGGTGTGGGGACAGATAGGGCTGAGGGCGATGACTCTGGCCGAGGGGTGAATGATCGGGCCTCCGTTGGCGAGAGAGTATGCCGTTGAACCCGTGGGCGTCGAAGCGATGATGCCGTCGGCCGTATGGGTAGCGACGTACTGATCGTTCACGAATGTACTGAACTTAACCACGCGCGACGTGCCGTGCTTTTCGACCACGATATCGTTGAGGGCAAGGAAGCGCGACCGGCTTCCCTTCACCATGGCCTGCAGCATGCCCCGATCCTCGATGATATAGGCACCCCGAACAACGTCCCGGAGGCACTCCTCCACCTCGCTGACCGAAACAGCCGCAAGGAATCCGAGCTTTCCCACGTTGATGCCGAGAATGGGCGTCTGCGCGGACCCGACGGCGCGTGCCAGATGGAGAATCGTCCCGTCTCCCCCCAGCGCCAGCAGAAGCTCCACATTGCCTGCCAGTGCCCGTTCATCCAGGGCTGAGATACGATCCCGGCGTCCGATGATTCCCTTCGAACGAGCCAGTCGTGCCAGGCGCCGTTCAAGCTTCGGCAGGAGTCCGACCTCACGAACACTTGCCAGCAGGGTCTGGAGGACCGGCAGGATTTCGGGTTTGTGAACGTTCCCGGCGATACCGACGATCATGATGACTCCTTTGCCGCAGAGGCGTCGCGGGCCTGCTCATCGACGTAGTTCAGTTTCAGGTCCCGGAGAATCTGAGCCAGGAAGGATCCCTCCTCCTTTGTCAGATTCCCCTTCGTCTTGGCCTCCAGCATGTCCAGCATATCAATCATCATCTGGGCTTGAGGGAGATCCCGCTCGATTTTGTCCGTGGCGGGATTCTTGAGCTTTCCCAGGTGCTGCAAGGCGGCGGATTGAAACATGACGACAAGGCTTCCGAACAAGGCTGTTTGTTGTTCTTCTCTGGTCATTCTCCGGTTCTCCTCACTCGCTGTTTCTGTTCCAGCTCCCACAGCTTGGCGTACTTGACGAACACATACGCGGACGAGACAACGGCAAGCACGAATCCCTGCAGTCCGTCGAGAAAACCGCGTCGGAGGATGTACATCTGGACGAACCGCCACAGGGGACTGGTCAGCAGCACCGGAAGACGGAAACGCTTGCCCTGCAGGAACATTTCCTCCGCTGCCAGCGAGGTGTACTTGTTAAATTTCGCAAAGTAGTGGTGCAGATCGGGATCCGTGTAGTGCAGGAGGTCAGACCGAAGCGGACTGACCGGTCCGTCGAGCAGCAACTGCTCGTGCACTCGCTGAACCGTGAACCGCCCCCGTTCCTTCCGGAACAACCGGATCACCCTGCCTGGGTACCAACCGCCGTGGTGGATCCACCGTCCCAGGAAGTTCGCCTTCCGGGGCATCGAGTATCCCGAAACCTGTCCGTCGTCTGCGGCGAGGACGCCTTGGATTTCCTCCGCCAGCTGGGGAGTCACTCTCTCATCCGCATCGATCCAGAGTATCCAGGGTCCCCGGCATTGCGAGAGGGCGAAGTTCTTTGCTTCCCCGTATCCCTCCCACGGACGGACATGCACGTGCGACGTGTATGCTTTTGCCCGTTCGACGGTCCCGTCCGTGCTCCCCGCATCGACAACGACGATCTCATTCGCCCAGCGGACCGTTTCCAGGCAGTCCGTGACGTTGCGCTCCTCATTCTGCGTGATCAGGATAACCGAAAGCCCAGTCATCGATTGGTTCTTCATCCACCGACAACGAAGTTGACAAGCTTGTTCTTCACGGCAATCACATTGCGGACCGTCTTCCCTTCCAAATGGCGTTGGACAGATGCATCCTTGCGCGCCAGTGCCTCGAGTTCCCGTTCATCGGTGCCGACCGCCACAAGCACGCGGGAACGCACCTTGCCATTCACCTGCAGGACCACTTCAACCTGCGCCTCAGCGGCCTTTTCGGGGTCGAAGGAAGGCCAGGGCTCGTAGGCCAGCGATTCCCGATGACCCAGTCGCTCCCACAGTTCTTCCGCAAGATGCGGAGCAAACGGGGACAGGAGAAGCACAAACGACGAGAGGAGCCGCACCGGTCGTGATTCCAGTTTTGTCGCCTCGTTGACGAAGATCATGAGCTGGGCAATCGCCGTATTGAACCGCAACTGCTCGATGTCCGCTGTCACTTTCCGGACCGTCTGGTGGTAGAGCCGCTCGAATGTCTCAGACGGAACTTCATCCCGCAGGGATGGATCAAGAGTACCCTCTTCGGTGATGAACAAGCGCCAGACGCGATTCAGGAACCGAAACACCCCCTCCACGCCGCGCGTGCTCCACGGCTTCATTTCCTCGAGAGGGCCCATGAACATTTCAAAGAGCCGCATCGCGTCCGCGCCGTACTGTTGAACAACGGCATCGGGATTGACGACATTCCCTCTCGATTTCGACATCTTCCGGGAATCTTCTCCGAGAATGATGCCCTGGTGCCGCAGTTTGATGAAGGGTTCGCGCGTGCTGACATAGCCGAGGTCGTAGAGCACCTTGTGCCAGAAGCGTGCATACATCAGGTGGAGAACAGCGTGCTCCGATCCACCGACGTAGAGGTCAACCGGCATCCAGTAGCGCTCCGCCTCCGGGCTGCACAGCGCGCGATCATTGTGCGGATCGACGAACCGAAGATAGTACCAGCACGAACCTGCCCATTGCGGCATCGTATTGGTCTCCCGCCGACCCCGGAGCCCCGAGTCGGCATCGACCACCTCCACCCAGTCGCGGGCGAGAGCGAGCGGAGATTCCGTCGTGCCGCTGGGCTGGAACTTCTCCAGCTCCGGCAACCGAAGCGGCAGATCTGCCTCCTCGAGCGGTTTGATGCGGCCGTCCTCGAGATGGATGACGGGTATCGGCTCTCCCCAATATCGCTGGCGTGAGAAGAGCCAGTCGCGCAGCTTGTACTGCACCTTTCGGCGGCCTCTCCCGTTCTCTTCGAGCCAGGACGTGATTCGCTCTTTCGCCTCTGCCGTCGGAAGGCCGTTGAGGGAGACCTGCGGATTGGCCGAATTCACGGCGATACCGTCTGCGGTGAAGGCGCCTGCGGGCACCTCTCCTCCCTCGGGCAGTACAACCGTTACGATGGGGAGTCCGTACATCCTCGCGAATTCAAAGTCCCGATCGTCGTGCCCGGGCACCGCCATGATCGCGCCCGTGCCGTACCCCATCAGAACGTAGTCGGCGATCCAGATGGGAATCGGCATCCCCGTGGCGGGATTGAGGGCGAAGCCTCCTGTGAAGACGCCTGACTTGTCTTTGTCGGCTCCTCGCTCAAGCTCGGACTTGCCGAGGGCTTCTGCACAATAGGTCTGTACCTCTCCCTTTCGGTCGGGGGTTGTCACCTTGGGCACGAGGGGATGTTCAGGCGCCAGAACCATATAGGTCGCGCCGAAGAGGGTGTCGGGTCGGGTCGTGAACACGCGGATGTGATCCGTTCCGTCCTGCAGCGGAAAGACGATTTCGGCGCCTTCGGAGCGTCCAATCCAGTTGCGCTGCTGCTCAACCGTCGACGGAGGCCAGTCCAGATCCGCGGCCTCGTCGAGGAGCCGCTCGGCGTAGGCCGTAATGCGCATCATCCACTGGCGCATCGGCCGCCGTACCACCGTGTATCCCTTATCAACCCACTCG
>CAYXMK010000230.1:0-4204 GCA_964465905.1 uncultured Ignavibacteriaceae bacterium | reverse complement strand
CGGGGTGTCGTCGTGGACTCTTCGACCGGGCAGAAAGTCCCCTTTGTGAATGTCGTTCTCGTCGGCACCACCAA
This sequence comes from uncultured Ignavibacteriaceae bacterium, assembly GCA_964465905.1. GTDB lineage: Bacteria > Bacteroidota > Ignavibacteria > UBA10030 > UBA10030 > CAYXMK01. The sequence goes on along the minus strand of CAYXMK010000230.1, from coordinate 4,130 downwards.
GGGCGCGGCCACGAATATCGACGGCTTCTATCTCGTTCCGAATGTCCGTCCCGGTGTGTACGAAATCGCTGCGAGCGCTGTGGGCTTCGAGCGAACCGTCCAGACGGTGCGTGTCGAGCGTGAATCACCGCTCGTTGTGAATTTCCGTCTGCGTCCGACGGCGGTGGAGCTGAGCGAAGTGATTGTGGTGGGAAGCGGGAAACGCGAGCTGATGGAGATCAACACCAGTGTCCATGTGCTGGACCAGCGTGATCTGAAGGCGATTCCGGTGGCAATGCAGCGGGATGTGTTTCGTTCGTTGCAGATCCTCCCGGGTATCGTCTCTGCCAGCGATGTCAGCTCGCGGTTCTATGTGCGGGGCGGCGGCGGCGATCAGAACCTGATCCTGCTCGACGGCATGAAGATCTACAATCCGTTTCACGCCTTCGGAACGTTCAGCGTGTTCGACGGAGATCTTCTGAAATCGACGGAAGTCTATACCGGGGCCTTTCCCCCGGGTTTCGGCGGACGGCTCTCCTCGGTGGTGAACATGATCACCCGCGACGGACGGGCCACAGAACTGAACGCGCAGGCGGACGTCAATTTTCTCTCGGCGAAACTGCAGATGGAAGGGCCTGTGGCCGAGGGCATCCAGCTCCTGGTGAGCGGCCGGAAGTCCCTCTTTCCGCGTTCCCTTACCCGCTTCGTCGGCCGGGAGACTCCGCTGTCGTTCTATGACGGGTTCGTGAAGCTGACGAGGTCGACGGAGACGGATGCCCGGTTCTCCGTGCAGGGATTCTTCAGCGGTGACGATCTGGTTTCCGATCGGGCCGATGAACCGGACTACCGGTGGCGGACGGGGGCGGTCGGGTTCAATGTTGCCGGCCTCATCCAGGACCGGATTTTCCTGCGTGCCATCGGATTCCAGAACACATTTTCTGCCCGTCGCGATCCGAAGTCGTCGCTTCGGGTCACACCGGCCTCCACGAATATCACCGAAGGGGGAGTGCGGCTGGAGGCAACATACTACACCGATGATCAGAATCTCTATTTCTTCGGCTTCGAGTTCGGTTTTCCCGAGTTTGAGTACCGCTTGCAGAACAACCTGGGGGTCGAACGGCGTCTCTTCAGCTCGGATGCCGAAGTCAGTGTCTGGCTCCGCTATCAGAGACTATTCGGCCGGTGGAAGGTGGACGGGGGAATTCACTCCGACGTGACGGCTCTCTTTGCCCGTCCGCAGATCCAGAACGCCCTGCAGCCGCGGATCAGTCTCAGCTACCGCTTCGCGGAGCACTGGCTGGTCAAGGCGTCGTACGGACGCTTCACGCAGCACTATGTCACCGTGAACAACGAGGACGATGTCATCTCCATCTTCGACGCATGGATCAAGGTTCCGCAGGATCTCGATGTGGAACGGGCAGACCACTATGTCGCGGGGATCGAGGGGAATCTTGGCTCAACGGTGTTCTGCAGTTTCCAGGTCTACACCAAGCAGTACGGCTCCCTCGTCGTCTATAATCGGAACAAGGTGGATGCTCTCGATCCCGACTACATCAGCGGCCGCGGCAGCTCTTCAGGATTCGAAGCACTGCTCCGTGCGGCGTTCCCCTCTGCCGACCTCTATGCCTCGTATGCCCTGGGACGTGCCAGCGTGGAGTCGGCGGGACTGACCTATGCCCCGCGCTATGACCGGCGGCACCATGTCAATGTGCTGGCGCAGGTGCGCCCCTTCGAACGGGTGGAGCTTTCGGCTCGTTGGGAGCTTGGGTCGGGGTTTCCCTTCAGCGAAACCGCCGGCTACTACGATCGCCTGACCCTGGGCAATATCTTCAATGGCCCGTTCGTTTCGGAGACCGGCGTTCCCTACGCCATCCTCGGGCCCAAGAACGCAGCGAGACTTCCGGCCTATCACCGGCTCGATCTGAGCGCCGGCTATACGCTCGTCATTCCGCTCGGCGACCATTCCCTGCGGGCGACAACGGGACTTCAGCTGATCAATCTCTATGACCGCTCCAATATCCTGTATTTCGACCGATCGACCGGACAGAAATTCACCATGCTTCCGTTCTTCCCTTCGGCTTCGCTCACGCTGGAGTACTCCCGATGACGCGCCGCCTGCTTCCGCTGATCGCCCTTGCGCTGGTGGCGCTGGCGTGTGAGGAGACATTCTCTCCCAAAGGTCCCTTCACACGGCAGCTCGTGGTGTACAGCGTGCTGACCAACCAGAGTGATTCGCAGTACGTGAGGGTCTTCACGACCTATGATCCGCCCTCGTTCGATCCCTACGGCCAGCCGACCGATACTCCCGTGCTGGGAGCATCCGTGACAATGGATGTGGACGGATCGACGATCGGTTTCCGCGAGTTCGCCCTGCCGCGCCCGGATCATTCCCGCTTCGCCGACAGCGTGCATGCCTATATTGCGGAGCCGATGGCGCTTCAGAGAGGAAAGGTGTATCGCTTGACCGTGCAGACAGCGGATCTGGGGACGCTGCAGGGGGAGACTTCTGTTCCGCAGCCCGGTGTCCTCATGGTCAATAACCGTTATGTGCTTGAGGCGCCGGGAACATACCTGGAAGACCTGTCCGTTTCAGCCCAGCTTTCGAGCATGGCGTACGGCTTTCTGATCAGAATCTTCATCGACTACGAGGTCTTCCAGGGCGGGGTCTGGACACGGTATCGGGAAGAAGTGCCGCAGCGCGTGTCCGGCGATGCCTCCTCGGGGACGTTGCAGGTCGAGTACCCTCGACTCACCCGGCGGCAGAACGATCCCCGGTCGACCCTTCCGGGCGGCACGACGGTCTTCACCGGCCGGGCCTACCGCTGGCTTATCGGGTCTATCAGTTCCCGGTACGCTCTTGTTCCGATGCGGTTTCAGAATGCGATTTGCATTCTGTATCAGACGGATCTTCCCCTCTACGTCTACTACAGTCTTGCCAACGGATTTCAGGACGAATTCTCCATCCGCACCGATGCTCCCGACTACTCCAATCTGCAAGGAGGGTTCGGCGTGTTCGGATCGCTGACGTCCGATACGCTGTTCGTTCCTCTTCCTGAATCAGTCCGATAGCTCATCGCTTCCCGTGGGGTGACCGGCTTCTCCCCTCAATCTTCATTCTGCATTCATCAATCTGAAATCTCAAAGGAAAAGCCAACCGACCCGGCTGGCTCTTTGATTTCCCCACTTTCCACTTTCACATTTTGAATTCTCGTTGTGCCCCCAACCAGATTCGAATCCCGCCAAACAGCGGCGGGACCTTCGGCTGGTGTCTTGTGCCCCCAGCGAGATTCGAACTCGCGTACCGAGCTTGAAAAGCTCGTGTCCTGGGCCTCTAGACGATGGGGGCGTAACAGTGCTAAGTGTGAAAGTGGGAAAAGGAGAAAATATTAAAGTGGAAAAGTGGGAAAATGCGAAATTGTCAATGTAAATGTGAGTCTCTGTGGTCGGTTCAGCGGGCCGCTATTCTGATCGTCGGCTGTTTCGTTTCGCTGTTTGGCGCGATGTTGTGAAGATCGCAGTCAATTCGGATGCCTCACGGTGCAGGTAGTCAAATTGATCTTGGGGGACGACCTTAAGCTCTGCTAGGAGTTCCAGCCAGTACTGCGCTTCATCAGCCTCTTCTTCCACGATGCTGATCTTCGAAATGAAATCGGGTTTCGAGCGAGCCCGACAGGCAGAGCGATAGTTCGCTCCAACGGCAGTCGCTGCACGGATCAACTGTCTCCCAACGATTTCGTTTGCCCGATCCTTCGGCAGCGACTGAACAGTCTTGATGACGGCAACTGCAAACTTCTTGGTGCGATCTTTCAAATGGTCAAAGGAATCCATTTCCCCATTTTCCACTTTCGCATTTTCCCATTCCGTTGGGTGACTAGTGGGACTCGAACCCACGGCCTCCAGGGCCACAACCTGGCGTTCTAACCGACTGAACTATAGTCACCGGGTACAGTTCGAAAGTTGGAAGTGTGAAGTGGGAAAGTGAAAGAGCGTGCGCTGAATCTGCCACCTGAGCCGGGCCACAACTCCCAATTCGACCTGCGAGCGCTTCTCAGCGAGCAGCTGTCGAATTGAGGATCCCCGCCGCTTTGTGGCGGGACTGGCGTTCTAACCGACTGAACTATAGTCACCGGGTACAGTTCGAAAGTTGGAAG
>CAYXMK010000229.1:2856-4307 GCA_964465905.1 uncultured Ignavibacteriaceae bacterium | reverse complement strand
AGGTGACCCCTCAGTGCATCCTGGAGGGGGCGTACCTGCTCTGGGCTTCGTACCGTTATTTTCCCCGCGACACCCTCTTCGTGGCCGTTGTCGATCCGGGCGTTGGAACGGCTCGGAGAATCCTCGTCACACAGCTGCCGGGACGTGTCTTCCTCGCGCCGGACAACGGATTGATGGACTTGATCTGGAACGATGAGCCATCAGCGCAGATCTTCTCATTGGAAAGTCTGACCGTGCTTCAGGCGAAGGGAGTCATCGGCCCCGTCGTTTCCTCTACCTTTCACGGAAGAGATGTCTTTGGGCCCGTGGCCGCGTGGATCGCCTCCGGGGGAAGCGTAGGGCAGATCACGCGCTCGTGTGCCCCGCCTTCGCGTGCAATGATCCTTGAAGAGGAGCATGCAAGGCCTGCCGCCGGAAAGGTTCTGCACATCGACCGGTTCGGGAATGTGATAACGAACCTGCGGCTCCGGAGCGAAGCACCGTTGGCGTTGCAGCGCATCAACATTGGCCGCCGGACTGTGAGTCGGTGGGTTGCCACCTACGAAGAGGCGCCGCAGGGAACGGTGTGTGCGATCAAGGGTTCCTCCGGCCTGCTCGAAATCGTCGTCAGGAACGGAAATGCGGCGCGCGAGCTCCGAGCGCACCCGGGGATCGTACTGCGGTTTCAGTGGGGGAGGCAAGCATGAGAGTCGGCGAAGAACACATGCTCCGCTGCCTGGAACTGGCTGTGCAGGGGGAGGGATTTGTGAGCCCCAATCCGCTCGTCGGATGCGTGATCGTCAAAAACGGACGCGTGGTGGGAGAGGGCTACCACCAACGGTTCGGCGGTCCGCATGCGGAGATCCGAGCGCTCCGGCGGGCCGGTTCGCGTGCGCGGGGAGCGACGCTCTACGTCAATCTGGAACCGTGTGCACACCACGGCAAGACGCCGCCATGTGTTGACGCAATCATAGCTGCAGGGGTGAGGGAGGTCGTGATCGCTCAGAAAGACCCGCATCCGCTGGTGAACGGCAGAGGGATCCGGCGACTCAGGGATGCGGGCGTTTCCGTTCAGGTGGGTCTCCTCCGTTCGCTGGCCGCCGAGGTGAATGAGCGATTCCTGTTTGCCGCGACCAGGAAGCGGCCCTTCGTCGGACTCAAGGTCGCTCAGACTCTGGACGGCCGGATCGCCGACGCCCATGGCCGATCGCAGTGGATCACGTCGGAGGCCTCGCGGGCGCGGGGGCATCATTTGCGCGCGATGTACGGCGCCGTGCTGGTGGGAGCAGGCACCGTTCGCGCCGACGACCCTGAACTCACCGTGCGCCTCGTGCCCGGCCGGAATCCTCTCAGGATCGTGGTGGATGGGGATCTGACGCTCCGTCCCGATCAGAAGGTGTTCCGCACGGGGAACGCTCCAACCCTCCTTGTCACGACGTCAGCCGCCATGCACAGAAACGAGAAAAAGGTGG
>CAYXMK010000229.1:0-2846 GCA_964465905.1 uncultured Ignavibacteriaceae bacterium | reverse complement strand
AGAAGGTGGTGAGGTTCGAAAGGGAGGGTGTTGCAGTACTGGGATTGGACGGTGCGACACCGATTGCGTGGCGCCGCATCTTCAGTGCTCTCTACAGCCAGGGCGTGACATCCGTGCTGGTCGAAGGAGGAAGCCGCACGCTCGGAGGAGTACTTGCGGAAGGATACGGTGATCGCATCCACGCCTTCGTAGCTCCCGGGATTCTGGGCGCGGGTCTGCCGGCGTTTTCTATGACAACTCCGGGGAGACTCGAGGACAGGATCCGGGTGGCTGTGGATGAAGTGGAAGTGCTGGACAGGGATGTCCTTATCAGCGGGAGGATCACACGATGATGGCACTGGTCGTGCTGGGAATGCTCGTGACAGCAGACGGCAGAGAAGCCGCAACCCGTGACTCTCTTGCCGTCCGCCTTGCAGAGCTCTTCGGAGCAACGGAGGGAACGTTCGCCGTATCCGTCTTTGACCTCCGCACGGGATTCGAGCTGGGCATCAAAGAGCATGAGCAGTTCCATGCCGCCAGCACGATGAAGACGCCTGTCATGATCGAAGTTTTCCGGCAGGCGCACGCTGGGGCGTTCCGTCTGGATGACAGCATCCAGATGAAAAACGAGTTCCGGAGCATCGTGGACGGCTCCCCATACTCGATGGATATCTCCGACGACAGTGAAGATCTCCTCTACGGGCGTATCGGCGGACGAGCGACAGTGCGGGAGCTGGTGGAGGCGATGATCACGGTGAGCAGCAACCTAGCGACGAACATCCTGATCGAGCTGGTGGGGGCGCAGAACGTCACAGCGTCGATGCGTACGCTGGGAGCGGAGCAGATTCAGGTGTTGAGGGGAGTGGAGGACGACAAGGCGTACGCGGTTGGCAAGAACAACACCACAACGGCGCGAGATCTCATGGTGATCTACCGGGCACTGGCAGAACACCGTGCAGCCGACTCTGCGTCCTGTGATGAGATGCTGGAAATCCTGGCGCGTCAGAAGTTTCGAGACGTGATCCCGGCTCTGCTTCCCGACGGCACGAAGGTGGCGCATAAGACGGGGAGCATTACGGGCGTCCTGCACGATTCGGGCATTGTGTTCCGACCGGACGGGACGGCGTATGTGGTGGTCCTGCTGTCGAAGGAATTGAAGAATGCGGCTGCGGGTCGGCGCACGCTGGCGACAGCTTCAAGGCTCATCTATGATGCACTCAACTGAGGAGCGGCGCATTCATGTTCACGGGACTTGTTGAAGAAGAGGGTACGATCCGATCGATCACGAAGCGGCGGGGGAGCATTTTGTTCGCGATTGAGGGGAGGAAGACCGTGAGGGATCTGGGTGTTGACGACAGCATCGCGGTCGACGGTGTCTGTCTTACCGTCATCCGCAAGAAGGGGAGGGTGTTTGTCGTGCAGGCGGTGGAAGAGACGCTGAAGAAGACGTCACTCGGAGATCGGAAGGCCGGAGAGAACGTCAACCTCGAACGCCCCCTGCTGGCCACAGACCGGCTTGGAGGGCATTTTGTGCTGGGACATGTGGATGCTGTGGGGTGGATTGAGGAGATTCAGGAGCGCGGGAGCAGCTGGTACATCTGGATCAGGATCCCGAAGAGGTTTCGGAAATACATGATCCCGGTAGGTTCCATTGCCGTCGATGGCGTGAGTCTGACGATCGCGGGACTCCGGGAAGATGCGTTTGCGGTCTCCATCATTCCGCATACCTGGGACGTGACGACATTCAAACGCTATCGAAAGGGATGGAAGGTGAATCTGGAGTTTGATGTTCTGGGGAAGTACGTGGAATCGCTTCTGAAGGCGTATCGGTAGGGGTTGCAAGTGCGCCCGGAGTTTTGTAGATTACTTATTCGAAATTGAACGAGGGTAGCGAATGTATACGCTTTTCATCACGCTTGAAATCATTGTCAGCATTGTTCTGATGGCGGCGGTTCTTCTGCAGGCCAGCAAAGGCGGTGGTCTTGCCGGTTCGTTCGGCGGATCGAATCTCGGAACCGTGTTCGGTGTGCGACGCACCTCTGACTTCCTGAGTAAGACGACGACGGTCTTGGCGACGATCTTCCTCGTGCTGGCGCTGTTCATCAATCTCATTCTTCTCCCGAGAGGGGAACAGGCGCAGCAGAGCGTAATTCAGTCGGTACCGGCGGGCACGGCACTGCCGCCGACGCAACAGCCGGTCGAGGCGCCGGCCGGCGGCCAGCTTCCTCCTCCGCCGCAGCAGTAGCCGGGGGAATCGCCTCAGGATCTGTCGGTGAGCAGATGATCCTCAGGACCACCGAAGTCTGTTCTTTGTAATTTTCCGACTTTCCGTTTTCACGTTTCTTGACTGTCTTGCACCCATGGCTCATCCTTCGACTCCTCGAAGAGAGAGCATGGAAGTCGCTCAGGATGAGCACCAAAGCTGCCTGAGTATGTTCTTTCATTCTGCACTCTTCTGCACCAATGGCTCCCGCCTGCGCACTGAGGAGCGTGCTGCGGCGGGCAGGCAATTGCTAGAGGCGCTGGCTCTTTCGCAGCGTTCTTGTTTCATGTGTTCTTTGTCATCTTCACACTTTCCATTTTCACATTTTGCATTGTTTTGCACCCATGGCTCAATTGGTAGAGCAACTGACTCTTAATCAGTGGGTTCCAGGTTCGAGTCCTGGTGGGTGCACGAGAATTGAGGATGGAGGATTGAGGATCGAGAATTGTTGACAAATCAGCAATTCTCGATTTTCCATTTTCAATCTTCCATCAGTCCCGCCGACCCCAAGGTCAGCCTTTTGCCGCAGCGGATCGCTTCTTCACGGTGTTGATGCTGGCTGCAATGATCCTGGCGAGCACCATGCATTCCTCTTCCGCCTGAC
>CAYXMK010000228.1:0-4334 GCA_964465905.1 uncultured Ignavibacteriaceae bacterium | reverse complement strand
CGAGCGAAGCTACTGCGTGCAGTGCGGGTTGTCTGCGGACCGCGACGATCCTGCGTTTGCTGAGAAAATCCCGCGGTGCCGGTCCTGCGGCGGTATGCTCCGTCCGGACGTGGTCTGGTACGGGGAGATGCTCCCCCGCCGCATCTTCATGGAAGCCGAGTGGGCGGCAGAGCAGTGCGATCTCTTCCTGCTGGTGGGTACCTCGGGCGTGGTGTACCCCGCTGCCTCGCTTCCTCTGGCCGCCGCCGAACGCGGCGCCTTCGTCCTGGAAATCAACACGGAACCGACTGATCTGTCGCCACGCGTTTCCACCACGATCCTCGGCAAAGCGGGTGAGGTGCTGCCGGAGATCGTCCGCTCTCTCCGCTCCCGTCCGAAGGAATCCCCATGAACAAACTGCAGGATTTCGCCAGCACCAAGATCGTCTGCACGATCGGACCCGCCTCACAGGATGTTGACACGCTGGTCCGCATGATCGAAGCGGGAATGGATGTCGCGCGACTGAATTTCTCCCACGGCACCTATGATCAGCATCGCACGACGATCGAGAACGTCCGTGAGGCAAGCCGCCGGACGGGAGCCGCTGTGACGTTGCTGCAGGATCTGAGCGGGCCGAAGATCCGGACCGGCCTTCTGGCAGAGAAGCAGATGGTTCTCACGCCAGGGGCCGAAATTGTGTTCATGACGGACGATGTCATCGGCACGGGGCACCGCGTTTCGACAACCTACAAGCTCCTGCCGAACGATGTGGTGGAGGGAAGCACGATCCTCCTCGATGACGGCAAGATCAAGCTCACGGTCACGAGAGCAACGCAAACCGAGGTGTTCTGCCGGGTCGTCAACGGCGGCGTGCTGGGGGAAAAGAAGGGGATGAATCTCCCCGGCGTACGGGTGACGGCAGCATCGCTCACGGAGAAGGATCGCGAGGATCTGAAGTTCGGTCTGGCAAACGACGTCGATTACGTTGCCCTCTCCTTTATCCGGAAGGCGGAGGACGTGAAGGCGCTGCGAGACATCCTCGTCCGGGAAGCTCCCAAGGGGAAGCGGGTTCCCATCGTGGCAAAGATCGAAAAGCCGGAGGCCGTCGAGGAGTTCGACGCCATCCTGAGGGAAGCGGATGTGGTGATGATTGCGCGTGGTGACCTCGGTGTCGAACTGCCGCCAGAGGATGTCCCGCCGGTGCAGAAACGGATTGTGCGCGCCTGCAATGCTGCGGGCATCCCCGTGATCGTTGCCACACAGATGCTGGAATCGATGATCGAGCAGCCGCGCCCGACCCGGGCAGAGGCAAATGACGTTGCCAACGCGGTTCTGGACGGAGCCGATGCCGTCATGCTGAGCGGGGAGACGTCCGTGGGGAAATTCCCGGTGGAGGCGGTGCTGACGATGGACCGGATCATCCGACGGGCCGAGTCCCAGCGGGAGAGCATGCTTCTGCCGCCCGTGCAATTCCAGGAACCGCAGGACGTGTACGACTCCGTCGCCCGGGCTGCGTGCGTCGTTGCCCGGCAACTGGGCGCCCGGGCCATTGTTCCCATCACGCACTCCGGCACGACGGCGTTCCGCCTCAGCAAGTACCGACCACAGGCACCCATCATCGCTGTGACAGGACGCGAGAAGATCCTGCGACGGATGAACCTTGCCTGGGGTGTCCGGGGAATTGTCGTGGCTGACTACCAGCGGGATGCCGATTCCGCCTTCAAACGTATCCTTGATGAACTGCTCCGGCTCGGCTATGTTCAGCGCGGTGACTTCGTGGTGTTCACCGCCGGTCTTCCCCTCCTCCAGAAATCGACGACCAATACCATCAAGGTGGAGCAGGTCGAATGACGTTCCGGCAGGAGTCTCGCCTGCGGCGCCATCTCGCACCCCTCGTACACGACAACAGCGGCCCGTGGAGGCCGCTGTTGCGTTCTGAGGAACACCGACACGTGTCCCCTCAGTCCTTCCGTGCCCCCTGCGCGATCCAGTCGTAGATCGTCTTCAGTTCCTCCTTCGTCAGCCGCTTCTTGTTTCTCGCCATCTGCTTGCCGAAGGGAGGGTCGGGAAGGAGCTTCAGGTACAGGTAGCTCTTCTCCGGTTTGCCGGGGACGACGGCGGCACCGTGATTCCCTCCTTTCATGAGATATTCGAAGGTGTCGAGAGCAAGGCCGCTCGGGTTTTCGTTCGCGGCCGCATGGCAGGGCAGACAGTAGTGCTTCAGGATCGGAGTGATCTGCTGGGTGTACGTAAGAGTGTCAGCCTGCTGCTGTTGGCTGAAGGCAACCGGCGCCGCAACAACGAAGAGCCAGAGCCATGCGCTGGAGGTGAGTCTGCACATGTGAAGGAAATCCTTTCCGTGGTCAGAAAAAGAAGTGAAGCATGAGGATGAGCTGATCGTTCTTCGCCTCGGTCGGCTCTTCGCGCCGGAAGATGTAGAGAGGACGCACCTCAACGCCCGTAACCGGGTAGAACTCAACGCCGAGGTAGATGCGCGCTTCCGAGCCGGTCCGGAGTTTCGTGTCCGGGTCGTAGAAATCGTAGCCGGCCTTCAGATCGAGCCCCTGGACGACGAGGTAGTCGGCCTCCACGAACGTTACCAGCGCCGTCGTGGTGACGCCGGATGCGTGCTCCATCTGCCGGCGGCGGTCGATTTCGGCAAGCACCGTGAGGTTCCTACCGAGCGACGCGGCAGCGAACGCGCCGTAGAGCGTTGTGGTGCCGACGGAGCCGGCGCTGTTATAGTATGATCCTCCGAAACGCACGCCGATGGGGGGCAACAGGATTTGCGTCTCGGCCCGGCCGAGCACGGCCTTCGCTCTGTTGTTGTCCCGGTCGAGGGAGGACCCGTTCGTGACGGATCCCGTCAGCGTCAGCCATCCGGGCGAAAATGCTATCTCAACGCCTGCATCCTGACCCCGGCCGAACGCGAAGAGCGTCTGGCTTCGTGTCAGAATGTTATGGTCGTCCATGCGGAGACCGTACGCCGGAGAGAACCATCCGGCCTTCACATAGCCGTTGAACGGCAGGATCCCCGTGATGCCGAAGACTTCAAATCGGTCCCCCAATCCTCTGTTGATGGAGAGAGCCGTCTTCTTGGCGAGGCGCGCGCTGATGTAGAGATCCGCCTGCATCTGGAAGAAGGAACTCCGCGTCGATACCGGTTGCTGTTCCAGAAAGTACAGGGTGCGAAGATCCGCGCCGATGGAAATCACATCGTTCAGCTGGGGAGATGAGCCTTCGAGGGCGAACTCCTCCTGCCAGGAGGGGATGGGGAGATCCTCAACGGCGAAGGAGGCGGCTCCAAAGGAGTTGCGCATTCCTCCCCCCGTCGGATTCACGTGACAGCCCTGACAGCTCAATCCCAGCCGACTGGCGAACTTCGGGAGGGCCTGGAGGGCCCATGGCGTCGCCAGCATCACAATGACGAGCAACAATCGCCGCTTCATCATGGAGATCTCCAACGTGCGAGATTCGCGGGCAGACGCACCGGGTCAGGATTCCGGAGATGGCCGTCCCCTCGGGTGAGAACGCCGTGCCGAAAGGTGCTCTCCACGGCCCGCAAGACTATCGTAGGGTACAACACCGTTGCTGTTGTGAAGTTCCTCGCCGGCCCAGGAGTCGATACGACACACTGTTCCTGGTCAACGCCACCGGGAACACGCACGGGGCGGGTCGACAGACGAACAGGGGCGGTTTCTGCAGTACGAGGAGACACAGCGTGGGGGGCAGAGTTCGTCCGACGGACTATGCGGTCACCCGTGCACTGCTCTGGAAACGCAACACTTCCCCCACCGTCCGCACGGCGTACTTCTTCCGCAGAAACGAGAGATAGCGCACGAGGATCATTGCCGTGGCGTAGGTGTCCCCTGAAGCGCGGTGCCGCTGCGGAATAGGGATGTCAAGGTACCGGGCGACAGGACCAAGGGACTTGCTGGGAAGCGACGGGAGGATTCTGCGCGTCAGACGGACGGTGCAGAGTTGCGGATTGCGGAGTTCGATGGCCCGTTCGCGGAGGGCTGTCTGTCGCACAAATCCCCAGTCGAACGAGGCATTGTGCGCCGTGAACACTCCATTCCCCAGAAACTCTACGGCATAGGGAATCACTTCCCGGGCGGTCGGCGCATCCTGCACCATCACGTTGTCGATTCCCGTCAGATCCGTGATGAAGTGCGGAATCGTGATCAGCGGATTGACGAGCGTCGAAAACTCGTTTACGATTCTCCCCCCCTGCACTTTCATCATGGCAATCTCGGTGATCCGGTCATCCACAGGACTCATGCCCGTTGTTTCGACGTCCACGACGACGAACGTACCCTCGTCCAGAGGTAGAGCATCATACCATTCGAACGGGG
>CAYXMK010000227.1:0-4338 GCA_964465905.1 uncultured Ignavibacteriaceae bacterium | reverse complement strand
TAGTTCGCGCCAGTGACGGAGGGCCATCCCCACTTCGTCACATAGGAGCCGACGGTGATGGCCTTGAATGACGTGCCGGGCATGGAGACCGTGGAGGTGGTGTTGCCGCCGGTGACCGACACCAGCGCAGTCCCCACCGTTCTGCTGGCAAGCCATCCGTCGTAGGTCACCGCCGTGGAGGGATTCGAAAGCGTGAGCACCCATGTACCCGACTTGGGCACGCTTGTGGAATTGTCACGAACCCACAGCAAAATCCGGCGGTCTGCTTCCGAGCCCGACAGCGAGTTCTCCAGGTAGATCACACCGTCTGCCGAGTTGCCGCTGGTTCCGTACTCGCCGGCATTGCGAACGTACGTGATCCCCGTGGGAGAGCTGACCGTAGCCGTCAGCGGCGTCGAGCTCCCGAGCCAGATGTCGAGCAGGAACTGATCGTTGTCAGTCCCCACGTTCGGCGTGTAGGTCGGTACAATAATTTCAAGATCTTTCGAGCCGCCGCTGGCGATGGAACCGGCGATGTGGATGGTACTACCACCGTCGTTGCCGGCGGAGATCACCACAGCACGACTGGCAGTCGTCACGAAATCATCGACCGCAATCTCATAGCCGCGCGTCCCGTCATGCGAACCCTGTTGTCCGCCGATGCTCCAGTTGACGACGATCGGCTTTCCGAACTGTGCGGCCTTGACTGCCGCGTAGGTAAGGCCGTCGATCATTCTTGTTTCGGAAAACGAATTCTCTCCCCCCTTCACGGCGATGATGTCGGCTTCCGGTGCGACGCCGATGTATCGCTTGGAGTACGACAGGCCGTTGCCCGCCGCGGTACTCGCCACGTGAGTGCCATGCCCGTCGTTGTCGCGCGTGCGCACCAATCCTGCCGGCGATCCATCAATTTCGTCTTCGATCTGCGCCTTCGTGTATTCCACACCATACGTCAGTCCACCGCCGGGCGCATGTTCTCCCCCCTGTGCCGTCAGGGTCTGATCCCAGATGGCGAGAATGCGCGTCTTCGTGGCATCCGCCGGATCGCGGAAATCGGGATGCGACCAGTCAATGCCGGTGTCGTAAACCAGCACAATCACGCCCTTCCCCTTGTACGGCGTGTTGTTCACGAGTCCGCCGTGGAGAAGCGACGCCCCGGTTTCGGGGACGCTGAGATCGAGGTGCGGATAGTTGACGGTGCCGGGATCGACGAACCGGACTTCTTCCATCTGCGCCAGCGCCTCAAGGTCGGCCACGCGGAACCGCGCGGTCACAAACTCAGGCAGAATGGAATGAACTTCGATCCCCCTCGCCCGGAGGGCGTCGGGTTGCGTCGTGAGGATGATCGCCTCCAGGATGATTTCGCCCGATTCGCTGACGGCAACGGCCGGATGGACGATCTGCGCTCCTTTGGCCAGCATCGGGGAATCCGGCCGGTCGAGGAGTGCCTGGAACGCGGGATGGAGCTTCTGTCGCTGAGCATCCGACAATGAACCCGCAACGGCAGAACCGATGAGGCTGAGGATAAACGTTCCGGCGAGGAATAGACGAGCGGAGCGCCGCATGCTGGAGGCCCTTTCCTTGGGTGAAAGCTTCTACTGGGGGAAGTTCTTCGTGCCTGTTTCGATCCACCGAACCGATGGAAGGGCCGCGGCGGAGCGAAGTTCCTTCAACGTCAGCCGTGCGGTGCAGACATCGCCGAAGACGCTGTTGAGGGGGATGCCGGCTCTGCGCAGTTCTTCGGGATTCGAGGAGCGGATGATGACCGCGTATTCCGTATCCCCGTCAGGGCGACGGGTGGCATCGAGTTCTTCCCCGGCAAGCACTTTTCCGGTGACGAGCTGCTGGAGTGGGGGACTGAGTTTCGCGAGTTCCGCCTGTGTCAATCGGTCCGCCCCGCTGCATGCCGCCAGAGCAAGAGAAAGGCCGCAGAGCATGAGTTTGTGCATAGGATGGAATCCTTTTGCGCCTTGGATGCCATGAGGAAGCCGCCTCTCTCCTCTTCCCTCTCTCAACATAGTAGGTGACGCGGCCGTTCGGAGGTGTGTCTTCTGTCACTCACTCCGGAGCTTCCCCGCGGACTGGCCCTTCGGGCCGCGCTTCCCGGCCGGGGCGCACTGACGGCAATCGTCACTTGCCGGCAGCGGGCTTCCTGCTCTTTTCAAGATACTGCTGGAGAGTCTGCACGTCGGTTGAGCGGTGAGCGTGCACAATCAAAAACCGATCGCCTCGCCGCTCGAAGACGAACGTCGTGGGGAGATATTCATCCAGCACCGATCCGTCGACCACGTAGCGCTGACGAAGAATGAACCACGCATATCCTCCTCGTCCATATGATGTCGAGTGAAGGTTTTCAAGCGTGTATTCATAGTCGCGCAGGCGCGGCAGTGCGCCCTTGAGCCGCATCTTCGTGGAATCGATCGGCTCGCTGGATCCCCATGGGGTCACATAGTAGGCATCGGGATCGTAGTAGATCTTGAAGAGACTGTCCACGTCGAGGGGAATACCTTTGTACGCCTTGGCGAGGCCTGCATGGAGGTTCGTAACGATGACCGCCAAGGTTTCCGACTCGCGAGACAGTCGTTCGGACTCGTCCGCCTCCTGCTGGCAACCCACAAGAGCGACGGTGCTGAACAGAAGAACAAGTTTCTTCATGAGGGACTCCGTCACGGAGTAACAGAGAGAACGCACGCAGGGCGCTGCAGCTTCCGAGTCGCCCGAACGATGGAATATATCGATACACGCCGGGAAATGCAAGGAGCGCACATCTTCTTGGTTGGGAGTCGGCGCAGGGCGGTGAATCCTTTGAAGACGCACTTGCATCTCACGGATGTCGTCGCCACATTGTGAGGCGCGGAAGAAGGAGGTTAAGATTCTCCATGGTTCGATGGGCGCGGTGGTTCGGGGTTGTTGGCTTGCTGGCGGCAGCGGGGCTTGGGCTGGGGGGTATCCTGACCGCCGAACAAACGAGTGCGTTCGGCGTCGTCGTGGTCTTCCTGGCGGCGACGAACTTCGGCAGGAGTTGTCCGCTCATCATGTCCCTCCGCTGGTGGATCCGTCGGCTCCGCACGGATCGCAGCGCGGGCGGAAGCGAGCCAGATCGCTGACACAATCGAATTCAACACACTCAACGAGGAAATGACATGCCTGAGAAGCACGCTATCGTCAAGCAGATCCAGGGAATCACGTTTGCCGGCAAGTCGGACTCGAATCACTGGGTCACCATGGATGGGCCGGCCGATTTCGGCGGGAGCAATGCAGGAACGCGACCAAAAGAGCTGGTGCTGATTGGCCTGGGGGGCTGCACGGGGAGCGACGTGGCAATGATCCTGAAGAAGAAGCGCGTTCCGTACGTGGGTCTCGAGATCAATCTGAGAGGTACGGAGCGGGAAGAGCATCCGAAGATCTTCACACACATTCACATTGAGTTTGTGGTATATGGGGACGGAATCAATCCGAAGGATGTGGAGCGGGCAATCGAACTCTCCGCCACCACCTACTGCTCCGTGTCGGCGATGCTGACCGGGAACGTGAAGATCGAGCATTCGTTCAAGATCCTGCCGGCGAGCGAGAAGCCGTAGACTAATCCTTTTGCAGGGATTCTGGAGGGCCCCCCGAGGGGCCCTTTTTCATTGAAACCGCTTTCCCTCTCCTTCTCACTCGTGCAACGGCTCCCCATCTCCCTTTCCCACGTTCGAAAAACCCCTCTTGCGAGGGGTGCATCTCTCGAGCAGAATCTCTTGCTGGGAATGGCATGATTGTTGCCGCGAGCAACAATTGACTATGCAAAGCATTCAGACGCTTGACATCGCTGCAGAGATCGGAGAGACGACGTTTCGTCTCCTGACAAACTGTCAGCAGAAGGAGCAACGCTTGGCGCAGCAGTTCCGGGTGACTGTGCCGGAGTTCAAGACGCTTCGCATGTTCCATGCTTCCGACACCATGCACATCAAGCAACTCATCGAGAAGCTGGCCCTGAGCGGGAGCAGGCTGACGAGGATTCTGGATTCGTTGGAGGAGCAGGGATACATCACGCGCTCCATTGATCCGGACAATCGCCGGAGCATTCTCGTCACGTTGACACCCCGCGGTCGCGCCTTCGTATCGCAGCTTCAGGAGCGCTACGTAGAAATGCACCGGCAGATTCTTGAAGGTATTCCAGAAGAGTTCCACGCCGTTGTGGTCACAGGTCTGCAGAGACTTCTTGCCTCGCTGGAAGAGTGGCTTCATAACTCCGAAGTCCGGCACGACCCCGTACCATCGGAAGATGAGAATCCCGTGAACCGAGGGGTGCACTCATGACAAGACAGGTAAATCGCCTCATCTCTTCTTTTCGCGCCGCCGTCCTGCTGTGCTCGG
>CAYXMK010000226.1:0-4360 GCA_964465905.1 uncultured Ignavibacteriaceae bacterium | reverse complement strand
CATGAGCACAAACATGGCGGCAAAGAAGACCAGCGTCGGCCAGTCGATTCTCCTGAGAATGCCGAACCGTTTCCGGGATCCGACGAGCACGGGAAGCGCGCCGCCGACAGCAATGTAGGTGAGGCGAAGATCCGACCCGCTGTTGACGAGTACGAGTCCGATCTTGACAGCAACCAGGAGGAGGATCGTGTGCAGACTGATCCGCGACAGCAGTGCCAGCTCATGATCGCGGATCGGTTCCTGTGAATGCCGCAGTTCGGCATCGTGGAATTCATCGTGGTAGAAGAGTCTCAGGGCGGCAAAGGCCAGGAGGAGACTCGCCACCGTCGGAACCCACAGCCAACGGAAGAAGCTAACGAAGGGATTTTGCATTCCGGCAGCAATGGCCACCAGCAGGTTCTGCGGGTTGCCGATGGGGCTGACAACGCTGCCGGTGGTAATGGCAAAACAGAGCGCCAGCAGAAGCACCCTTGGCGCCATCTCGTGCTTCCGGGCCAGCAGGAGCACCACCGGTACCCCCACAATCGCCAGCGTGTCGTTCATGAGCACGGCGGAACCGGCCCCCATACCGAACAGCACCAGGAGCAGCAGACCATTCAGCGTCCGCGCACGCTTGAAGTAGCGATACGACACGTGCGCCAGGTAGCCGCTCTCCTCCAGCGCCTGCCCCACAACGAACATGCCGAACAGAAAGAGTATGACATCGGCGTGGATGGCCGCCAGGGCTGCGCGCGGCGTCAGAGAGCCCGCCATCAGCACCACCACCGCACCCCCCAGCATGATCTGCCAGATCTGCAGCCGGATGCTGCCGACCTGACGAACCGCGATCAGCACAAACACCGCAATGAGAACAAGGAGGGGAATATTCACAGCGCCGGTTCCGCGTGGATGGTCACTCGCCGGATCTCCGGAAAACCCCGGTAGAGCATTGACTCGATGCCCGACACGCTGCTCATTGACTCGCCTCTGTTCTTGTGCTGGGGCGTGACAGGAACACGCAGTGAACCATCGGTTCCTCAGAAGAAGTCATCATGCCCCCTGGTGCGTGCGGCAGCCGTTTCCGCGGGAGACGAGAAGAAGAGTGTGAGAGCTCCATCAGAACCCTGCCACGGCTCGAAACCGCTGGAGCAGGTTCGGCAGCTCGGCATCCCAGAACCCCCAGCTGTGATTCCCGGGCACTTCATGGTACTCATAGAGAGCGCCGACTGACCGGAGAGAATCCGTCAGTTCCCGGTGCGCAGAGAGGAATGTGGGAAAGGCATCCTGGATTCCGGTCGCGAAATAGAGAAACGGGGCGCCTGAATCGGCCGCTGCCCGGAACAGTCTGAAAACATCATGGTGGTCCCTGAAAGAATCCGCCTCCGTCCCGAAAGCTTCCAGAACGCTCGGCGCGATGGACCGCCCCCATGTCGCTTTCGCGATCTCATCGATATCCCGGGGAACCACCAGCGCACCGCTCAGCGACCCGGCGAAGCAGAACCGTCCCGGATGGCGCAGGGCCAGCATGATCGCACCGTATCCCCCCATGGATAATCCTGCAATCCCCTGCCGCAGCGTATCCACGCGGTAGTGCTGCCGAACGTGCCGGGGAAGATCCACCATCAGAAAGTCCTCATACCGGTTCTTTCCATTCATCCGCGCGTTCACATACCAGGAATTCTCAGCTGCCGGCATCACCACAAGGAGAGGCCATCCCCTCACATCATCGTTCAGACGCGTTCGCGTGAACCAGTCAAGATGATTCCCGCTGTATCCGTGCAGGAGGTATAGCACGGGATAGGCAACGGTTGTATCGGACGCGTCAGGCACAAGGATGGAACACACCGTCATCCTTTGAAGACTCGGCGAGAACAGAGTATCAATGCGAAGCGCCGATTGCGCAACGGCAGCACGAGGAACCGCCGCGCTCAGGATTACCGTCAGCAAGGTGACAGCTCGGAGAGAGATCATGGTGTTTCCCTGTGGAGGGTGCAGGAGCATTACAGCATGCCGGCGCGGCGGCGCAGAATCCACTCGGCAGCAAAGAGACCGACCACGACAGCCGTAAACCACTCCAGATTCATCGGCCGGAGATCATCAGCGCGCACTTCTTCCCTCGGGAGAAAATCGGAGCGGTTCCGCACGGCCCGGGCCAGTCCTTCAGGGTGCTCTGCACCAACGTGCACACCCCCGGAGCGTGCTGCAAGCTGCCGGAGCAGCGCCGGATTGGCGGCGGTTTCGCGGAATTCCAGCGTCCCTTCCTCCACCACCACGTCGCCGCGATCGCGCCCCAGGCCTTCTCCGCGCCGGGTCGCTGTTGCTTCGTACCGGTACGAGCCCTCCGGCAGTTCCGGCAACGAGCCCTCGTACCGACCGTTCCCTGAAGGGATAAGAGAGAGGACAACATTGCCACCGGCGCCTTCCACCGTTACCTTCACCTCAGCGTTCGAAACGGGGAGCAGACTTTCATCATACACTTCTCCCGTGAATTCTACGGGCTCCCCTCCTTCCACAACCTCGCGAACGGGATTCACTCGCACTCGCCTCTCATCTGTCACAGCTGTCAACCAGCGAACGGCGTTGCTGAGCAGATGTTCCGCCAGTCGCTCCGATCCGTCCGGCAGGTTCCGCAGAAGGTCCCACTGCCAGAGCCCATAGCCGAGAACCGCCAGACTGCGTTGACGCCCCTCCGATCTGGCGATGAGGAACGGTTTCGTACCCCCCGCCCCGCTGCCGCCCACCGCGACCACCCGGGCATCCGGTGCCGGACGATACGCTCCCTGCAGGGCAAACAGGGGCGGAAGGGCCTGAACGAGATCCGCAAGGGAGCGGCCTCCGGACAGCTGAAACAGAGGATGGGAGCGATGTTCGTCCGGAATTCTCACAAACAGACGCGTTTCCAGAGTGCCGACCGACTCGACGGCAAACGACAGCTTCCGCTCCAGCTGGCGAAGCTTCGCATGATCCACAAGTCGACTCATCACGAAGAGGACGGACGGCTTGCCCTCCAGCGCGCCTGCAAGCGAGCGAAGCACTTCCTGCGACGTCGCAGGGACCGGGAAGCCGACCAGCACGACAGCATCAGCATCACGGGCAACGGCGGGACTCCATTCCCCTTCGTAGAAGACCCCCTCCTGCTTCTGGATGCGCGTGGTCAGCTCAATATTCGGATCGCGCTCGAAGGCCCGGCGGACACATGCAACATCCGCCGACGGTCCGCCGCCGAGAAGAAGCAGCCTGATCCGCGACTCCAACACTCTGACCGAGAAGGGGTAGACATTGTTCCGTGTCGTGCGTTCACCGGCAACCGGCGAGACCGATGCCGTGAGGCGACGTGTACCGGCACTATCGGCAACGAACCCGAGGGAAACCCGCTCGTCCGTACGTTCTCCCGTCAGGGTAAGAGTTTCCCGGGCAAGCTCCTCCCGGCCGCTCTTCAGTACGACTTCCACCCGCTGTTCCCCGATGCCGACCCCCCGTACCCAAACCGTCACGGGCACCTGGCTTCCTCTGTACACCAGAGCGTTCACATCAACACGGCGTACCAGCAGATCGCGAGCAGGGAGCGAGTCCCCGACAGCGACCGTGTAGACAGGGATCCCGAGCTGGGGAGCATCGAAAGCCGGATGCGCACCCTCCGTGACAACTCCGTCCGAAACAAGAACGATGGCGCGCAGGTTTCGGAGGGCCTTGAGCTCGGACCCGCCGGATCGCGCAACCACCTGCCTCACCCACGAAAGCGCCGCCTCAATGTTGGTTCGGGCACCGGAGAAGCGGAGACTGTCGATTTCCAGCCGGGTCATCGGTCGTACCGCACCGTCGAAGAGGGCATAGGAGACAACGCCGACAGAGGAGAGATCCTTCATCTCCGCAGAGGCAAGGAAGCTCCGGACGACGTCGCTCCGCGGCTGTTCTCCGTCAACCAGCGCCATGCTCCGGGAATTGTCGATGAGAACGAGGATGCCCGGGGGCACCACGGACCGCGAGAGGAACGTGAAGAGCGGTTCACCAAGCAGAAGGAAGAGGAGGAAGAGACCGGATCCGCGCAGGCAGCCAAGGAGGATGCGATAGAACCGCGGCACCGGCGGAACGGTCGACCGATAGGCAATCGTCGCCAGAGCCCCTGCGGCAAGGGCGGCAGCAACCGCAAGAAGCGGATTGAACGAAAGGGAAAGACGGATCTCGGGCATCACGACTGGCGGGCGGGTGAAATTCCCCTGCCTGCCACGGTTACCTCAGGAGGACCATCTTGGCTGAGCGCACGGCAGACGGCGTCACAAGGCGGTAGATATACACGCCGGTTGCCGCTTTGCCTCCGGTATCATCGGTGCCATCCCACCGAGCAGTATTTGGACCGGGTTGCGACATGCCCCGAAAGACC
>CAYXMK010000225.1:3358-4364 GCA_964465905.1 uncultured Ignavibacteriaceae bacterium | reverse complement strand
GCTGGGGGAGCTGATGCGGTTGTTCAACGAGGAGGGTTGGTTTGCAAACGGTGTCCAGGCACACCTCGACGTTGTTCCCATGAGCGGCTGGAGGAGAAGTCTCTGGTACGATCAGACCGGCCTTCCCTGGGTTCCTCCGTCGCCGAACATGAAGGAACCCGGCACGGCCGTCGTCTACCCGGGAGTCTGCTTCTTTGAGGGGACGTCGGCTTCGGAAGGACGCGGGACGGACGATCCTTTCAGGCTCGTGGGAGCGCCGTGGGCGGATCCTGAGCGTCTGCTGCACCACATGGCCGGATTCCGCGTACCGGGTGTCGAAATGCAGCCGGCGGAATTCACTCCCCGCGAACTGCCCGGCGTCGCCACCGCTCCGAAGTACGTCAACGAAACGTGCCGGGGGCTGCGCCTGACCGTTACGGACCGTGATGCTCTTCAACCCGTACGTCTCGGCATCGCCCTGCTGGCCGCCTTCCTGCAGGCTCACCCCTCGCAGATGGAACTGCGCAACAGGAGATTCGATATTCTCACCGGCTCCAAGAGTGTGCGGGAACTCCTCCAGAGGGGAACGCCACCGGATGAGATTGCCCTCTCGTGGGAGCAAGGCGTCCGTGCCTTCTCACGTCTCCGCGAACGCTACCTGCTCTATCCAGCATGACCCATTCCCTGTTCCCGACGGCAGGAATTCCGTGGAATCCAACTTGAACTTTCAGACGATCGACTGGACCATTCTGGTCCTGTATCTGGCGTTCTCCGTTGTTGTGGGGATCCGTGCCCGCCGCTACGTCGAGAACATGGAGGGGTATTTTGTGGCGGGACGACGGGTGCGCGTGGCACTCGGGTCCGCGACACTGATCGCCACGGAAATCGGGATCGTCACGTTCATGTACCTCGGCGAGCTGGGGTATGTGACCGGCTTTGCCTGTTTCTTCCTCGGCATTGTGGGACTGATCGGCTACGTCGTGATTGGAAAGACCGGCTTCGTCGTGGAGGGTCTCCGGCGGCTCAA
>CAYXMK010000225.1:0-3348 GCA_964465905.1 uncultured Ignavibacteriaceae bacterium | reverse complement strand
CAAGGTGATCACCATACCGGAGTTCTACGAACTTCGCTACAATCGGAGGGTGCGGTTTGTGGGGGGAGTGATTCTCTTTCTCGGTGGAGTGCTGAACATGGGGATCTTCCTGAAGTTCGACGGCATTTTCCTGACGGAGACGATCGGGCTTTCGCCGGACCTTCTGGTCTTCGTGATGATCGCCATGCTCGTCGTGGTCGTCAGCTACACGGTGCTCGGGGGAATGTTCTCCGTCGTGATTACGGATTTTGCGCAGTTTGTCGTCCTTGCGGTCGGAATGCTCGTTGCGACGGTCTCCATCTTCTTTCATCTCGACCTGGGGGACATCGCGGCAGCGGTGGTGCGCACGTACGGCTCGGAGGGGGTTGATCCCACCGTCAATCCGCGATTCGGCTGGATGTTCATCATCTGGATGCTGATTGCCAGCATCACCACCTCGGCACTCTGGCAGCCAGCGGCATCGAAGTCGCTTGCCTCGGAGAATCCCGAAGCGGGCCGCAAGGTCTTCCTCTACACCGGTCTGACGCTCGCCGGGCGGTACATGATTCCGATGTTTTGGGGAATTTCCGCGCTGGCAATGTTCGGGCCGGAACTCACGCCGAGCATCGCCATGCCGCGACTGCTGGGCATCGTCGTCCCGAGCGGCTTCCTCGGACTCATGGTTGCGGGCATGCTGGCGGCATCGATGTCCACCTACAGCGCGTACATGCTGGCATGGAGTTCCGTTGCCACCCGCGACATCATCGAGGCAGGGCGCGGGCGTCCGCTCGGCGAACGGACGTCCATTCTGCTCACGCGCGTCATCGCGATGTCCATCGGGTGCTTCCTGCTTGTGTTCGGACTGATGTATGAGATCCCCGCAACGGCCTTTCAGTACATCGCCCTCACGGGCGCGATGTACAGCGCGGGAGCGCTCGGCTGCGTTGCGGCCGGGTTGTACTGGAAGAAGGCAAACATTGTCGGAGCGTATGCGTCGCTGATCCTGGGAGCCGTTGCTCCGCTCACCTTCCTGGTGCTGGAGAAGATGCAAGACTCCCTTCCCTCATGGATGTTATTTCTCGTCGACGTCAACATTTCCGGTCTGCTGAGTTTCATCCTGGCAGTCGCCGGCATGGTTGCGGGATCACTCCTTACCCAGAAATCTCATCCTCCCGTTGCTCTTACCGATCTGGAGCGCAGACGAACATGAACTCCGGTGCGATCTTCTGGCTCATCATCTTCGGATGCTCTGCCGTTCTGTTCTTCGGCATTGCCGCCGTCATTTCTGTGCTCGGATTCAGGGACTTGCGTCTCCTGCTGACCAAATCGCCTCCCGGGCAGAACAAGTCCTAGTCGGCTCTTCTTCAGCGTCGTTCGGAGCCGTACCGGCCGCCCCTCCTTCTCGTCGAGCCGTTGGATTTCATCCAAGCCTTTGGTATCTTTTTCCGCATCTGCGGTCGCCGCAACTGCTCATCTGACACGAGGAGTTCTCCCGTGGCGCAAAAGGAAGTCGATTTACTCTGCGTCAACACCATCCGGACATTGGCGATGGATGCAGTGCAGAAGGCGAAGTCCGGACACCCCGGCATGCCGATGGGTGCCGCCCCCATGGCCTACACGCTCTGGATGCGGCATTTGCGTCATAACCCTGCCAATCCGCGATGGCCCGGGAGGGATCGCTTCATTCTGTCCGCCGGGCACGGGTCCATGCTCCTCTATTCCCTTCTCCACCTGACGGGGTATCCCCTCAGTCTTGACGACCTGAAGAACTTCCGGCAGCTGCACAGCAAAACGCCGGGCCATCCCGAGCGCGATCCCGACCTCGGCATTGAAATGACGACCGGCCCTTTGGGACAGGGGTTTGCCACGGGCGTCGGCATGGCCATCGGCCAAAAGTTTCTCGCCCAGGAGTACAACCGTCCGGGCTTTCCCCTCCTTGACTACCGCATCTTCGCGATCGTCAGTGACGGAGACTTGATGGAGGGAATATCCTCCGAGGCGGCTTCGCTCGCGGGGCACCTCGGTCTCGACAATCTCTTCTACCTGTACGACGACAACCGCATCAGCATTGACGGCCCGACCGAGCTGGCGTTTACCGAGAATGCCGCAAAACGCTTCGAGGCCTTCGGGTGGCACGTGCAGACGGTGGCAGACGGAACGAGCATCACCAGCATCGACACTGCGCTGAAGGCCGCGCTGAGAACAAAAGGAAAACCACATCTCATCAAGATCCGGACCCACATTGGCTTCGGAAGTCCGAATAAACAGGACCGCGCCGAATCGCACGGCTCTCCGCTCGGCGAGGAAGAGGTGCGACTGACCAAGCAGAACCTCGGTTGGGATCCCTCCGAGGTCTTTCATGTGCCGGACGAAGTATTGAAGCACATGCGCACATCGATCGAAAAAGGGAAGAAGTGGGAAGAGGAATGGAATCGGCTCCTGCAGTCGTATGAGCGGGAGCACCCCGAGACTGCGCACGAGTTAGCGAAGGTTCTCGCGGAGGAGTGGGGGGAAGAATGGAAGAAGGCCCTCCCCGTCTTCGATGCAGCTTCCGGCTCCATCGCCACGCGGGAGGCCTCCGGGAGAGTGCTCGGCGCTCTCGCAACTCATCTGCCCACGCTTATCGGAGGATCGGCCGACCTGACGCCGTCCAACAATACGCGAACGCACGACGCCGTCGATTTTCAGTCGGGGACCTATGACGGCCGGTACCTCCGCTTTGGCGTGCGCGAACACGCAATGGGAGCCATCCTGAACGGCCTTGCCCTGACGAACGGACTCATACCGTACGGAGGGACCTTCCTCGTCTTTTCGGACTACATGCGCCCTGCCATCCGGCTTGCGGCCCTGATGCGGGTGCGGCCGATCTACGTCTTCACCCACGACAGCATCGGCCTTGGCGAGGACGGCCCGACCCATCAGCCCGTTGAGCAGCTGGCAGCGCTCCGAGCCATTCCGAACATCACGGTGATCCGCCCGGCGGACGCGAACGAAGTCGCGGTAGCCTGGCGCTTTGCCGTAGAGCACCGGACGGGCCCGGTGGCCCTCATCCTTACCCGTCAGAAGGTTCCCGCCATCGACCGCAGCAAGTACCTTGCGGCCGACAATCTTCTCTTCGGCGCCTACACGCTGGCACAGACATCGGAGCATCCGGATCTGATCCTGATCGGCAGCGGATCGGAAGTTCAGCTTGTCATCGCTGCGTACGAAAAGCTGGCAGCCGAGGGCTCGGCCGTGCGGGTTGTCAACATGGCTTCATGGGAGCTCTTCGAGCGGCAGACGCGCGAGTTTCGTGAGAGCGTTTTGCCGGAAGCGGTCCGGAAGCGCATCGCCGTGGAGGCCGCGTCACCGATGGGATGGCACCGCTAC
>CAYXMK010000224.1:0-4473 GCA_964465905.1 uncultured Ignavibacteriaceae bacterium | reverse complement strand
GCTGTCACGCACGTGACGCTCTTTGATCCGGGTGCATTGCCATCATCCTTTGGCGAGGCCTTTGGTGGCGATGCACTTTGTTTTTGTGTACCGAACCGCTGTTGTGCTCTACGTCGCTGACGGCTTCCGTTTCTCACCGGACACGGGACAACCGGAGCTATGCACACACGAGCCGCAGCCGGGATCCACGACCGGGACCAGCGTCAGGCAGCGCGGACACCGCTCAACGAACGGATTGGTGATCTCAAACATGCACTGCGGGCAGCGCCGGGCTTCCGACCTGAGCTGTTCTTCCAGCGAGCGCATTTCCTGCACACCTCCCTCGCGCGCGACCATCGACTACATCAGGATCTGCGAAAGCATTCCCCCGATGAGAAATGCTCCGATCCAGGTGCCCGTCCAGATCAGCATGGCTTCCTTCAATCCCCGCTCCTTCAGCATCACCATCAAGGAGGCAATGCACGGAACGAAGAGCGTGATGGTGACGAGGGACACGACGACCTGATCCGGACTGATTGGGAGCGAATACAGACCGGCGGCACCGAAGTCCCGGCGCACCATCCCCATGACGAAGGCCGTCGACGCTTCTGCTGGAAGCTGCAGCCACTGCACCGTCAGGGGGGCCAGGACCTTCTGCCACACGCTCAGGAGTCCGGTCACCTCGAGCAGGCCCACGGCGAGCGCGCCCGCCAGGAACCACGGCGTCGCTTCCTTCATGAAGAAATAGACGCGATACATCGTCTTCCTGGCGATATTGTCAAGCCGTGGCATGCGCATCGGCGGGAGGTCGAGAAGCAGGGAGCTGCTCCTGCCGGGGAGAATTCGGTGAAGGATCGAACCCAACAGGACAAAGACCGACGCGATAGTCACGATAAAGATCAGCATGGCCCGAAATCCTGCCCCCGCCAGCAGGGCTGCGATCACCGCAAGCTGGGCAGAGCAGGGTACGGCAAATTGCAGAATGGCAGTGGTAATGCGCTTCTCCCGTTCGCTCCCCAGCAACCTTGTCGTGATGGTCGCCATCGTCACACACCCGAATCCCAGAATCAGCGGAATGATGGCGCTGCCGTTCAGACCGATGGCTGTGAGGGACCGATCCACGAGCGTAGCCAGCCGCGGCAGGTAGCCGCTGTCCTCCATCACCGAAAGCGAAACATAGAACGCCGCGACCAGCGGCAGAAGCAGGAAGAGCAGATAGGTCACCGTCATCGTGAGCATGCCGAATTCACCCACGAGGATCGTCCCCAGCCAGGAGTCGACTGGTACATGGGAGGACACAATGCCCCGAATCCACGGCTCCCAGAGCTCATTGCCGAGCCGGACTTCCAGGAAACCGACGAGATCCTGGGCAACGAGCTTCCCGACAAAGAGATAGACCAGGTAGAGCACGCCAGCCAGGATGGGCAACCCCATCCACGGGCTCACGGCCCAACGGCCGAGCCGTGTCCCGAACCGCAGTCGCCCTCCACGTTCAGCCAGAACCGCGTTGATGATCAGGTTCACCCGGTTGCGGCGCTCGATGTAGATCGACTCCCGGTCCCGGCCGGGTTCTACAGCATGACGCCGGGCAATTGTTTCATCTCCTTCCAGAATCAGAAGAGCTTCGGCTTCAGAGCCGGTGAGACTCAGCATGTCATGCAGTCGAGCGTGGAGATCTCTGTCCTGCTCTCCCTTACGGGCCTGCTCGATCGCCGCCGGCAGCTGGTCGAAACCTTCCCGCGTCACAGCGGCGGTGCAGAACACAGGAACGCCCAGGTATGCGGACAGCAACCGCGTGTCAATCTCGATCTGCTGCTTCCTGACCTCGTCCATGAAATTCAGGAGAACACTGACCTTCTTCCCCATATCAATGAGCTGTTGCGTGAGGAAGAGGTCACGCTCCATATGCACGGCATCAACAACGTTGAGAATGACATCGGCCTGCAGCACGATTTCACGCGTCACGTTCTCCTCTTCGCTGAAGGAGGAGATGCCGTAGACTCCCGGCGTGTCATAGATGTCGGTCTGGTCGAACTGGCCACGGGCGATCTCAACCGTTGTCCCCGGATAGTTCGAGACATCCACGTAGAGTCCCGAGAGGTGATTGAAGATCAAGGACTTTCCGACATTGGGATTTCCGACAAGCACAACCTTGACGCGATCCGGCCGGGAACCGGGAAGGTCGAGGCCGATGTGTGTGTGGTGTTCCACGTGGGAGGGGACGGACGACGTGTTGTCCGGAGTGGGCCTGGAATCCACGAATGAAATCCTTTCCCGAAGTCAGCAGTAGGTCACGAGAATACCGCGCGCAAGAGCAGATCCAATCGCGATCTCCTTGCGCTTGTGTTCGACGACGACGGTACCGCCCGGCAGGCGCTGGAGACACTTGAGCACTTCCCCTTTCGCTATGCCGAGGCGGATCAATTGCGATTTGCTCTTTCCGTCCGGGACTTCGATAACCTTGATCAGACTCCCCGAGCGAGCCGCGTTCAGAGCTAGTTTTTCCACTACGGGTCCTGCTCCAAAATAAATCTCTCCTGGCGTTATATCGGACTAATTTAGTCGTATTAGCAGGAAGAAGCAAGTTGGACCCTGCAAATCTTCAAGAAAAATGCGTATTCTAGGAACAATTCCTACTTAGTGACTGAAACCTGCTCACTGGCGGGGAAGCAAGCAGAGGAATACATCATTTGGCCCCATCCGCTTCTGTCGCAGGAGCGGCAAAATCGCTGTTTCCACATTTTCCCTTGATTCCGATTTCAAAATCCTTATATTTGTTCAAATTCGGCCTTCATTCTGGCCAAAAATCAAGGCACAGGGATGCCCAAGAAGAGAAGCCAATACCTGGGCGGGAGGAGAATCGACTCGCGCCCGATCAGCAGGAATGCGACGGTAACGGAGCTGATCGAGAGGTATTTTCAAGCGTACAATGCAGGACGTTTGAGCGAGGCCGCGCGGCTGTACGTCCAAAAAATGCTCAAAAACAACGTGACGGTTGGGCTCAGCCTGACCGGGGCGTTGACGCCCGCCGGCCTCGGCGGTTCCTGCATCGTCCCCCTGATCAAGGCTGGTTTCGTCGACTGGATCGTGAGCACCGGGGCAAACCTCTACCACGACGTCCACTTCTCCATCGGCCATACCCTCCACCGCGGTTCCCCCTTCATCGATGACCGGATTCTCCGACGCGAACAGGTTATCCGTATTTATGACATTCTGTTTGACTACAGGGTTTTGCTCGACACCGATGCGTTCTTTCGCAAGATCCTTGCGGCTCCTGAGTTTCAGCGCGAGATGAGCACCGCAGAATTCCACCATCTCGTGGGCAGATATGTTGCCCGCCGCGAGAAGGCGCTCCGCCTCCGCCACACCAGCATTCTCGCAGCCGCGTACGAGTGCGGCCTTCCGGTCTACACGTCCTCCCCCGGCGACAGCTCTATCGGCATGAACGTCGCGGAATCCGTGCTGCTCCGCGGGAGCCGCTGCCGTCTCGATGTGTTCGCGGACGTGAACGAGACTGCGGCTATTGTGCTCCATGCGAAGCGATCCGGAGGCAAGAGCGGAGTACTGATCTTCGGAGGCGGATCTCCCAAGAACTTCCTCCTCCAGACCGAGCCGCAGCTCCAGGAAGTCCTCATGATCGACGAGAAGGGACATGACTACTTCGTTCAATTCACGGACGCCCGCCCGGACACCGGCGGCCTCTCCGGCGCAACACCCTCCGAAGCGGTCAGCTGGGGCAAGGTGAATCCCGATCAACTCGCCGACACCGTTGTGGCCTATGTCGATTCCACGATTGCCCTGCCTCTCCTGACGTCGTATGCTCTGGCCAAGCGCAGGCCCCGGCCCCTGAAGCGACTCTACGACCGCAGATCCGAATTGATGAAGCGGCTGAAGAACGCGGCACAACGAGCACAGCGACGACAGACAGGTTGATGACCAACCACAAGGCAACTTCTCAGAAACCGCACGATCTCCTCTATCAACATCCGCACGAAAGGTTGCACCATGAATCGTCACCAGGAACTCCTTGACTTGGTCGAAAGCTTCCGCAAGGATTTCGAGAAGTTCTACCTGAAAGGAAACAAGTCCGCCGGCACACGGGTGCGAAAGCACATGGCCGCCCTGAAGCGGAAAGCACAGGAAGTCCGCAACGAAATTCAATCCATCAAGAAGGGAACACCTCCGGCGGCCGGGGGACCGGCTGCGCCCACGGCCTAGGGCCGCTTCCACACGATCATTGTCCTAGAGAGCCGCTTCCCGTCGAGGCGCGCACCAGCCCTTTTCCCTGTAAGAGCCGGCATTCCAGTACAGGATCACTTCACAGGAAATGGTACTGGGTCCGCTCTCCGCCGGCCTGCTTGCCGACTGCCGCTGCACACAGACCGGCGCGCAACCCGGCGACGGATACACGGTGTCGTCGCTCCCTCTGTTGTTCAACACCTCCATGTCATCAGGAGTCTCCCATGCACGTCCGTTTCTTTCTCCACCTCCCCA
>CAYXMK010000223.1:0-4475 GCA_964465905.1 uncultured Ignavibacteriaceae bacterium | reverse complement strand
CAGCACGCTGAACAACTCGCTCAGCTATGTCCCGATCGCGAAGAAGTCCTCGTTCTTTTCGGGCGTGCTGGCCAAAGTGGGTTCCTACTACATCGATCCGGGTTTTCTCGTCGCATCCATCAGAGCGAACAGGGACCGCGGTGTGAAAGGGGAGTCCCTCTTCTTCTACGAGGCGCTCCGGTACGAGAACAATCGGCGCGGGGATACCCTCCGATCCACTGTCTACGCCGACCGGGCCGCTCTGCCGTACCGGAACGGCACGGTGTGGCGGCCGAAGGCCATCGTGGTCAATGAAGATGATGCGGGTGCGACTGTCTCCGCCGGCTGGCGGCTCTTCAGCGGATTTGCGGACATCACCTTTCGACCCAACTTCCTGATGGGATACGACACGGGATCTGTCTCCATCACGTACACTGCAGACATCCCGAATGCCGCATACTATGACGTTTATGGCTACATGGTGATCAACGTCACCGGCAGTACCGTCGCGCCCTTCACGGTCTACTCATCAACGGATTCCGGCATCGTCCTCTTCGACCAATCCGATCCGAAGAACGCCGGCTGGCGGAAACTGGGGACGGTATTCCTCGAAGCGGGGTCCCGCAACGTGGTGAGACTCAGCAACAGCAACATCGGGACGGGCAAGCGGGTCATGGCGGATGCGGTGATGCTGATGATCAATCGAAAGCTCTCTCCGGACGTGGTGATTTCCCATGCGGAGACAGGCGAACGGCGACAGGAGGAGGTGCCGTCGTCGTTCCGGCTTGGGCAGAACTTTCCCAATCCGTTCAATCCGAACACGGTTATCACCTACGGTATCTCGGAGACGTCCCACATTACGATCGAAGTCTTTGATCTGCTCGGACGCAGAGTGCAGACGCTCGTGCGCTCCGTCCAGCATGCTGGCGAACACCGGGTGGACGTGCGGGGTGATACGCTTCCCAGCGGCCCATACTTCTACCGGATGGAAGCGGTACCTCTGAAAGGGCCGGCGGGCCGGGTATTTGCCCAGACTCGGCGTATGCTCGTCGTGAAGTGAAATGATGAAGGCTCGCATTCTCAGCTCGGCTGTCTGCATCCTCCTGGCACATCAGCCGGCATTTGCCCAGAACCGTGAACTCCGCGGCGTGTGGGTGAATCCGCGCGAGGCAGGCACGACATCGTTCTGGTCGAAACAGCAGATTGCTGCAGCGATGGACAGCATTGCGGCGGCCAATTTCAACACTGTCTATTTCAATGGATGGGCGAGAGGTTTTCCACTCTGGCAGAGCGAGGTGTTCGAGCGGCACACCGGGTTTCGCACCGATCCGATGCTCGTCGATTCGGTGCTCGGCAGCCGTGACCTCATGCAGGAGGCCATCGCTGAAGCCCATCGCGTGGGTCTTGAGATCGAGGCGTGGATGGAGTACGGGTTTGTGGGATGGTGGTCCGGCTACACTCCCGGCGGGACGTCGGCGGTGGGGCCCCTCTTCGATGCTCACCCCGACTGGCACGGGCGCGATACGTCAGGCAACAACCGAGTCTCCATCGGCTCCCTCGGCTACTTCTACTGGATGAGTCACAACCATCCGGACGTGTGCCGCTTCCTCGTGGAGCTTCATCAAGAGCTGGCGAAGCGCTATGACCTCGACGGCATCGAGCTGGACCGGATACGGTATCCTAATCTCAACTGGGGGTACGATTCTGTTTCTGTGCAGCTGTATCGGGCTGATCATGAGGGATCGGGCCCGCCCCGGAACTACAACGACGCCGCGTGGATGCGCTGGCGTGCGGACAGACTCAATGAGTTTCATCGCGACGCGTATGATTCCCTGAAAGCCGCAAATCCATCCGTTCTCGTCACGAACGCACCGAGCCACTATGGGACAGGGTCGAGCTACCCTGCCTATGAGAGCTTCCTCCAAGACTGGAAGTCGTGGGTGAACAACGGATCGGTGGATGCTGTCCAGGTGCAGATGTACGCGGCGCCGCAGCTCTTTGGTGAGTACCTGGCATCGGCCCTACAGGGGATTCAGGATACGGCAAAAGTCACAGCAGGGATCGCAGCTGTTGCGAACGGCGTCACAAGGACTCCTGCAGAGATCGTGCAGCTCGTCTCACTCACGAGGACAGCCGGTGTGCCCGGGCATTCTTTCTGGTACTACAACGATCTGAGAGACCTCGGGTATCTTTCGCTCCTGCGGGAGAATGTCTATCAGCAGAAGGCGCATTCGCCGTACCGGCCGGATGGCTGGCGGATGGGAGGACTCTTCTTCGATGAGAGTTTCACCGTACGGACTTCGGGCTGGAAGCTCCAGGCGTACTTCCAGGCTCGCGGTGGTGTGTTCCTGTATGCGGACTCCGTTCAACCCCAGACGCTGACATATGAGGCGGAAGTCCCTGTTGACGCGTGGTACGAAGTCTATGTCTATCTGCTCCAGGGATCGAGCGCGTTCACGCGAAGTGCAACCTATCGGATCTTCCGTGCGGGTAATCCTTCGGACAGAGTAGTTGTGGATCAATCCCTTCCGTCCAATGCGGGATGGCATAAGATCGGCGATGTATTCCTTCAGGCGGGAGCCCGCCAATCGGTCTTTGAGCTCTCCAATGCCGGCATCGGCGCAGGCAAGATCGTGGTTGCGGACGACGTCATGCTCCTCCTCAACCGAAGACTGAGTCCGGGCGCTGTGGTAGGGGTTCACGAGAGAAGCACGGATGCATCTCCCGAACGGCCGATGCTCGCTCAGAACTATCCGAATCCGTTCAATCCTTCAACGGTCGTGGAGTATCGGCTGCCGCGCGCGGGGCATGTGCGGCTTGACGTCTACGACACGCTCGGGCGAAAGATCGCGGAGCTTGTCGATGGCGAGCAATCTGCCGGTGCCCATCGCGTACCCTTTTCGGCTGTTGGCTTATCCTCGGGGCTGTATTTCTGCCGTCTGGAATCGGGCGGATTTGCCGAGACCAGGAAGATGCTTCTGCTGCACTGATCTTCCTCGTGTGTGGCTCATCGGCGAAGGCAGAGGTGGAAGAACATGATTCTCAAGCCCAGGCACGCAATCCTCGTTGTGAGCTCCCTGCTCGTCTTCTCTGTTGCCGCCGTTGCCCAGAGCTTCACGTGGACGCCGATTTCCGCAGATCTGCCTCCGTCGATCAAGGTCTTTTCCGGGACAGCGTCAGGTCCGATCTCTGCGTTCTATGCGGAAGTGGACTGGCGGGACACACTGGTCGGAGTGCTTGCTCTGAAGAGCGCGACGTCGGCGGGGAAGGAGGGGGTTTCCAGCTTCGCATCGAAGGTCAATGCGTACGTGGCGATCAACGGGGGCTTCTTCGGAGGCACACCGGCTTCAAGCTACAGTCTGGTAGTTTCCGGCGGTCGCCTGTTGTCACGTCAGCTGGCGAGCGTCTCGCGCACTTCGGGCTCGTACCCTCTGATGCGGGCAAATTTCGGCGTACTGAAAGACCGCACACTCCAGACAGCATGGATCTATCACTTCGACAATGAAGTGACAGGCATCTACAGGTTCACTTCGCCCTTGCCTCATACGCAGAGCGCTCCGGCTCCCGCTCCCGTTCAACAAGATGGAGCGGTGTGGAGCAATCTGCAGGAGGCCATTGGCGGCGGGCCGAACCTTGTGTCGAACGGACAGGTGAACGTCACCTACGATCAGGAAGTGATGTTCGGATCCGGAGTGGGACTTGATAACGGAGATCCGAGAACAGCCGTGGGGTACACTGCCGACCGAAGGGTTATCCTGTTTGTGGTGGATGGGCGCGGCGCCAGCATCGGCATGTCGCTGCCGCAGGTGGCGCAGACAATGATCAATCTCGGCTGCATCGAAGCAATCAATCTGGACGGAGGCGGTTCGTCGACATTCTTCGCCGGCGGTGCGGTGCGCAACACGCCATCGGACGGCACGGAACGGCAGGTTTCCTCTGCACTCGCGATTGTTCCCCTGCCGTCGTACGACCGGACCATGGATACGGACGATCCCGGTTACTCCGAGGTCGGTACGAATTGGCTCACGGCCTTGAATGAAGGCTATTTCGGGTCCCAGAAAACGAGGATCACCCAGTCGGGAACAGGCGACAGGAGCGCGGTCTTTCGCTTCCGTGTGCCGGCGGAAGCGACGTACGAGGTATTCGCGTGGTGGACGGCGTTCGCCTCTCGTGCCACGAACACACCGCACATTGTGTACTCGAAGGGGCGGGTGGATACGGTGAGGGTCAATCAGGCGGACGCCCTGATGGGCTCGAAATGGAATTCCCTAGGTTCGTTCGTGTTCAGCGGCGCAGGAGAGGATTCCGTGGTGATTACGAACGAAGCCAGCGGGATGACAAATCCGTCCTTCATCGCTGTGGACGGCCTGCGGATCGTGACCTATGACCGCTCACTCCTGGTGGATGTACCGAACCGTCAGCCGGTTCCTGAGCGGTTCAGGGTTCTGCAGAATTTCCCCAATCCCTTCAATCCTTCCGTCACGACCATCAGGTTC
>CAYXMK010000222.1:0-4529 GCA_964465905.1 uncultured Ignavibacteriaceae bacterium | reverse complement strand
ATCAGCTACAAGCACCAGTCGGTCACACTTGGCTGGCTCACGTCACACCGCGACGACGACTGCGACGATGACGAACGATCCGAAGACGGCATCATCAAGAACCTCGACAAACGGCTCGAGAAGGCAAAGAAAGAACTGATCCAGCGAGATTCGGTCAAAGCCCGCAGGGAGTTGGAGAAATTTGTGAAGAAAGTCGAGCGGATCTGGAAGCGAAGCCAGGACGAGGACAAGAAGCGCGGCCGGGACAGGGATGGGGATCGCGCAGGGAGCGTGATGACCAGCGAGGCGTATGCCCTGCTGAAGTACAATGCCGAGTATCTGATCGAACGGCTGCCGGACAGAGAGAAACCTGTCAGGGAGAAGGACAAAGGAAAGCCGAAGGAGAAGGAGCGAGAGTGATGAAGCGGAGACAAACGCAGACGATTTCGTTCTGCGGACGCTTTGGGAGTGTCAATGGACCGGATACCGGATCTGAGTCTTCTTCCGACGGCAACAACAAGGAGGAGCGCACCGATCTCAAGACAACACCCCACCCCTCACAAAGCCGAAGGCCGGATCGTTTGATCCGGCCTTCGACGCTTGGCGCTCGTGGCGTCAGATCTTGCTGACGTTGACCGCCTTCGGTCCCTTCTGTCCCTCTTCCACCTCGAACTCAACCCGATCGCCTTCCTGGAGAGTCTTGTAACCGTCTCCAACGATGGCATTGAAGTGGACGAACACGTCCGCTCCGCCGTTGCGGGAAATGAAGCCGAATCCCTTGGTGGAATTGAACCACTTGACTGTGCCTTGCTGCATGGCAGTAATCCTTTCGTACAAAGAGTGTGAATAGTGACCCCGTGCGCACTGCGTTCGATTCAACGCTCACAAACCCGACAAGGGCGTGAGCGTCTGGCTTGTACGGCTGAGCTTCAGATCGAACGCCGGCTTCTGCTTGCGATGGGTCACCGTGAAGGGAAACCAACGAAAGGACGAAACGAGGCAGGTACGGATCGAGCTGCAAACGTCAAAACCATCAGATCCGGCGAACCGGATCACATCTCACGGCTGCTACGGTGCACGAATGTGCACTTCTATGATACGCAATTCCCCGGTGAGAAGCAAGCACGATATTCCTCTGCCGGTATTTCAGCCGGAACTTCCGTACCATGGTGAAGAAACCCGCAGGAGACGCCGTGATTGGAAGAAATCTCAACCGCCTCCCAGGGACTCCTCGGCCTCCATCGCGAGCTTCTCTTCGCATTGCCCGCGGAGGAGCTTGTTCTCCTGCTCGGCTTTCCCGAGAGGCACGACAGGGTCATTCTGGCAGCTGAGCTGCTCCGGGAAGCCAGCGAGCTTTTCGCCGCATTGGGAGATCACGACAACTGCATGCAACAAGGGACAAAGGCCATCTCCCTGTATTGTGCGCTTGTTGAGCGAGACAAGAACTATCTCGAACTGATCCGGCCGAAGAAGTACGCAGAGCTCCTCCAACGACTGGACCAGTATCCCGCGACGACTCATCTCAACGAGCAGCGCCGCCGTTTCGCCAGGATCACCTCCCCCGACTCCGCGACATCCTGACGATTTCTTCCTCCCACCGTGCCGGTGCGTGCGCCAATCTCAGATCTGAGAAGTGCCGGTGTGAAATTCCTTGACACTTCGTCCCCACTTCAGTAGGTTGTTGAAGAGAACAACGTTCGGTCGAATGAGGATGAAACAAACGCTCTCCATTCTTTCAACACTCCTCCTTTGCATCAGCGCGGCTGCTTCCATCGCTCTGGCCGGCGGCAAGATCTACTTCGTGCTCGGCTCCGATACCGCCATCTGGGAAGGGATGAACACGGACCGCTTCCACTGCACCTATGCCGTAAGTCTCTATACCGACGCGAGCAGAAATGCCTATCGCATCATGGACAGCGCGTTCCGGGAACGCCTGCGCGACTCCAACGGCACGCCGATCAAGTTCACCTGGTGGATGATGGCCGGAAACATCTTCCGGTACGCCACCAACACCAATGTGCCGATCCCGAACATTATGACGATGTACCTGATGCAGAAGTACCACGGGGAGGCCATCCGGCGCTACGGGGACGAATTGACGCTCCACTACCATACGTTTGCATGGACCGACTACAACGGCGACGGAATCTACTGGTGGAATCAGTCGCTGACGTTCGAGGAATGCCGGGACGATTTCGACTACACGCTCGCCCAGTTCCTTCTCGAAGAGAACGTCTTTCCCGTCTCCTTCCGCAGCGGGTGGCACTACATGGACAATGCCTGGCAGGCCTACCTCGACGAGCTCCTCCCGTACAGCCTGCATAACGCCTGGCCGGCACGGAAGCTCAGGACAACCGAGCCGGATGGCAACGTCATCGACTGGTCGCGTGCGCCGAGCACGTGGGTGCCCTACCATCCCGACCCGAACGACTATCAGGTCCCCGGTCCCGGGCGGGGCTGGAACGTCCGTTCGAAACATATCGGCAGCGTTGATTCTGTTCTCATGGACAAGATCTTCGCCTCCGCCGACAGCGGCATCACGCAGGTCCCGTGCCTGTGGGGCCATCTGCCGGAGGAGGACTTTCTCAGCAACATGGAGAAGATCGACCGGCTGGCGCATGCTGCCGCGGCGCGGTTTCCGAACGTGACCTTCGAATACTGCACGGCTGTCGAGGCGATGCAGAAATGGCTGCAGACGGCCGATACGACCGCTCCGGTGATGACGCTCGAGGAACACGCCGCAGGAGACGAACTCACGTTCACCATCAGCACGAATGAGCCGATCTTCCAGCGTCAGCCGTTCGTTGCCGTCAAGGACCGGTATGAGCGCTACCAGCTCCTCCCCTGTTCCTCCGCGGGCGAGAACCAGTGGATGACAACCACGGCTGTTGACCGGCGCACAGTGGCAAAAATCGGTGTTGCCGTCACTGACACGGTGGGCAATCTGACGACGGTCCTTCGTACCTACCTGCAGGACGATCTGTTCGTGGATGACGAAGAGCCCGGATATGAAGAAGTGAAGGGGTCATGGTCCACGTTCTCCACGCCGGCATGGGGAAAGACCGCCCGCTCGGCTTCCGTCGCTCCCGGCGATACGGCCATCGTCCGGTGGCACCTCTCCATCGCCGACACCGGGCGATTCAATCTCTTCGTCCAGACACCGACGGCAGCAAACGCGGTGGCCCGCTCGGTCTTCCGGATCCTCCGCCACGGGATTCCCGCGGACACCGTCTCGTTCACAAGTCCGCTGGCGGGGAAGACCTGGAATCATCTCTTCACAACCCGATTGGATCCAACCGAACAGCCCGCAGTGGAGTTGCTGGCGATCGGATCCGGCGCGTCTTCCCAGACGGCACTCGCTGACGTCATCCGATGCACGCCACTCGTCCGGGAGCGCGAACTTGCCGTTGATGCTGAAGTGCTGACGATCGGCGAGGTGGGAATCGGAGACACGGCAACGGTCAATCTCCGCCTTGCGAACCGGGGCACAGAATCCCTCACGATCCATGGCGTCTCCAGCGATTGTCCGATCCTGTCCACTTCCGCACAGTTCCCGGTGACGATTCCCCCGATGCAGAGCGCAGTGCTCCCGCTGCGCCTCTCTCCCGCCGCCGTCGGACCCATAGCCGACACGCTCGTGATTCTCAGCAACGACCCCGTCCGGCCGGAGCTGGCAATACCATTCTCCGCTGTGGCCGTGCTGCCGTTCAGGATCGCCGACAACGACGACGCATCGGCATATCGCGAGACGGGCGCCTGGTTCTACAGCAACGCTCAGGCCTACGGTCCTTCGAGCCGCTATGCGCGGCTGAGTGACGGCACCGGCATCGAGGCGGCGTTCGAACTCACAGCTCCTCAAGCCGGGACCTACGACATTTTCGAAATCGTTCCAAAGACGGTGAACGCAGCCAACAAAGCCCTCTATATTATCCAGCAGAACGGAAGTACGGTCAACTCGGTGTTCCTGGATCAGAACGAGGGAAGCGGAGCGTGGGTACGGGTGGGTCGGTACGTGTTCACTGCGGGGGCCACCGTGGAAGTCCTTGTTCGCCACACAGGCACGAGCACCGTGGGAACGGTCCTGCGCGCTGACGCTGTCAAACTTCAGCTCGTGGAACCGGGTTCAACCGGTCTTGCGGCAGGCCCCGGACCGATGCCGTCCGACTTCGGCCTCGCGCAGAACTATCCCAATCCCTTCAATCCCACGACTACCATCACCTTCACCCTGCCGGTGGACTCAGAGATTTCCCTGCAGTTGTTTGATAATCTCGGACGGCACGTGATGACGCTGGCGGAAGGGCGGCATCAGGCCGGCATTCACAGGGTGGTCCTGAATGCCGAAGAACTCGGTTCGGGAGTGTACTACTATCGGCTCACGGCGGGCGGAACTGTCCACGCGAGGCGGATGGTACTGGTCCGATAGCACCCCGGGCTTGGCGGATTCGTTGTCTCAGCGCACCAGCAGCAGCTTGATCGCTTTTTGCCAGCGACCCGCTGTGACCCGGAGTACGTACACACCGGATCCAAGCGGCTCTCCAAGTCTGTTCGTC
>CAYXMK010000221.1:0-4564 GCA_964465905.1 uncultured Ignavibacteriaceae bacterium | reverse complement strand
TCCATGCGCAAGGGGCAGTTCGAGTCGGGCGTTTCTATTCTGCCGACCGCCGACATGCCCGTGTTCCTGCTGGAGGACAAAGACATCAAGGTGGCGTTCTCCAGCCTTCAGAAGTTCGGCTTTTCGCTGGGTCAGCTTCCGCTGTTCGAGAACGAGCGGGCGTTCATGGATCCCAACAAGTTTTTTGGAAAGCACATTGCGGTGCTGGGTTCCAGCGGTGCGGGGAAATCGTGCACCGTCGCTTCGATTCTCCAGAAGGTGGTGAGTCTGCCGGAGGCGCGTACGGTCGTGCTGGATCTGCACAACGAGTATCGCCAGGCATTTCCGGAGGGATGCAAGCACTTCGAAATCGCGGCGCTGGAACTCCCGTACTGGCTCATGAACTTCGAAGAAATGACGGAGATGTTCATCGATCCGGCAGACGAGAACGCCTCGATCCAGATGTCCGTCCTTCAGGACCAGATCTACGCCGCGAAGAAATCGAAGAACCCGCGCCTGGCCGAGGTCATCACCGTCGATTCCCCTGTTTACTTCGACCTGAATGAAGTCCGGGCCAAGCTCCAGTTCCTCGACACGGAGAAAGTCGCCGCTCCGGGCGGTCAAAAAGAGGGGCCG
The DNA here is from genome assembly GCA_964465905.1 of uncultured Ignavibacteriaceae bacterium. Lineage (GTDB taxonomy): Bacteria > Bacteroidota > Ignavibacteria > UBA10030 > UBA10030 > CAYXMK01. Next base: position 3,949 of record CAYXMK010000221.1, on the reverse strand, counting down.
TACTTCGGCAAGTTCACCCGTCTGCTCGTCCGGCTGAACACGCGGATGACCGACCCCCGCTACGCCTTCATGTTCAAGCTCCGGGTCTGCCTCGATACGGAAGCGGCAAAACCGCTGATGATGATGATCTTTGGCCTCGACGGCCAGACGCGCATCACCATCATGGATATGAGCGGCGTTCCGTTCGATATCGTGAAGACCATTGCCGCCCTCATCGCGCGGATCACGTTTGACTTCAATTTCTGGAATCCCAACCGTACCGAGCTTCCCATCCTGCTGGTCTTTGAGGAAGCGCACAACTATCTCTCGGTCTCGGCGGAGGGCTCCAAAGCGGCCCGGCGCACCGTGGAGCGCATCGCCAAGGAGGGACGAAAGTACGGCGTCAGCTGTATGATCGTCAGCCAGCGACCGGCGGAGATCTCCGAAACGATCCTTTCCCAGTGCAGCAACTTCGTCATTCTGCGTCTGCTCAACCCGGCAGACCAGCAGTACGTCCAGCGGCTGGTGCCGGATACCTTCAGCGGATTGGAGTCCGTTATTCCGCTGCTGCGGCAGGGAGAGGCCGTGGTGGTGGGCGACTCGATGCCGATGCCCCAGCGTGTGCAGATCGATTTTCCGAACCCCCCGCCGCGCAGCTCGGACGTCCTCTTCTACGACAAGTGGAAAAAGCCCGGCGCGAGAACTGACGCCGCCGACGTGATGGAACGCTGGTGGAGTCAGCAGCGAACGTGATTTCCGAAATCCCGATCCGCACCCGCCGTCGCCACGATCATCCAACTCTGACTGAGAGGAACAACTATGGCAGTCGAACGTACCCTGGCCATCCTCAAACCCGACTGTGTCCGCAAGGGACTGCAGGGGGAAGTGCTGCAGCGCATCCAGAAAGCCGGATTCAAGGTTCTGTCCATGAAGATGATCCGGCTGAGTCGTGACGTGGCGGGAGCGTTCTATGCCGTGCACCGCGGGCGCCCCTTCTATCCCTTTCTGGTGGACTTCATGTCCAGCGGACCGGTGGTGCCGATCGCTCTGGAACGCGAGAATGCCGTGGCAGAATTCCGCAAGCTGATCGGGGCAACCGATCCGGCGGAGGCCGAGGAAGGAACGATCCGCAAGCTGTTTGCCGACAGCAAGGGGGAGAACATTGTCCATGGGTCCGATTCTCCCGACAATGGCCGGCTGGAAGTCGCGTTCTTCTTCTCTGAGTCGGATCTCGTGTGAACCTCCGCATTCCCCGCCTTGGTCCTCCCGCCATGTCAAACGCCACCTGGAAAACGATCTCGCGGGAAACAGTGATCGCCAATCGGTGGTGGTCGTACCAGAGGGATGCCGTGGAGCTTCCCGACGGGAGCCGCGGGGAGTACCACATCGTCCATACGGAGGGGGCGAGCATGATCATTCCCCTTCTCGAGACCGGGGAGCTTGTCCTCGTTTCCCAGTACCGCTACCTCGGCGACCGGCGGAGTCTGGAATTTCCGTGCGGCGGGGTGAAGCCCGGGCGCACGTATGAACAGACGGCTGCCGAGGAGCTTGCGGAAGAGGCCGGCTATGCGGCGGATGAAATGACGGAGATCGGCTGCTTCAATCCGTACAACGGCGTGACAGATGAAGTGTGCCGTGTCTATCTGGCGCGGGGGCTCCGACCCGTGATTGCCGCACCGGATCCTACAGAGGATTGCGCGCCGCTCCTCATGCTGCCGGAAGAACTGGAGCGGCGCATCCGCAGCGGAGAAATCTGGGACGGGATGACGCTGGCGGCGTGGATGCTTGCACGCCCCCTCATTCTCAAAGGAGGCTGACCATGAGAAAACTCCTTGTACTGCTGATCCTCGTCTGCAGCGGCTGCGGCCGCAGTGCTGCTCCGGTCAAGACCGGCGCGGATCTTCTGTTGTCAGAGTACCTTCACCTCATCGAGGGCAAGCGGGTGGGATTGGTGACCAATCACTCCGGCGTGCTGAGCGACGGAAGACATCTGGCCGATGCCCTTGCAGCGACCCCCGGGGTGACGCTGGCGGCTCTCTTCGGCCCGGAACACGGCATCCGCGGCGACGCGCCGGACGGGACCACGATTCATGACAGCATCGATCAGCGGACGCAGGTTCCCGTCTATTCTCTCTACGGCAGTATCAACAAGCCCACCCCCGAAATGTTGAAGAGTATCGACGTGCTCCTCTTCGACATTCAGGACGTCGGAGTGCGATTCTACACGTACACCAGTACGCTCTCCCTGACCATGGAGGCGGCGGCGGAGCAGGGGATTCCCTACGTCGTTCTCGATAGGCCGAATCCGATTCGCGGGACGCGCGTCGAAGGATTCATGTTGGAGGATTCCCTCCGATCCTTCGTGGGGCTTCACCCGATTCCGATTGCGTACGGAATGACGATTGGCGAACTGGCAACCCTCTTCAACGGCGAGGGCTGGCTGCGGAATGGCGTACGCGCGAACCTGACGGTGATGAGAATGAAGGGATGGAAGAGGACAATGTGGTACGACGAGACGGGACTGCGCTGGATCAAGCCCTCCCCGAACATCGCCACGCTGCGGACGGCGATTGTCTATCCGGGCACCTGTCTCATCGAGGGAACCAACATTTCGGAGGGGCGGGGCACGGAGCGGCCGTTCGAGTTCATCGGCGCGCCGTTCATTGACGGGGACCGTTGGGCCACGGAACTGAATTCACTCCGGCTTCCTGGAGTTCTCTTCCAGCCCATTGCCTTCACTCCCCGGAGCATCCCCAATGTTGCCGCCAGTCCCAAACACGAGGGAAAGCTGTGCCGGGGGGTTCATGTGGACGTCACGGACCGCGAGATGTTTGAGCCGGTGCGAACGGGCGTCTCAATCCTCGCTGTGGGCCGGCGTCTCTTCGGCAGTGCCATGGAATGGCGAGAGCGTTCGATCGACCGCCTGTCGGGCACGTCGTCCCTGCGCGCAATGGTCGATGCCGGGAAAAGCGGGGACGAGATCGCAGCTTCCTGGCGGGAGGGGATTGCCGAGTTCACGTCCCTCCGCGAAAAGTATCTGCTCTATTGAAACGTCGATCCTCGAGGCTGGCGACATGAGGGGCTCTGCGCGTGCAGAGCCCTTCATGGTTCTGGGGAGGAGGGAAGGGGTCAGAACTTCTTGATGCCGAAGCCGTACGGCATGTCGGCTTGAATCGTCACCGGCAGATGTCCGGAGATGGGGCGTTTTCCTGCCAGTGCCTCCGCAGCGGTCTCCTGCAGAGCTTTCGCATTGTCGAAGGCGCAGAGGTATGTCGGGATCGTCGGTACGGAAGCTGCGATATAGGGATTGCCGAACGAGACGAGAATGGTCTTCGGCTGAACGGCACCAAGACGCTCGAGGAAACGGGCATGCTCAGGAGGGAGTTCCACGGTTCCGCTGTTGAGAACGATCTTGACGTACGCGGCGACCACCGCGACGTCGGCGTCTGCGGCGGCCGCGAGGGCGCGCTCCTGCTCTTCCGGCTTCAGAGCGTCGCTCAGATCGACACGCGTGGCCGAGCGGACATGCCGGGCGAGGTAGTCGGGGAACACGACGAGGTCGCGCGAGAGCATCGATCGCCCCTGCTTGTTCGTTATGGTAATGACCGCAGCCCTCTGCTCTGAAGTCAGCGGAATCAGGCTCCGGGTGTCCCGGGCCAGCGTGAGGCAAGGGCCGGCGATTGCCTTGGCCTCCGCGTAGTTGCCCTCCGTGCCCACCGTCGAATCGAGCGCCGCAAGGTCCACGAGGCGGCGGAGATGAAGCCCTGCGCGGGTCTTGGCCCGCAGGATCCGCCGGACGGATCTGTCGATTCTCTCCTCCGTGAGGTCCCCCCGCGCGACAGCATCCCTGCAGGCCTGAACACCCTCCGACAGGTTCCCTGGAAAGAGGATAATGTCGCAGCCGGCGCGGAGCGCTTGCACGACGGCTTCGCGGAACCGGTCGGGGAGGTGGTGCGGGACGAGTCGATCC
>CAYXMK010000220.1:0-4574 GCA_964465905.1 uncultured Ignavibacteriaceae bacterium | reverse complement strand
GTCCCGTCGCCCGATGATGCTGTTGGTGGCAAGCGACGGTGAGGATGAAAACCCCAGCCGCTGAGCAGCGACTGATGCCATTCCGGGCGAGCGACGCGAGACCCTGCCCGCCCACGAGTCATTGTCACCCTGAGCGCAGTCCCGCTCGCATTTCGAGCGGGACGAAGTCGAAGGGTGTACAATCGCGGGGCGAGCATTCGTGTCTGTCCAACGGGTACGTCAGACAGGAATGTCTTACAGGAAGGTCAGACAGGAATGTCTTACAGGAAGTTCAGACAGGAATGTCTGACCTACTGGGGATTGCTTAGATGCTTCACAAGGCGCGGGCCGCCTGCCCGCCATCTTGTTGGCGGAATCGTGGTCTGCGCTTTTGTGTCACATGCCTCGTCATCCCGAAATGCTCCTTTTCGGGATCTCATGTACGCTTTGAAGGGCGGGGCGGATAAGGAGGTTCCGATCAAAGGCGTATCGGGACGACGAGATTGTAGAGCGGCAGTCGTCAGCAGTGTGTTCCTTTCCCTCCTCCGTCATCCCGACATGCCTCAGGTCGGGATCTCATTCACAGCCAAACGAGCCAAACGGCGAACTCTTCGCCCTGCGAATCCTGAAATCCTTCTTCATCCCCGAACAAGCAGGGTGAAGCCGGACTCTTGCCTTGCCGGGGTGTCAGGACAGGAGTGACGATAATGCACAAGCATGCTTCACCCCCCTGCTCCTCGAGCAACGGCAGGAACGTTGCGATGTCCAACCCTGTGACCATCTCGCCGGTTTTTCGTTGCTTCCCTTGCGAAACCTTGGTACTTTGCCTTTGAAAACTACCATTTTGCCTGCTTCTGCCGACTGATGTGCGATGGGGCACGGCATCCTCCCCGCCGAAGGAATATCATAGATCACAGATCTGTCACCACCCAACAGGCCCAAATCATGAAGAATCTCCTCCTGACTCTCCTTACCGCCGCCGTGGCCCTCTCGACGGCAACGGCTCAGATCGAAGTGCTCTCCCTCGAAAAACTCGCTCTTCCAGGGGACCAGGATTGGGGCTACCCCCGGTTCTCTCCGGACGGGCGATCCATCTTTCTCAGCAACTCCGAGTTTGACGGCATCTGGCAGTATGCTCTCGATTCCCGGGAACTCCGCCAGCTCACCGATGATCCGAAGTCGGGCTATGCGTTCTCCGTATCGGCGGACGGACAGGTACTCGCCTATCGGCGGACCTTCTTCAATGACCGCACCTACGAGCGGACTCAGGAACTGGTGATGATGCGACTCCAGGATGGCGAAACCAGCGTCGTTGCATCCTCTCGGCGACTCTCCACGCCGGCGTTTGCGGGGAACACGCTCACGTATGCCGAACAGCCCGTTACGGAATCTTTCCAGAAGACTGCCGCGCCGGCGGGAACCATCCTTCTCGGAATCGAGAATACCAAGATCGCTCTACTGACCGACGGCGTCAAGACCCTGCTTGACCCCCTGGGGAACGCCCAATACATCTGGCCGTCCCTCTCAGCCGACGGGAAGCGGCTCGTGGCGTACGCCATGCAGGGAGGCACCTTCGTCTACGACCTTGAGAGCCGCAGCATCGCAAAACTTGGCCGGCGCAACGCGGCGGTCTGGACCCGGAGCGGGAACTGGATCGTCTACATGGATGACAGAGACGACGGGCACCGGATCCTCTCTTCTGACATCCTCTGTGTGTCTCCCGCCGGAGGGCCGGGGCTTCAGTTGACGGCAACCCCCGACGTCATCGAACTCTATCCGCAGTGTTCCCCCGTTGAGGACAGGATCACGTTCCACACCCTCAATGGCGACATCTACGTACTCACGTACCGTGAGGTGAGGCCATGAGACGACTGCTTTCGCTCTGTGTTGGTCTCGTCGTCTGTTCAATTGTTGCCCAGGCACAGCGGACCGATCTCTCCGGCTTGGTTTTCTGCATCGACCCGGGTCACGGCGGGTACGAGTCAGACGACCGGCATGTGATCCCCGATCCCGGAACAGATTTCTGGGAGTCGGAGAGCAATTTCCAGAAGGCGTTGCATCTGAAGCCGCTGCTTGAGCAACAGGGCGCTACAGTCTACTTGACGCGCAGCGGCAATTCACACCCCGATCTCGATGACCCGTCACTTACGGCTCGATGGCAGCTGGCAAATTCCGTGAATGCCGACTGGTTCCACTCCATTCACAGCAATGCCTACAACGGCACGGTCAACTACACGATCGTGCTCATCAAAGAGAACATTTCCACGAGACAGCCAGCGTTTCCCCAGGCCGTCACAATGTCCAACTATGTGTACAACCACATCCGCGCAAAACTCCGGACCGGCTCTTCCGCCGGCAATATTGCGCCCGGCGTGTATCTGGACTACACGTTCTACGGCGGACCCGGGGTTGGCTACAATCTCGGTGTGTTGAGCGGACTCGTCATGCCCGGACAGCTCTCTGAAGGGTCGTTTCACGACTACTACCCCGAGACGCGCCGGCTGATGAACAATGATTACCGGAAGATGGAAGCGTACGCGCTCCGCAACGCCTTCATGCAGTACTTCGGCGTCCCGTCGGACACTCTGGGAACGATTGCAGGCGTCCAGAGCGAGCGCGGAACCGGCAAGCTGGTGAACTATTCGCGCGTGCGGCTGCTGCCGGTCGACCGGATGTACAACGGCGACCGGTTCAACAACGGTTTTTACATGTTCGACAGTCTCGCCCCCGGCCAGTACACTGTTCGCTTCGAGACTCCCGGCTTTTTCGCGGATTCAGCCGTTGTCTCCGTCGGCACTGGCGCCACTGTCTTCCTCGATCGGCAGCTCGAATCGACCACAGCACCCACAATTCTCTCCAGCGTGCCTGCAAATAACGACACCGCCTTTTCGGCGAACGGGAGCATCATCATTCGCTTCACAAAGGTGATGGATACCGCTTCCGTCCGGTCAGCTTTTTCCATCGTTCCTTCCGTGGCCGGGACGATCCGATGGTCCGATAACAACACGCTCTTCACCTTCGATCCCGATTCTGTTGTGCTTCCATTCGACACGTACTTCACCGTCACAATCGATTCCTCGGCACGCTCCGCCAGCGGCCTCCAGCTCGACGCTAACGGCGACGGCACTCCCGGTGATCCGTTCATCCTGAGCTTCAAGACAAAACCCGTTGACGCCTGGCCGCCGGTCCTCATTTCTGTCTTTCCAGATTCGGTACGAACCGTCGGAGCTCCCAACCACGTCATCAACATGACGTTCGACGAGCCGCTGAATCCTTCGACGGTGAACTCGACTAACTTCGCCATCCGTATCGTGGGCGGATTGGTGCTTTCGAAGACGCTCGAGTACTGGGAATCCAACGGCAAGAGTGGTGTGAACATGTACGTCCCCGGCGGTCTCACGCCGGGCAAGAGCTACCTGGTCCGGATCAGCGGGGTCACGGATCTTTCGGGGAATCCCATCCCCACCGCCGCTCCGATTGTGTGGCAATTCACGGTTGGGCCCCAGACCTATATCACCACAACGATCGACGACTTCAACGCCGATCCGACAGCCAACTGGTGGCAGCCGTCGAGCAGCGGCTCCACCACCGGCATCTCCAGCGCATCGTTTCAAGCAGACGCGACAAAGAAGTACAGTTTCGTGCCGACGAGTACGGCCTCCGCGAAGCTCACGTATGCCTGGAACACCTCAGCTTCCGCCTGGCTGATCCGCGAGTACCTGAACACCGGTACGCCGCGGTCCGTCACATGGACCAAGCGGCTCACGCGACTCCAGGCCTATGTCTGGGGAGATGGCAGCGGGACGCTATTCCGCTTTGCTGTCGACGACAGCGTGGATGTCTTCCCAGGCGGTACCGGCGCAAACCATGAGGTGAGCGCCTGGATTCCGATCGACTGGGTCGGATGGCGATTGGTGGAATGGGATCTGGAAAACGATCCGGTAGGGTCGTGGCTGGGGAACGGCGTCCTCGAAGGGCAAATGCGGTTCGACAGCTTCCAGCTTCAGTACCGGCCGGACACCAGCGCGGCCAGCGGCGCCATCAACATTGACCTTCTCCAGGTGGCGGTGGATGCCATCACGTCGGTGGAGACGGTTGCGGGAACAATGCCGGGCGAGTTTCAGCTTCATCAGAACTATCCCAACCCGTTCAATCCCGAGACCCGCATTGTCTTCGATCTTGCTGAAGCCGGGGATGTGCGGCTGGAAGTCATCGACATTCTGGGAAGAACGGTGCGGACACTCGCCTCGGACTTCAGCACGCCGGGTCGCTATACAGTGACGTGGAACGGCAGGGATGACGACGGTCGCGCCCTTCCTTCAGGGATCTACTTCTCCAGGCTCATCCAGGGCCATCAGCAGCAGATCCGGAAGATGATGCTCCTGAAATAATATGGAGAGCGGGAGCCGGCAAGAACGTCAGGAGGAGGAAGGAAGTGGTGGAGGATGGGGTGATGGAATGATGGAGTGTGATAAGTGAAACGTGAGAAGCACGTCTTCTGTGTCCCGCCGTTCTGTGGCGGGATGAAATGCACGTTTTTTGTGTCCCGCCGTTTTTTGGCGGGATGATAAGCACGTTTTCTGTGTCCCGCCGTT
>CAYXMK010000219.1:0-4605 GCA_964465905.1 uncultured Ignavibacteriaceae bacterium | reverse complement strand
GACGGACGGAGATCCCCGCCTGCCTCGTGAGATTCGTGAAGGCGGGCAGGCCGAGGTTCTTTGTCGGGACTCTACCATTGAGCCCCTTCGGAAAACAACGGGACTTCGTGTCGTCTTCGACGACACTCACCTGTCGCGGAAAAAAACGACTCACCTTCAGTGAGCCGCACGCCAATATATTTCAAAAACTCTCGAATGTCAAGGAACGCTGGTTGGAGACGCTGGTCGTTGTGTGTCTGCGCACCGGGGCGTGCCCGGGATGATGCAGTCTCGGCAGTGTATCATTACCGTGTTGCGGGTTCGTTGACATTCCTTCGTTTTCGGCCTATATTGGAACAGACGAGTCAGTGATGAATGTTCTTCATTGGACGGGAGTTGAAGGATGCTCAAAGGCGGCATGCCGAACATGCACGCGATGATGAAGCAGGTGCAGATGATGCAGGAGAAGATCGCTCTCGTGCAGGCGGAACTCGAGAAGAAGACAGTTACGGCTGAGGCCGGCGGAGGAATGGTGAAGGCCACGGCGAACGGCAAGCAGCAGATCCTCAGCATCGAAATCGAGCGGGACGTGATCGTCCCTGATGACAAAGACATGCTGGAGGATCTGGTCGTTGCGGCTGTGAACAAGGCGCTCGAGAATGCCGGCGCCCTCGCACGGGAAGAGATGCAGAAGGCCACCAGCGGCCTCATCCCCGGCATACCCGGCCTGAACCTCCCCGGATTCTGATGTTCCCCTCCGCCCATGACCTACACCTCCGAATCGGTTGAGCGCCTCGTTGAACGGTTCGCCCAACTTCCCGGCATCGGGCGGAAGACGGCTCACCGCCTCGCTCTGTATGTTCTCAAGATGAGCCGTGAGGACGTCGATGCCCTCGCCCGGGCCCTCCAGAACGTGAAGGAGCGTGTGAAGTACTGCTCCGTCTGCTCCAACATCACCGACGTCGATCCTTGTCCGATCTGCTCGAATGCCAAACGGGACCGGTCCATGATCTGCGTTGTGGAGGAGCCCAATGACGTGCTGGCCATCGAGCGGACAAACGATTTCAAGGGGCTCTATCATGTCCTGGGAGGTGCCCTCTCGCCTCTGGACGGCATCGGGCCGGATGACCTTCGGATTAAGGAACTGCTCCAGCGCACCGGCGATGCCGGAGTGGAGGAGATCATCCTCGCCCTGAATCCCAACGTGGAGGGGGAAGCCACAACCCTCTATCTCTCCAGGCTCCTCAAACCCCTCGGTGTCAAGATCACGCGGATTGCACGAGGTCTCCCGGTGGGATCGGACCTTGAATATGCCGACGAAGCTACGCTTTCCCGGGCCCTCGAAGGCCGCGTGGCGGTGTAGAGGCAGACTGTGCAACCGAGTGCATCAACGATCCTTGCTGTCCTTGTGGTCGGCCTGCTGGATGTTGGATGCGGGATCTTCGAGACCCGCGCTCCCGATGAGCCCGAACAGGCAAGCTCCAATTTTGTCCCTCCCACAGAGCCCTCGATCGTGTTCACCAACATGGCGAGCGCCCTTCGCGACCTGAACACGGTGAACTACATGCGCTCGTTCGCCGACTCTTCCACTTCGGGTTCCGCATTCTTCTTCGATGCCTCGCCGGTGGCGCGGACTCGCTTTGCAGCGCTGTTTCTTGCATGGTCCAGAGAACTGGAACAACAGTACTTCGAAAACATGAAGTCCCGTCTGCCCGCCGGCACGGCACCCTCGCTTACTCTGACCCTTGATCAGCAATCCATCGGTTCCGACTCTGTTGTGGTCGAAGCGACCTATCATCTGCAGGTGCCTCATCAGCTTGCCTCTGTCCCGCAGATCGCCCGTGGAAAGGCACAATTTGCGCTGACCGCGGACCGGAACCGGAACTGGGTCATCGTTCGTTGGGTCGACCTGCCCAACACCCAGAACGAGTACACCTGGAGCGAACTCAAAGGCGAATTCGCCCAATGAAGCGTGCTGGAGTCGCCGCAGTCGGCCTGACGGCTGACGGCCAGGGGTCTGCCCCTGAGAGAGATGCCGATCTTGTGCGGGATCTGACGCGTCATGTGCGCGGGGCATGTCACCCTTCAGACGACCTCTTGTGATCATGAACAGACCGCAGGCCACCGCCACTGTTTTCCTGATTCTCCTCCTGCTGCCGTACTCCTCGCCCGCACAGCTGCCCGAAGAATACAAGTCCATTCACCAGCTCGACTGGGAATTCTACCGTGACCACCCGGAAGAAGTGGACACGGCGTCCTCCTGGGCGTTCGCAAAACGCCCCGGCGCTGAACGGATCGGCTCCCTTTCACACGTCATCTACGGTTTTCAGCCCTACTGGGTCAGCGACGCTACAGCACAGGGTTATGAGTACGATCTCCTTACCCATGTTGCCTACTTCAGTGCGGATGTCGATACCGCGACGGGCGGATTCACCTCGACACACGGCTGGGCCAGCACGCAAGCGGTCAACTACGCCCGAGACGCCGGCAAGAAAGTCCATCTCACCGTCACGTTCTTCAGCGGCCATGACCGCGTTCTCTTCAGCGCACCCAAACGACAGAACCTCGTCAACAACATTCTTGCTCAGCTGAGCGTTCGCTCCGCTGATGGTGTCAACATCGACTTCGAGAGCATGAGCAAGAATGTGCCTGCCCTTGCCGACAGTTTCCGGACGTTCATCGTTCAGCTCGGCTCCGCTCTCCGGGACGCGGGAAAAGAACTAACGGTCGAACTTCCCGCTAACCCCAGCATCTACTTCAACGCAGCGTTCTTTGAAGCCACGCGCTCACTCGTCGACTCCTATTTCCTGATGGCCTATGCCTACTACTGGAAGGGGAGCTCCACTGCGGGTCCCGTGTCACCGTTGACTTCCGGCACTTCAGGACTCCATGTCATGCGCAGTATCGACGACTACCTGTCGATCGGTTGTCCGCCGTCGCAGCTGATTGCCGGATTCCCTTACTACGGGATTGATTGGCCCGTTGTGAGCGCGACGCGGATGTCAGCGACGACGGGAAGCGGCTCATCCCGCTTCTACAACAGCGCCAGGGCGAAGGCGGCCACGCTTCCTGCCGCAGATCGATTCTTCGATGGACAGTACAATGTTCCGTGGTATCGGTATGAAGAAGCAGGCCAATGGCGTCAGACCTGGTACGATGATTCCCTCAGTCTTTCCATGAAGTATGATTCGGTCAAGACGCGGTCGATTGCCGGTATCGGCATCTGGGCATTGGGCTATGACGCTCCCTATGGGGAACTCTGGGGAGCTCTTGCAGCGGCGTTCCTGGGACCAGTGTCCGCTTCGTCTGTGGGAAAGAATGTTCCGGACGGCTGGCGCCTTGCCCAGAACTATCCGAATCCGTTCAACGGGAGAACGACGATCCTCTTCTCCGTCGACGACGCCCTGCCCGTCTCCGTCAGACTCTACGACATCCTCGGCCGTTGCCGGAAGGTGCTGTTCGACGGCCTGGCCGAGAGCGGACGGACCTACGCCGTCGAATTCGAGTCGGCCGATGCCGCGTCGGGAGTGTACGTGTATGCTCTCGAATCTGCGGGGAGGCGTCTGGCACGGCGGATGATCTTGTCGCGCTGAATCCGACGTCGCGGTCTCGTGCGGGATGGAGTGTTTGGTCGCGGACGCGTCCCCGTAGTATCTTGCAGTCCGCTGTGGTCCGTCCAACCGTCAGCACGGAGGTCAACCATGCCCATCCTGAAGGAGTTCAAGCAGTTCGCCCTGCGGGGCAACGCGCTCGACATGGCTGTCGGCATCATCATCGGAGCTGCGTTCGGCAAGATCGTCAGCTCGCTCGTCAGCGACGTTCTCATGCCCCCCATCGGCATGATCGTCGGGGGTGTCGACTTCAGCTTCCTTTCCCTGACGCTCAAGGATGCGGTGGAGGGGAGTCCGGCGGTTCTCCTGAAGTACGGCTCGTTCCTGAACACCGTCATCGACTTCACGATTGTGGCGTTTGCGATCTTTATGCTCATTCGAGGTGTCAACCGCCTTGCGCGCAAGAAAGAGGAGGAGCCGGCTGCGCCGACGACGAAGGAATGTCCTGAGTGTCTGATGGTCATTCCGATCAACGCGAAGCGCTGCGGGCACTGCACGTCACCCGTGAAATGACAGTGCGATGTCTTGCTGAATCGGTCGCGACCACCCCATCGAAGGAGTCATACCATGCGTTCTGCCGCGCTGTTGCTGTTGATGTCCGCTCTCGTCTGCAGTGCCCCGGGACAGGTAGCGCCGGACAGTGCCGCCCCCGCGGCGGTGTCTCCCTGGACACACAGTCTCGTGGGATTGGCAACTCTCACGCAGGTTTCGTTCAAGGACTGGGCCCAGGGGGGTGACAACACGCTCGCTCTGGCCCTGACGCTGGAGGGGAAGTCGAAGCGTACGGGTGACGTACTCGACTGGGCGAATTCGTACAAGTTCGCCTTCGGCCAGGCGCGTCTCGGGAGCCAGCCGCTCCGCAAGACCGACGACAAGATCGAGCTGGAGAGCATCCTGACCTACAGGCTCGGTGTCTCTCTCGACCCCTACGGCGCTGCCACCCTCAAGACGCAGTTCGTGCAGGGCTACAAGTACGACAATCTCGGAGCCAAGGTCGATACAGTCTCAGGATTCT
>CAYXMK010000218.1:0-4620 GCA_964465905.1 uncultured Ignavibacteriaceae bacterium | reverse complement strand
AGGGATCTGGGCGGCGGAGCAGGCGTCAAGACGATGTCCGTGCGCGGTATGTCGTCCAGTCATACGCTCGTGCTGCTGGACGGTGTCCGTTTGAACAGCACGCAGAACGGATTGGTGGATCTTGGTCTCTGGATGCCGGACGATCTGGATCGGGTCGAATACGTGCGCGGCGGCCAGTCGGCGCTCTACGGTACGGACGCGGTCGGGGGAGCGGTCAATGTGCGGACCCGTGACACCGCGGATTCCCTGCGACTCACCTTGAGGGGGACTGCCGGATCGTGCGGACTCGCTGGCGGTGGGTTGGCGATCTCAGGGGCCGCTTTGGGGCTTCGGCTGAGCGTTGGTGCAGCGCACGAACAGGCTCGGGGGAACTATCTCTATCGTGCCCGAGAGGGCGAACGGGACCTCCGAAGGGAACGCGCGCACTCTGCGTACCGCCTGACCTCGCTCCATGCGAGCGCCCAGTCCGAGATCGGTCCGTCGACGCGTGTTTCCGTCCACTCGTTCCTGAACCAGGGAATGCGTGAATCGCCGGGGCCCGCTGTGAACGCCGCGTACCGCGACGCAACACTCTGGGATCGGGAACTGAACATGATCCTGCAATCGGCAACCTCCTTCACCGTGGGGACGCTGGACCTCTCCGCGCACTATCAGCAGGGACTGCAGCGGTACGAGGACCGGACGCCGATGTTCTTGTTCGACACGGAATACGACAACCGGCGGTGGGAGCTTGCCGGACAGTGGACGCAAGCGCTCAGCAAGTCCCTTCTCGTCCTTGTCGGCGCAGAGGGAGGGTGGGCAGGATTGACGGCCAGGGAGGTGCGGGCGGGAACGTCCCGCTGGCATCGCAGTGTCTTTGTGGGAGCGGAATGGGAGACGCGAACTCCTGTGCCGTTCGTCGATCGGTCGGTGCTCTATCCTATGGTCCGTCTGGACGATTTTTCGGATTCCCACCGCGCTGTCAGTCCGCGGTTGGGAGGCAACGTGTGGCTGTTGCCGGAGGGAGACCTGCAGATCCGCGGATCGGTGGGCTGGAGCTTCCGGGTTCCGAACTTCAACGAGCTCTACTGGATCGACGGCGGGAACCCGGCTCTCCGCCATGAACGCGCTGTAACCACTGATCTTGGGGCAGTGGCGCTGTTTTCCATGGGCGGACAGCATGTCGTGGATGTGAGCTTCTTCGAGATCAGTATGCACGACCGGATCACCGGATGGCCGCCGGTCAATCTGACCCGATCGAGAAATCGGGGTGTGGAGCTGGGTTGGAAGTGGGAACCCGACTTCCTCCTCTCCTCATTCGAGTTCCACGGTTCGTACACCTCGGCCAAGAACCTCACTGCGCAGGGTTACGGAAAACAGCTTCCCTTCGTCCCTCGCTGGCAGATGACGGCGGCAGGCCGTGCCGACGTCGGAGCGTTGGCGGTGAACGTGACAAGCCGCTTTGTCTCGCGCCGGTACACGACGCTCGACGAGTCCCCTGCGCTGTCGGTCGATCCCTATATCCTCGTGGACACGGAGATGTCCACCGGCGTTACGGTATCCGGTATCCGAATGCGTGTGCACCTCACGGTGGAAAATATCTTCGACCAGCCGTACGAGGTCATGAAGGGTTATCCGATGCCCCTCCGGACATACCGCGCGGGTGCCGTCGTTGCCTATTGATCACCCTTCGCTGCTGCCACGAACTCGACGATGTTGCGTGAGTTGGGTCGGCTGCCGTTCGTCATGAACGGCGGTCAGAGTCTCCTATCTTCAATAGGGTTCATGAGAAAGGGTACCGTTATGGGTTGCGGGCGGATGACAACTCGGTGGGTAGTGCTCGCATTCACAGCTGTCTTGCTGTGGACGGGATGCGAGCGAGCCGTCGATCCCTCTGTTGCCGGTGCGAACGGTCTCCTCGTGCTGAATGAGGGGGCGTTCGGGCAATCGAACGCCGAATTGACGTTCTACGCGTTCAATGACGGAACGGTTGCGCAGAACGTCTTCTCGACGACGAATCCCGGCAGGACGCTGGGCGACGTGGCGAACCATATGCTCGCGTACGAGGGATTCCTCTACATCGTCGTCAACAACTCTCAGAAGATCGAAGTGTTGAGTCTTCCGGACCTGAAATCCGTCAAGACGCTGAACCTCGACAGCAGTCCGCGTCAGATTGCCGTGGTATCATACCGGAAAGCGTATGTGACGAACATGGACTCCACGGTCTCGATCCTCGATCTCGGCTCGGGATCGGTGACGGGTCGCATCACGGTCGGGATGTTCCCGGAAGGCATTACGGCGGTTGGCGGAAATGTGTACGTGGCTGTGGGCGGATTTGGGAGCGGCGAGAACGTCGTTGTGATCGATCCGGCAAGCGATCGCGTGACGGCGAGTATCCCGACGGGATACGGGCCGACCTACCTGGCGGCGGGGAGCGATGGCCGTCTCTACGTCAGCTGCGTCGGCTACAGCGACTACCTCAATCCGGCCAACGACACGGATGGTCGGATCGTTGTCATCGACCCGGCTGCGAACGTCATCGTTGATTCGCTGATCATTCCCGGCCATCCGGGGAAGATCTCCGTGGGAAGCGATGGAACCGTCTATGTTGTTGGTCCGGGCTCTTACACGGGCGGACCGGTCCTGCGGGCCCGTCTCGTCGCTGGGGACCATTCCTTCGGAGTCTTCATTCCGGGAACCTACTATGCAATCGGCGTCGACGATGTCAGCGGGGAGATCTACGCGGGCGACGCCAAAGGATTCTCTGGCAACGGAGTGGTTGCGATTCACAGGGAAGATGCGTCCAGGAAGGCCGAATTCGAGTGCGGAATAGGTCCCACAGTGTTCTTCGCCGTTCGGTAGCACTTTTCCTCACCAAGGGTCCTCCAGCCGACGAACCCTGCTTCTTGGCACTTCGCTTCAAATTTGCCTTGCATTACGGCTCGATAATTTCCTATATTTGACAGTTCCCAATCCTGAGAAGGCCGGAGGCCCATGCGAACCATCATAACTCTGTTCATTCCCCTTCTTCTGATCGGGTGCGCTTCTTCTACGGCGGGGAGAGCCGACCGCGGCGAGACCGGCAACGTGCCGTCTGACCTGGTCATCGAATTCGGGGAGGGAGGCGGTGTGACGGGTCTGTGGAGTGGCTTCACCCTGCAGGCGGACGGAAACGTTGAAGAGTGGTCCGGCAGAGCCGCGGGGGAGAACCGCACACAGAAAGGTCGTCTCTCATCTTCGGCCGTGAAGGAAATCTGGGAGCGCCTTCAAAAGCTCGAACTGCTCACTCTGTCCCTTCCTCCTACACGCGGGAACATGACACGGATTCTCACAGTCAGAGCGCAGGGGAGTCTCCGCGAATTCGTCTGGGCTCCTGGAACCGAGGGAGCTCACACCAGGCTCGAAGAATTCAATCGTCTCTGTGCCCGCCTGATCCAGCAGGAACTCAGCCAGTAGTTCCGTTCATTCTCATTTCAAAGGTGCCTCATGACTCGAATGATCTCCGCGGTCTGTGCTCTGGTGTTGATGCTTCATCCGCTGTCTTCTCTTGTTGCCTCCGGTCCCTTGCGCGGCGGTTCTCCGAACGGGAATCCGTTCAGCGTGAAGGAACGCCGTCATGTGCCGGCTTCCCACGCCGCGAGGCAGGCATTTGAACAGGACCTTACCCGGCTCTCTGAGCGCATTGCGCATCTGCGTGGCGTGGGTTCGCCCGTTCTTCGACCTTCTTCAGTGTTTTCGAGACCGGGAGTCCTTCGGCTTCAGGAACTCAATGGCGGGCCCGTTGATATCGTGTGGGATGAATCAGGCCGTCTTCCTGTCTTTATCAAGGGTGTGCGACTCCAGAGCCGGGACATGTCGATGTTTGCCAAAGCGACGACGGCCGGCCTCGAGCTCCAGGCGATGAGCTTCCTCCAAGAGCACGCCGGACTGCTGCAGGTGGAGCGTCCGGAGGAGGAATTTGTACCGATTGCCACCGTGTTCGATGCACATGGAATGGCCCACGTGCGCTATCAGCAGGTGTTCGAAGGTATTGAAGTGTGGGGAAGGGATGTGTGGGTGCACCTGACAGCGGACGGTAACGTCGAGAGCTTCAACGGTCGGTACCTGCCGACGCCGCGTCATCTGTCGGGAAGAGTCGCTGCAGTGTCGGATGCCGCTGCGCTGGCGACCGCGCTGAGCAGGTTCCCCGGCGTACCGACGGAGTCCTCGGCTCGCCGTGTGATCCATCTTGATGACCGGGAAACAGCGCGTCTCTGCTGGCTGGTGCAGGTGCGGGGACGACTGGACCAGAACTGGCACTACGTTGTTGACGCCGCTTCCGGTGAAATCGTGAAGGAATATAACCACATCGCGCATGACGGTCCGGCAGTCGGGAGCGGCCTGGACCTTACGAATCAGACTCGCACCCTGAACGTTTACCAGGTGGGGACGCAGTACCTCCTGATTGACGCTTCGAAACCGATGTTCAAGCCGGCCCAGTCGTCCATCCCGCAGGACGGCAAGGGAGTCATCTACACGCTGGACGCGAAGAATGCCGATAGTCTGCTGTACTTCGTCACATCGTCCACGCCGACGGCCTGGCCGAACAAGCAGTCGGTTTCAGCGGCTTTCAACGGTTCAAGAGTCTACGATTACTACAAG
>CAYXMK010000217.1:0-4630 GCA_964465905.1 uncultured Ignavibacteriaceae bacterium | reverse complement strand
TCGGCGGACTCGGAAGCTGTTCCGTCTTCGCTGCTTCCCCGCCTTTGCTCTGCGTCATCAGGTAGGCCGCAGCACCTCCACCGATCAACAGGGCGCCCCCGACGTACCACAGCCATCCACCGCCGCCGCCCGCCGTGCTGGGGCTGATATCCTTGCCGGCCAGCTGGCTTGCCATCCGGGCGGCAATCTCCGGAATGATTTCCGAGGCAAGATCCTCGATATCCCCCTCGTACTGCCGGGGCACGGACATGGCAATCTGCGCCGTGGCCACGTCGATCATCTGAATGTTGATCGTGAAGCGACGGCCGACCTTCCCGATCGTGCCGGCGAACATCTTCTCCACCTTCAGGATATTGCCGACCTGCACGATGCATTCCACCTGCGAGCAGGACTCGGACTGCTGGAATCCCTGCTCCTCGAGGATCGCTTTGATCCTGTTCCGGTCGACGACGGAAAACTCGTTGGTCTGCACCATTTCACCCTGGAAGATATCCGAGAGCGATGCTGCCTCCTGAGGAGAGATCCCCGCCCGGGCGTCGAAGTCCAGAACAGCGATATTGACTTTGCGCGGCTGCTGAGGCTGTTGGCGCTGGCGGCTCTGGCTGTAGAGCGGAGGAAGAACGAGAGGAAGGACGAGGATCGGAACGAGAATCCTCAACAACGTACGGTTCGACATCATGCGTCTGAGCATGGATGCCTCCCTTCAGGATGTTACTGCGATTGGACGGACTTCAATACCTCACCTGCAAGCTCCGGAAGAAAGTCTTCGATCACATCCTCCACGTCGCCGTTGAACATCTTCGAAATCGCAAAATCCACGGCGGCGGTCTCGATGTCGGTCATTTTGATATTGAACACATAGTCCTCGCCCAGCCGGGACACCGATCCGCTGATCATCTTCCGCAGCGAATGGATCTTCCCCTTCTGCGCCTGTGCACCGGCCGTCTGCTGTTCGGCCTGGAATTCCTGCTCGGCAAGGATGGCCGCGGTTGCCTTCCGGTCGACGACCGTGAACCGCCCGGTGGACTGGAGCGCGGCCGCGAAGGCATCCCGGAACGTCAGCGCCTCGTCCTGCGTCACACCCGCCCGGGCCTCGAACTCCGCGAACGTGATAGCGATCTTCGGCGCCTGCGAAACCTTCCTGGAGGGGCCGCACCCGCCACTAAGCAGCAGAACAACAATGGCGATCAGAGCACTCGGCTTCATGGCTGACCTCCCGTGGGCTTGGCACCCATCTCTTCTTCTGCCTCACGGATCAGCTCCGGCAGGAGGACACGCAGCTCCTGCTCGAATCCCTGGTGGTATCCCCAGTTCACTTTCCGGACGACGCCGAACTTGTCGATCACGACGAGGACCGGCAGAGACTGAACTGTGTAGCGCCGGGCCACTGTCCCCGTGTTATCCATCAGGCACGGGAGCGTGTACCCGCGCCTTCGTATCACGGAACGCACGGTATCCTTGGTCACCGTCGGGTTTTCCCCCGTGTTCACGAGAAACACCTTCACGGGCTGACCCTTGAATTCATCCGCCACCTTCATGAGAATGGGAATCTCTTCCTTGCATGGCTCGCACCAGCTTGCCCAGAAGCTGAGCACAACGACATGGCGGGTTTTGTTCTTCCACGGCTGGCGCAGGGCCTTTCCGGTGAAGTCGCGAAGAAACACCGCCTCGTCCGTGGCTGCATCCAGCATGACAAACGTGGGGGCCTCATCTCCCACTTTGAGAGAATCGCGTGGCGTCGCGCCGCCAGCGATGGCCGTCGCCGCAACGAGAGTCACGAGAAGCAACAGCACGCGGAACGGGTACCTGCTCATCATGGTAGTCATCCGTAGGACCTCGCTGAAATGGGGATACCTGCTGGTTGGGATTCGACCGTGAATCCTTCGAGGGGCGGATGGTCTCCGGGAGGAGGGACTCTTTTGCAGTCTGACAGATCGTGAACATCGTCATGTGAAGTACGCCGCTGTGCGTCGAGCGCCTGTGCGCCGTGTCACAACGATCGGAACGGTGTCCACTCCTGCCTCCCCTGAATCCTACTCCGCTCCCGCGCCGGCCTCTGCCGATCGTCGGGCCGGCACACTCACCCCCCTCCGGCATCATGTGCCTTCGATCATGACGCCGTGCCATCTGTCCCATCGAATATATCAAGAACCTCTGCTTTTGTCAAGGAACATCTTCCCCCATAAGTGTTTGTACAAGCGGTACTTCCAACTGGAGAGCACAACAGTCACTTGCAGAGAGCGCATCATGTTGTTGCACACAACCTGGTTGCATTTGGAAAACGCGGTTGGTACATTCCCTCGCTTTGCCTCCCGCTCCTTCACCACTTTCGTGAGCGCTGCCATGGACATCACTCGAGCCAAGGTTTTCCAGAAGCGCAATCTCGTCGGGGCCGCATTTTCCCTCGGAACGATTCTCCTCACCCTCCTCCTGTTCCAGACGCCGTTCCTGCATGTCACCGTGGGAACCGACATCTTTCAGGCGCTGGAGCGGAAGGTCTTCGATATCCTGCTGCGCGCCCGCGGGGAGCGGGACCACGGGCAGGACGTCATGCTCGTGCGCATCGATGAGTACACCATCAACAAGCTCAACAACGAATACCCGATTCCGCGTGACCTGATCGGCAGAGCGATGACGGCGATGTCTGCCTTTGGGGCGAAGGCAGTGGCGCTCGACGTCTTCATCCCTCCCTCCACCAGGGACTCCCTGGAAAGTCAGCTGATGGTGGAATTGCTTTCGACAACCGACAACACGTTCCAGTCAATTGGGGCCTTCATCCCGTCGCAGACGGAACGGGACGCGGTGAGCCGGCGGGACGTCGACAGCACTGCGCACTACGTCATCGGACGTTTCGGAATTCCGGCGCCGGCGCATCATGCATTCCCCCGAGCCCCCTACATCGACGACTATCCGTTCAAGGAACTGGCCGACGTCAGCAGGGGAATCGGCCATACCACTCTGATCCTGGATACACTCGACGGCATCATGCGGAGCGGTCCGCTCTACGTCGAATACGCCGGACGTCTCTATCCGTCGCTGGGCTTTGCACTGGCCCTCCATGCCATGGGCATTCCCCCCACGGCGGTGCGCTTCGAGGAACGAGAGATCGGGACTCTCGTCACTGCAGGATCGCTCGAAATCCAGACGGGCCCTGTCGGAGAAGTTCTGATCAATTTCGTGGGGCCCGGGAAGGTTTTCCCTGAAGCGTCTCTCTACGACATCCTGCTCGCAACGGAGAATCAGGACGTCCAGTATCTTTCACAATTCGAAGGTAAGGTCTGCATCATCGGCCCGACGTCCCGGGCAGTGGGCGACTACTACTCCATGCCGTACTCCGAAGGGGCTCCCGGCTACCTCGCCCACGCGAACATGTACGACATGATCATGACGGGCAACTTCATCTATGCTGCCGACCCCCTCTTCCAGTTCATTCTGCTCGTGATCCTGGTTCTCCTTGTTGGAGTCGCCGCCACAACGAGGAAGACCCGCGAAACCGTCGTCATCACCGTCGGAGCCGTGATCGTGTTCTGTGTGTTCGCGTATCTGGCATTCGCTTCCGGAAACACGCTCTATAAGCTGGCTGAACCGCTGTTCGCCATCTTCCTGTGTTTTGGTTCCACCCTGGCCTACCGGGCTGCCACGGAAGGCCGCCAGCGCAAACTCATTACGGGGATGTTCGAGCGGTACGTCGACAAGGAGGTGGTTCAGCAACTGATCGATGATCCGAAGCGGCTCAGCCTGGGGGGCGAGCAGAGGGAGATCACACTCCTCTTCTCGGACGTGAAGGGGTTTACGACGCTCTCCGAAAGACTCGGTCCGGCCAACCTCGTCAAGGTCATCAACGGCTATCTGACGGAAATGACAAACATCATCATGAAGAACCGGGGAACGGTGGACAAGTTTATCGGCGATGCCATCATGGCATTCTGGGGTGCGCCGCTGGCCGACCGTGACGCCGAGTTCCATGCATGCCTCTCGGCACTGGAGATGCAGCGACGGCTTGAACAGCTCCATCCGAAGTGGAAGAAATACGGAGATATCGAGATCAAGCAGAGGGTGGGCATCAACACCGGCGTCTCGCTCGTGGGCAACATGGGATCCGATCAGAAGTTCAACTATACGGCAATGGGCGATCCGGTCAATGTGGCATCACGTCTGGAGGGAGTGAACAAGCAATACGGCACCTACATCCTGCTGAGTGAAATGACGTACCAGAAAGTGGCGAAGAAGATCGTTGCTCGGGAAATCGACTACATTCAGGTCGTGGGGAAGACGGAGCCGGTGCGCATCTACGAGCTGCTCGGCCTGTCGGACAAACCGCTGTCGGACTACATGAAGTTCTTTCTCGAACTGTACAGCGATGGGCTGAAGGCGTACCGGGAGCGGAAATGGGAAGAGGGGATCGGGTATTTCCAGAGTGCGCTCACGTACATCCCGAACGACACCGTGTGCCAGATCTACATCGAGCGGATGAATCTCTTCAAGTTCAATCCGCCCGCTGAGGACTGGAACGGTGTGTTCGTGCTGTCGAGCAAGTAGCCGAGAGTGTACAACAAGAATCCGCTGCAGGGGAACCTGTCAGCGGATTTCTTGTTCATACCCGGAGCGATGACGGCCACTCAGCACCCAC
>CAYXMK010000216.1:321-4643 GCA_964465905.1 uncultured Ignavibacteriaceae bacterium | reverse complement strand
CGGCAAGACCTGGCGGAGACGATCAGCCGGGACACGGGCAAGCCGCTGTGGGAGAAGCCGCGGTGGCTCTCGCGACGGATGTCTCAGCCGTGTACTGGAATCCGGCCGGACTTGCTCTGGCGGACCGGGATGGAATTCTCTTCGCACATGCAGAGTGGCTGGTGGAGATGCAGCACGACTTCCTCGGCGCGTGCTTCCGACTCTCGCCTCATGATGTGGTCGGCGTGTCGGTACTGTCGTTGAGCACAGACGATATGGAGAGCACGACGGAGACGCAGCCGTTCGGGACGGGAAGGTACTTCAGCTACCGAGACCTTGCGGTGGGAGTGACCTACGCCCGGCAGATGACGAATCAGTTCAGCTTTGGCGTCACGCTCCGCTATGCCCGCGAGACGCTCGACGTGCTCCGCATGAACGCGGTGCTCTTTGACCTCGGCACGTTCTACTGGGTGGGGCTGGGAACGATGAGGTTCGGCGTCGTGGTCACGAACTTCGGCTCGGATGTCCGGCCGGTCGGAGATGCAGTCCTCCTCAACGGCACGCCGGTCAGCACGTTCCAATCCTTCTCGCCTCCGACGGTGTTCAAGCTGGGGTTTGCAGTGGAACCGTATACCGACGAGCAACACCGTATCACGACGTCGGTACAACTGAACCATCCAAATGACAATGCGGAACACGTGCGGCTTGGCGTTGAGTATGCCTGGCAGGGGTGGCTGTTTGCCCGGATGGGGATCAAGCGCACCATCGGGGAGCCGTTCTTTCTTCGGGATAGGAAATCTGCAGGAGATCTGGCGATGGGCCTCGGCGTGAAGGTTGACGTCAGCGCGTCGTCGGTATCCTTCGACTACGCCCTGACGGACTACGGGGAGCTGGGATTCGTCCACCGGATCACGATGGGAGTCTTCTACTGATGCAACTGCGTCTGCGGCAACCCTCGGTCTTGCTGTTCGTGTGCTTCCTTGGTCTGCAGGGATGCGAGGAGAAGTTTCCCCTCTCTCAGCTCCCCGATCCGAACATTCGTCCGACGATCGGCGACACTTCGTACATCGAGATTGTTCCTCCCTATGATGGATTCGGTGGGCCGGAAGCGCTCCTCATCGGTCAGGACCAGCTGATGTACGTCGCTGATGCGAAGAACAACAGCATCGTGATGATGAGTCTGGCAGGGCAGCAGCTGGCGACACGGCCGATTCTCTCGCCCAGAGCGCTGGCGCAGGACCTTCGGCTGGACCTGCTCGTCGCCGGGTCTGTGGTGGAGGCCAGCGGCGACACGATCGGTGCCGTGTTCCGCATCAAGCTGGTCGCGTCCCGGCACGACCTTGCGACGGCTCGGCTGGACACCGTATGGAAGGAGCCCGGTCGCCCGAAGCGACGGTTTGTCGGCATCGGCGTTCTGCCCAATAACCGGTATGTCGTCGCGCGCAGCGGCCCGGACAACAGCAGCTTCGTGGATCCGGATGGACGGGTCCTTCTCTTCAACGCCGATGATACGTTCCAGACGCCGCTGGGCGACTTCATTACGAGGGCTGGTTCGGGAATCACGGATATCAACAGGCCGACGGGAGTGGCCATGTTCCCGAATGCGCGGGACTTCCTCCTCCTCCAGGAGACGGAGGGGATGGCGTACGGCGTCCTGTGGATGGTCTATCAGAGTGATCCGAACTTCGAGGGTTGGCTCCCGCGGTTCGATCCCTCCCTGCCGGAACTGCGCTCCAACGACTTCATCCGGCCGGGTCGGTTCGTGTTGCCGAGCGGGGCGGTTGTCGATGGGCGGCGACGCGATATCTTCGTCGCCGACGCCGCGCTCGACAGCATCATCAAGTTCGACAGCCGCGGTCGCTTTCGATCGGAATCGTTCGGTTTCCAGCGCTCAGGAGGCAGAATGCTCGAACCGACGGGTTTGGCCTTCTTCGACCGAACGCTCTACGTGGCGGATCGGAAGACGGGCCGCATTCTCCGCTACCGGCTCTCGATCGACTTCCAGTAGCCGGACCGCTCTCTCCAACCCAGCATCGTAATCACACGCCGGGCCGCTTCATGTGAAACTGGTCCGTCGTCCGGCAGTATCCGCTTCCCGAAAACCTTCCCACCGCTCTCAGCTTCAACGGATCCACTCGCCCCTGCGTGAGGAGCTCGTCGCGGATGTGAAAGGCCACCACCTCCGCCAGGATCAGATCACTCGGTCCGTTGCCGATTGCCATCCACTGTGTCAGACGGCATTCGAGGTTGACGGGACTCTCGGCAAGACGCGGAACACTCACGACGATCGACGGCAGAAGCGTGAATCCCGCCTTCTCCACTTCAGAGACCTCCGGCGGGAAATCCGCAGAGGCCACGTTCATCCCCTCGGCGATCTCCTCCGTGACGACGTTGACCACAAAGTCGTGGTTCGACAGAATGTTGCGGGTTGTATCCTTCTGCGCACCCGCGCGTCGCTCGATCGCAAGCATGATCATCGGGGGATTGGCATTGACAGCGTTGAAGAAGCTGAACGGAGCCGCGTTGACAGTTCCTCTGGAGGAGAGGGAAGTGACGAGGGCGATGGGACGCGGGACGATGACCGATGTCATCAGGAAATACGTGTCGCGCGGCGCGAGCGTGGATGGATGAAGAACCATGGAATGATCCTTTCGGGAGCGAGCCAAGGCCTACGCTGGGGAAGGAAGTGTCTCTCCGAGTCCGAGGTGCGGACGGATTCGGACGGGGAGCGGGATCCGAACGCCGGCACGGCGGAGTTCTGATTGCCGAGACCAGATCTCGGCCGCAGCACCGACGAAGACGCACCGACCGGCGGAGAGGATGAGCAGTTGTGAAGCGAGCGGAAGGCAGAACTCCAGGTCGTGCGAGACGAGGAGAAGGGTCCTCCCCTCGCGTTGCAGGGTGCGGAACGCCCTGTGCAGAATGATGCGCTCCGGCTGAGACAACCGTACGGTGGGTTCGTCGAAGGCAAGGATGGGCGCGTCGGAAGCAACGGCGGATGCAATCGTCAGGAGTTTGCGTTCGGCGGGTTGCAGATCATAGGGGTGGCGTGTGCGAAGTTGCTCCAGACCGAGAAGCGCGAGGGCGCGCCGGGCCAGCGATTCGGGATCGGGCCGGCGGAGGTTTGCAGGACCAAATGTGACTTCCTTCAGTACCGTGGAGCTGAAAATCTGATCTTCCGGATGCTGAAAGGTAACGCACACGGAACGTGCCATCTCGGCTGTCGGAGACAGCGACGTATCCCGGCCATTGACTTCGATCATCCCCTCCGACGGTCGGAGGAGAGCGTTCAGAAGCCGGAGGAGCGTGCTCTTCCCGGCGCCGTTGTGCCCGACGACGAGAAGCGTGGAACCCGTCTCGAGAGTGAACGAGAGACGATCAAGCGCTTTCCGAGTCCCATCGTAGGAGTAACTGACCGTGGTGCAGCGAATACTCATGAGGGCATCACCAGTCGTCTGATGGAAGGCCGAAGCGTGGTGGGGTCGACGCGTTGAACGGTGGACGCAAGGTCCGTCCAGGCCCGGACAGGGAGGATCGGTTGCATCGTCGCGAGCAGTGCCGCAAACTCGGTCCGGCTGCCGTGGAACCGGATCGTCCCTTGATCAAGGACGACAACATCGTCAGCTGCCGCCAGGGCAAGGTCGATCTTGTAGTCCGTGAAGATGACGGTGTGCTCACCCTTCAGACTCTGCAGCAAGCGGGCAACCCGATGGGACATCATGGCGTCAAGGGCGTTTGCAGGTTCGTCCAGCAGAACGACAGGAGGATCCACGGCAAGGAGGGACGCGAGGACGACTCGCTGCAGCTCGCCGCCCGAGAGGGAAAGCGGATCCCTGTCGACGAGCTGCTCCAGACCGAAGAAGCGGAGGGCGCGTTCCGTCCGCTCGGCAACGATGACAGGATCGATTCCGAGGTTGTTGAGCGAAAATGCGAGCTCTTCCCGGACTGTTGTGCAGACGCCCGAAAGCTGAAGCCGGGCGTCCTGCAACGCGAGCGCCGTGCGGGGGAAGAGGACGCGGCGAGGAAACGGATCGAACAACTCCGTGCCGATGCGTATCGTTCCCGCCGCCGAGCCGCCGTGGAGGTGCGCCGCCGCAGAGCCGGCCAGGAGGTGCAGCAGGGTGCTCTTGCCGGCTCCGGTCGGGCCCAGAACGGCCAGGCAGTTTCCTTCCTCCACCGTCAGCGAGAGGCCGCTGATGGCCGCCGGGGATCCGGCGACGTAGCGGAACGTCAGATCGCGGATGTCTATGGAAGCAGCCATCGGAGAAGGCCTGCTGCAAGGAGCAGGGCCGAAAGAGCGAGCAGCAGCGGTGTCCGCCAGCTTGCAGCGGCGAGTTCGTGGG
>CAYXMK010000216.1:0-311 GCA_964465905.1 uncultured Ignavibacteriaceae bacterium | reverse complement strand
CGGCGTGGTATCCGCGCAGCTCCAGAGCCACGCCGCGCTCAACGCTCTCGGCAATGGAGGAGAGGATGAGGGGGGCGGCGATGGCAAAAAACGCCTGAACGCGGGCAACGAGTCCTGCGCGCACCGGAGCCCCCCGCGCCTCCTGCGCGGTGAAGATGGTCTCAATGCGCCGGGGAATCTGATCAACGTACATCAGAGTCACGAGGAGAGACATCACAAGGGAGGAGGGAAGTCCGGCCTCGCTCAGGAACTGCGCAACGACGCGCAACGGAGTGGAACTGAAGAACAACAGGAGAGCCGTGGTGACGACG
>CAYXMK010000215.1:0-4660 GCA_964465905.1 uncultured Ignavibacteriaceae bacterium | reverse complement strand
AAGCCGACGTGCACCAGCACGTACTCTCCCACCTTCACGTCAGGCACATAGGCAAGGGAGACGGTTTTTGTGATGCCTCCGAAGCTGACTTTCCCCGTCGGCATGCCGGAGGGGTCGTCGTCAATCGACAGGACTTTTCCCGGAACAGCGAGGCACATCGGCGTCATGCTCCTTCCCTGGTGCGAGACTACTCGGCAGAGGCCGGTCCGGCCGCCGGCGGAGAGCGACGGCAAGCTGGGATTTCAGTGTCAATCGGCGTGCCAGGTGTCGGTTCTTCGATTCCTCTGAGTTCCGGGAGATTTCCCTGACACAATTGGGGAGAACTGGTAGCCCTTTTTCTTAGTATTGGGAATGGAGAGAAGGGTCTGGGGGGTGTAATGGCAACTCTGAAAAGCCGGCCGTTGAATCCTCCCTCCAAACGGCCAAAACGGTCGGCATGAATGTTGCCCCTCTGCGCGAAGCGGCAGCGAAGAAAGCACGTTATGCACGAGTTGTCGATAGCCCAGAGTCTGCTGGAGATCGTTCGTCAGCATGTCCCCCCGGCCGAGTTGGGGGATGTCCGCGTGGTTCGGCTGAAGATCGGTGCCCTGGCAGGTGTTGTCCCGGATTCGCTCGAGTTCTCGTTCACAGCGCTCACAGCCGAGACCCTTCTGAGCGGTGCCCGTCTCGACATTGTACATGTGCCGTTCGTCATGCGGTGTCTCGCGTGCGGCGCAACGTCCTCCGAACAGCTCGGCATCGCTGTCTGTCCCTCCTGCGGCAGCAGCGACACCGAGACCATCTCCGGTACGGAACTCCAGCTGACGGAGATTGAACTTGCCCAACCGGCGGAGGCACCCTCATGAAACTCGTCACCATCGAACGAAAGGTTCTGGAGAAAAACGACGAGGTCGCCCGGCGCAACCGGGAGTTCTTCCGCTCAAAGTCGCTCTTCGTCATCAACCTTCTCAGCTCCCCGGGCGCCGGGAAGACGAGCATCCTCGAGCGGACACTGGAGCATGTGAAGGGATCCGTCCCTGTGGCGGTTGTGGAGGGGGATGTGCAGACCGACATCGACGCGCGCCGTGTCGCCCGCTACGGCATCCCGACCGTGCAGATTGTCACGCACGGCGGATGTCACCTCGAAGCCAAGCTCGTGGAGGACGCCGTCGCCACGCTGAACCTCACGGGCGTACGCCTGCTGATGATCGAAAACGTCGGTAACCTTGTTTGTCCTGCCAACTACGATCTGGGCGAGCATCTCAAGGTGGTCATCGCCAGCACCACGGAAGGGGACGACAAGCCGCTCAAGTATCCCGGGATGTTCCGGAATGCACAGGTGCTCATCGTCAACAAGATTGATCTCATTCCCTACATCGATTGCAGCCTCGAAGTACTGAAGAAGAACGCGTTGACGATCAATCCTGCACTCCGAATCTTTGAGACATCGTGCCGCACGGGGGCCGGAATTCCCGAGTGGTGCGACTGGCTCGTCCAGAAGGCCTCAGGACTATGACTCCACAACAGCCCAGCGAACACCCCAGCGGCGACAAACGCTTCAAGCTGCTCGACCGCGCCATCACCAAGCATCAGGCCAGCGGTTATGCCCTGATCGAAGTCCTGCATGCCGCGCAGGAGATCTTCGGCTACCTGGAGGAGGATCTCCTCATCTACATTGCCCGCGCGCTGCGGCTTCCGCTCAGCAGAGTGTGGGGTGTGGCCACCTTCTACCACCTCTTCCGGCTGAAACCGAAGGGAAAGCACACCTTCGTACTCTGCATGGGAACGGCCTGCTACGTGAAGGGAGCGGCGGAAATCCAGCAAGCAGCGGAGCAGCAGTGCGGCGTTCCGTTCGGCGCGACAACGCCGGATCAGAAGATCTCGCTCGTCTCCGCGCGGTGCGTGGGCTCCTGCGGACTCGCTCCCGTCGCGGTGATTGACGACAGCGTTGCAGGCAAGCTGACGCCGGAACAAACCGTTGCCCGGATGAAGGCCTGGCAGGAGGAGAAAGAGGAGGTCCCGACATGATCCTCGAAGAGCTGCATACACTCGCAGAGAAGGAACGCGAACGTCAGGCCGGCTTCAAGCATCGGGTGCTCTACTGCGCCGGAGCCGGATGTGTGTCGTGCGGCAGCCTGCAGACCAGGGACGCGATGAAGAGCGCGCTTCAGGCACGCGGTCTGGACACGAGCACTGAGCTGATTCCTGCCGGCTGCATGGGGCTTTGCGGCGAGGGACCGCTGACCCGCGTGGACCCTGACGGCACGCTCTACAAGCGCACAACGCCCGACGTGGCGGAGCGGATCGTCACCGAGCACCTCGCGGAGGGCCGCAAGATCGGGGAGCACGTGATCCCGGCCGACGACCCGTTCTTTGCCTCCCAGGTCAAGATCGTTCTCGAAAACTGCGGGACGATCAACGCCGAAAGGATTGAGGAGTACATCGCCGCCGGGGGCTACGAGGCCTTGGCCAAGGCCCTCACGGAACTGCAGCCGTCGCAGGTCGTCAATGAAGTGCAGAAGAGCGGCTTGCGGGGCCGCGGGGGCGCCGGCTATCCTACGGGCCTGAAATGGGGGATCACACAGAAGGCCGCCGGCGACCAGAAATATGTCGTCTGCAACGCCGATGAAGGCGATCCGGGCGCCTTCATGGACCGGAGCGTTCTTGAAGGAGACCCGCACCGCATTCTCGAAGGGATGGCGATCGCGGGCTATGCCGTCGGCGCTTCCCAGGGATTCATCTACGTGCGTGCGGAGTATCCTCTGGCCATTGAACGGTTGAAGACCGCCATCAAGCAGGCAGAGCGGCTGGGCATGCTCGGCAATAGGATCTTCGAGTCCCAGTTCAACTTCCGGATCGACCTGCGCATCGGGGCAGGGGCATTCGTCTGCGGCGAGGAAACCGCCCTGCTTCGGTCGATTCAGGGACGACGCGGGCGGCCGCGGCCGCGTCCTCCCTACCCTTCCGAGAGCGGTCTCTGGGGAATGCCGACGCTCATCAACAATGTTGAGACGTTTGCCAACATTCCCCCCATCATCCTCAAGGGGAGCGCTTGGTTCTCCTCCATCGGGACTCCCAAGAGTCCCGGGACGAAAGTCTTTGCGCTCGCCGGCAAAATCAACAACACGGGGCTGATTGAGGTCCCGATGGGCATTCCGCTGCGCGAGATCATCTTCCACATCGGCGGCGGCACTCCCGAGGGGACGCAGTTCAAGGCGGCGCAGACGGGGGGACCGTCGGGGGGATGCATCCCGCAGGAGCATCTTGATCTTCCGGTCGATTACGAGTCGCTGGCAGCGATAGGATCCATCATGGGCAGCGGCGGTCTCATCGTCATGGATTCCACCTCCCGCATGGTCGACGTGGCCAAGTTCTTCATGGAATTCTGCATGGATGAATCGTGCGGCAAGTGTGTTCCCTGCCGGGTAGGGACCAAGCACATTTTCGGTCTACTGGACAAGATCTCACGCGGAAACGCCACGCCCACCGATATGGCGCTGCTGGAGGAATTGTGCGTGATGGTCAAAGAGACGAGTCTCTGCGGACTGGGGCAGTCCGCTCCGAACCCTGTTCTCTCCACACTGAAGTTCTTCCGGCACGAGTACGAAAGTCTCCTGAGGGAAGAGGAACGCTTCATTCCTTCAGGATCCCAGAGCACGGCTGTTTCAACAAAGGGGTAACCATCCATGCCCATTGTCACCCTTACGATCGACGGCCAGCAGGTCAGCGCCAAGGAGCAGGAATCCCTCCTGCACATCGCGCGGCAGACCGACATTGCGATTCCCACCCTCTGCAATCTCGACGGCCTCCCGCCCGTGGGCGCCTGCCGTCTCTGCCTTGTCGAGATCGAGGGCTCTCCCAAGCTGCTCCCCGCCTGCACGACGCACCCGAAGGAGGGGATGGTCGTGCACACGAAGACGGAGCGTCTGGTCCGGTATCGCCGGATGATCATCGAGCTCCTCGCCTCCGAGGGGAATCACCAGTGTGCCGTCTGCGTTGTGAACAACCACTGCGAGCTGCAGAATCTTGCGTACGAGGTCGGTCTGGTGTACGTGCGCTTCCCCTACCTCTACCCAAAGAAGACCCTCGATGCGACGCACGAGAGTTTCATCATCGACCGCGACCGGTGCGTGCTCTGCACTCGGTGCGTGCGCGTCTGTCACGAGGTGGAGGGAGCCCACACCTGGGATATTGCGAACCGGGGAATCAACTGTGAGATCGTCGCCGATCTGAACCAGCCCTGGGGGCTCTCTACCAGCTGCACCTCCTGCGGCAAGTGCGTCATGGTCTGTCCCACGGGAGCCCTCATCAAGAAGGGAGCCACCGTCGCGGAGATGGAGAAGCAGCACGACTTCCTGAAGTACATCGTCACGGCGCGGAGCAAGCGGGAGTGGGTCAGCGAATTCCTTGAGGAGGAGTGAGATGGAACAGAAAGTAAAACCGCGGGTCGCGACAGTCTGGCTGGGCGGATGCTCGGGCTGTCATATGTCGTTCCTCGACATGGACGAGCGCCTGCTGGAGCTGGCCGACCGGATTGAGCTCGTGTATTCTCCCGTTGCGGACGTGAAGCACTTCCCCCCCGACGTGGATGTGACCCTGGTGGAGGGGGCCGTTTCCAACGAGGAGAACGAGCAGCTCGCTCACCTCATCCGGAGGAATTCCCGCGTGGTCATATCGTTGT
>CAYXMK010000214.1:0-4685 GCA_964465905.1 uncultured Ignavibacteriaceae bacterium | reverse complement strand
CATGTAGGCGTAGGAGACGCTCCCCGACACGGGCCGCTGCTGTTCACTGCTGATCACGAGCTCGATCCCCTCCGCCCGGGCCTCCGCGTTGTTCACGTAGCTGGCGAAACCGAAATCGCCGGCCGTCTTGCTGTCTGCCGGAATCAGCGTCTTGGAGTCGATCTGGTTCTTGAAGCTCTTCCGGAAGTAGGCGATCGACAAGACGAGATCCTGACCGAAGCCGTGCTTGAATCCCATTTCCCACGCAATGGAGCGTTCCGGCGCAAGATCCGGATTTCCCGTCAGGACGTTCCGGACGCCCGACCGCAGCTCGGCGGGGTGGATCCCGGAATACAGATAATCAAACAATGGAAACTGGAAATAGTGCCCGAAGTTGACGAAGAAGAAACTCGACGGTCCGACCGGTCCGGCGAAGGACAGGCGGGGGCTGAACTGATGCTTGAAGCTGGCCGGGACGTAGCCCGTGACCTGCTGTTCGTACTCATCGGGCCTCACGGGAACGAACTCCACCACCGGGCGTTCAGCCCGCGGATCAAGGAAATCCCACCGGATGCCGAAACTCAGGTTGGACCCGTCGCGCACAAGCTCGATCTTATCCTGGAGGAATACACTCCCGGACCGCGGATGATACGAGTAGCTGTTGCTGTAACTGAGCATCGGTGCATCCACCAGCGGCTTCCCGAAATACGTCGTTTGGGGTTCGTACTTCGCGAGAGCCGACCTCAGATCATGGGCGTTCAGCTCGAAACCTGCCTTCACCATGTGGGTGCGCAGAAGATGCTGGGTGAAGTCTCCCCGGAGCGTGTACATCAGTTGCCGACTGTCCGCCCACCAGTGTCGCGATCCACTCACCACATACCGAAGGAAGAAATCATACTGGTACGGATTCAGATTCTCCGACGTCATTGTCCCCTCGCCGATTCGGGCGCGCTTGGAGAACACGCTGGCCGTCAGATTGAAGAATGAGTGCGGCGAGAGGGCGTACGTGAGCAGCGCAGCCGCACGAAAAGACTCCTCTCTCCGCGGAGGAAGTCCGTCCAGATTGAATCTCCAGCTGAACTCATAGTCCCGCCACTCCCTCAGCGAGTACAGCCCCTGCAGAGCAATCCGGGATCCGTTCTCGAAGATCTTTTCGACTTTCCCGAAGCCACCGGCAACCGTCGAGATAGGTGATAGAAAGTACTTCTGAAAATCCTGCCACCAGCGCGTGTCACTCAGCACGACGTTCCCCGTCAGGAAATAGTACGTACCGCCGCCGACGAACGGGCCTCCGGCGTGCACTTCCAGCTCGGACAGACGATCCTGCTGTTGATACCATCGCTCCGGCATCCAGCTGTCCCGTTCATAGCGAATGCCGACGGCATGCCGGTCGGTCCCTCCCTTCGTAATGATATTCACAACCCCCGACATGGCATTACCGTATTCGGCATCGAATCCCCCGGTGTAGATCGTCATCGCCGCAGTGGAACTTCGGGGCATGAAGATCCCAACTCCTCCCTGCAGGGCATCCTGCACAGGGATCCCGTCGACGAGGTACACCACTTCGTTGGTCTTTCCTCCGCGCACATTCCCTTCCACCGTCGTCCCGGGCTGCAATGCGAGCACCTCCTGAAAGGATGAGACGGGGAGCTGTTCCAGTCGTGTTTCGCCGATCGAATAGGCCGTCGCCGCCAGGTCCTTCCGGATCAGAGGGCGCTCGGCCCGGACCTCAACACCCACTAGTTCGATCGCCGCGCTCTCCAGACTGACGTCGACGCGCGTGCGCAGGTCGGGAAGGATCGTTACCTCGGTCATCGTGACGGTCTGGTATCCCACGAAGCTGTAGCGCGCCTGATAGATGCCGGCCCTCACGTTCGGTATCTGGTAGTAGCCATCGGCGTCGGAGGCGGCTCCGTAGCCCGTACCCAGCAGAACGACATTCACCCCCACGAGCGGCTCTCCCGACGCTTTGTCCAGAATTCTCCCCTCCAGAATCCCTGTGGTCCCGCGCACCACCGGCGCCGCTGACCCCGCATCCAGCGCAAGACCCATCAGCACGAAGAACATCGCTGCAACCGCCGTTCTCCTGCCGACGGGAACTATCTGGGCAGGAAGTTGCATGCCTCATCCGGCAGAATCGATACACACACTTGGGGCGAAACCCAGGCGCTCACATGACACAGTGAGAAAAGCACCGGTCCGCCCTGAACCGGAGCCACTTTGTCGAAGATCCGCACGCGCCCTTCAAGACTGAAGGTCTCCTCCAACGCAATCTTCCGGAGGGTTGAGCAGACGGGATCTGGAATGTACCGGAATTGCGTCTCGCGCAGATCACGCCCCTGATCGTCGACGAAATCCCACCTCACACGGAAGACCAGCGAGTCCCCCGCATCGAGCCGCAGCACTCCGGTGACGGCATCGTAGTTCCTCACATAGATGAGATCCGCTGAGCTGATCGAGAGCCCGCGCCGGACCCCCTCCACGCGCCGCAAGCTGATCTCCACGTCCCCCTGGAGGATTGCCTGGGCCTCGAGGGTTTCATCATAGGCATTGACGACCGTGAAGTAGACGGCAACGGCGTTCTCGCTCTGATGAAAGACGTACCGTCCTGTCATCGTTCCCTTCAGTACCTCCCGTGGATCTTCGTACGGCGGCAACTCCTCCTTGCAGGACGCGAAGGCAACCACTGCCAGGACAGAGCAACACCAGGACAAACTTCGGTTGGGCCTCATCGTTGCTCAGGTCTCATCAGCGGGAAGAGAATGACATCCCGGATGGACTCCTGCCCCGTCAGGAGCATCACGAGCCGATCGATGCCGACACCCAGCCCCGCCGTCGGGGGCATACCGTACTCGAGCGCCCGGACAAAGTCGTCGTCGAACGGCTGGGCTTCCAGATCGCCGCCGCGGCGGAGAGCCGCCTGCTCCTCGAAACGAGCGCGCTGATCGAGAGGATCGTTCAATTCCGAAAACGCGTTGCACAGTTCCTGCCCGTTCACGATGAGTTCAAACCGCTCGACGAGGCCGGGCTCGCTCCGGTGCTTCTTCGCCAGCGGCGACATCTCGACAGGATAGTCCATGATGAACGTCGGCTGTACCAGGTGAGGCTCCACCCGCTGGGAGAAGACCTGCTCGATGATTCTGCCCGCGCCCGCCGAGGCCTCGAACTCCACGCCCGCGTCACGCGCCATCCGTCTCATCTCCTCAACCGGCCTGCCGCGAAATTCTTTTCCTGTGTGGAGCCGGATCGCTTCGTACATCGTCAGCCGCCGCCACGGACGTTCAAACGAAATCTCCGTGCCGCCGACCAAGAGCCGCTGGCTGCCGTGCACCTTCGCGAGGAGGTCCGCCAGCATCTCTTCGACCAGCTCCATCATCCAGAGATAATCTCTGTACGCCACGTACAACTCAAGCATGGTGAACTCCGGATTGTGCGTCCGGTCCATCCCCTCATTCCGGAAGTCTTTGGAAATCTCGTACACCGCCTCGAAGCCCCCAACGATCAACCGCTTCAGGTAAAGCTCGTCCGCAATCCTCAGGTAGAGATCGATGTCGAGAGCGTTCAGGTGCGACACGAACGGGCGGGCGAAAGCCCCGCCGTAGAGTGTCTGGAGGATGGGGGTCTCCACTTCGAGGTAGCCGCGCCGGTCCAGGAAATCCCGGATGGCACGGATCACCAGTGCGCGTTTGACGAAGACCCTCCGCACCTCCGGACTGACAATCAGATCCACGTACCGCTGACGGTACCGCAGTTCCTTGTCGGAAAACGGATCATAGACAACCTTCTTCCCCTGTTCATCCACCCGTTCCTTCACCACGGGAAGGGGACGGAGGGACTTGCTGAGCAGTCGTAGCTCTTTGGCATGGATGGAAACCTCTCCCATCTTCGTGCGGAAGGGAAACCCCACAACGCCGATGATGTCCCCGATGTCGAGGAGGCGGAAGGTATCGTAGGCCGTTCCGAGATCGTCCTTCTTCAGGTAGATCTGAATGCGGCCAGACGGATCCATGATATGGCAGAAGGAGGCCTTCCCCATCTTCCGGATGCTCATGATCCGGCCTGCAACGCGCACATCGGTGACGGGAGCGCCGTCCTGAAAGCCAGAGAGGATATCCGCAGCGGAAGCGTTCCGCTCGAAAGAATGAGGATATGGGTCGATGCCGAGTCTTCGGAGTTCCTCGAGTTCCTGGCGACGCCGCAGCATCAGGACATTGAGACTCTCAGCCTGTTCCGTCTCTGTCGCCTCGGGGGTCTTGTTCTGTTCGTTGGCTTCCATGCCTCAGTCGAATTCGCCAATGGCTGATCGGTCTGTCCGGAGTCCGGCCTGCCTTCGAAGGCGCTCCACCTCGTGGTCGGCCAGGTAGCGCCACTTCCCGCGCGCAAGTCCCGCAACGGTCAGTCCCGCGAACGATATGCGTTCCAGGCGTTTCACCTCGTATCCCAGCGCCTCGAACAGCCTCCGGACGAGCCGGTTCCGGCCTTCGACAACAGCGAGCACAAACTCGGTCCTGCGCGTCCCCGGGACTTCCGCGACACGCTGGATTCTGGCCACACCGTCGGGGAGCCGTATGCCTTTGCGCAGGCGTGAGAGGTCATCCGGCAGGACGCTCCTGTCCAGGCGCACACGGTATTCCTTCTCGACCTGGAAGACGGGATGCGTCAGGGCGTGCGCCAGATCTCCGTCGTTGCTCAGGAGCAGCGCGCCG
>CAYXMK010000213.1:1357-4698 GCA_964465905.1 uncultured Ignavibacteriaceae bacterium | reverse complement strand
TTGAACGAGCTCAATGGGATATGTTCCGATCCACAATACAACTTCATCCCCCGGTCGAACGTCGACGGGTATGCGTGATGCATCGCCGGTGTTGTGCCAGATAACCATAGAACACCTCCGGGCGTTGTGTACGGCGGATCGTTGAACTGCTGTGCCTGGAGCACATCAGAGTCCGTTCACGTTCCTAAGTTAGCCAATTCTTGGACAAATACAATAACGCATGGATCACCCCCCGCGCGGAGTTTTTTGGGAAATCGCTCTTGCCCGGAGGATTTGAACATGTAGCGATTTCCGCGTATCGTTGAGAACCCTTGCCCCCATCACGGAGAGAGAGTGCTGGAATGCGATCGTGCCTGATGTTCCTGATTGTGGGAACGACATGCCTTGCCCAGATCCCGCAAAAAGCAGCCAAAGACACCATGCTCCTGACCTGCCGGATGGAGGAGTACCTTCTTCAAGGCTCCGGCGACAGACAGCGGCATCTGTTCCCTGAAGTCCGGCTCCGGTATCCGGTCTTTTCCGCCGACACTCCTTCCGGCCGCAGGGCTGAGGGCGTGATCCGGACTCGCCTGATCCGCCTGCTCAGGGCCGAAGGATCCGGAGACCGCCTCGACATCGATCAGGCCGCTCGTGCTTTCCTCAAGAACTATGAGGCCCACAGCAAGGAGAATCCCGGCGGAGGATTCTGGTTCATCCGGCTGACGACGCAGATCCTGCATGAATCGGACCGGATCCTCACGCTCTTGTTGGAAGAGGAATCGTTCGCTGGCGGGGCCCGCGCCGCTTCGGAGCGCGCCTATTACACGTTCGACCGGCGTACCGGCCACATCCTGAAGCTCACCGACCTCTTCTCCGACCTCAAGGCCGTCGCCCGCCTCGCCGACGGCTGGTTCCGCAGAGCGAGAATGATACCTGACACTGCGGACCTGCGTTCACGGGGTTTTCGCTTCAAGGGCGGGAAGTTCGCTCTTCCCGAGAATGTCGGACTGACCGGCAGGTCGGCCACGTTCTATCACAATCCGGGCACCGCTGCCCCCGAAGCCGACGGGGGAATCATGGTCATCCTGCCGATGCGGGACATCCAGCAGTACCTGAAGGTCCAGCCATGAGAGCCGTCACGAAGGCATTCTCCTGTCCGCTCTTCGTCACACTCCTTCTCCTGCTCCCCTCCTGTGCAACGGCGCCAGTCATCCGCTCCTCCACTCCCGAGCTCAGCGTGATCTCCCAACAGCTGTGGGGAGGCATACCATACGAGGGGGAGGGTCGAACCCACACGATCACGAGAATCACGCTGCACCACAGCGGCGAGACCTACGGCGGTGATGCGCCGACGCCTCACTACCTTTGGAAGTTCCAGCAATGGTGCCGGCAGGAGAAGTCGTGGATCGACATTCCGTACCACTTCCTGATTGATCTGGAGGGAAGAGTCTTTGAAGGAAGGGATATCCGGTACGCGGGAGACACCAACACGGACTACGATCCCGCCGGTCATGCCCTGATCTGCGTGCTGGGGAACTACGAAGAACAGGAACCGAACGAGTCTCAACTCGATGCCGTTGTCCGGCTCATGACCTTCCTTACCCGTTCGTACGGCCTTTCGCCCGAGACCATTCGAGGGCATCGAGACGTTGCGGACAGCACCGTCTGCCCCGGGAGCAATCTGTACAGGCACGTTTCCAGCGGGTACTTCACGGACCAGGTCCGCCGAAACCTCAGCACACCATAGCTCGCCCGGCCGCAGCACTCCGACCCGGCCAACCCCCGTCGCACCGGGCAAGCCTCATCGCCCGGCGATTCTCACTTCAAGTTACTCGGATCGTCCAGCCGGAATCTGCACGTAATCCTGACACTCATGTCGACGGGAACACCGTTCCTGAGCGGCGCCGAGTAGGACGATCGCTCCACACAGTGAACCGCTGACTGGTCAAGCAGGCGGTCAAGGGAAGAAAGCACCTCCGTCGAGACGACCTTGCCCTGCGAACTCACCAACGCCCTCACCAGTACCTCCCCCTCGATCCCCTGCTCGAAGGGAGCCCGGGGATAGACCAATCGTGCTTCCCTCACGACCGCGGGGAGAGTCACCCCGGTCGTATCCGCGTCCGGCTCTGCCTGAATGAGAACGATACCCGAGATGTGACGCGTCGCAAGATCGGACGAAGAACACGTCCAGCAGGTGAGCATCGCCGCCGAAAGGGCGGCCCGTAGGATGGGTTTCATGCGTGGCTCCTGATTGTGACGAATCTCCTAGTTCTGGCTGTTTCTGTTCGAATGCGCCTGGAGCTTCGTCTGTGCCGGGGCGGTGTGCAGTCAGAAGTGAGCGTTCAGCAGGGGAAGAAACCTGAGCAGAGGAGGATTATTCTCCGCGATGTTCAGAAGACCGATTTGAACGCCAAACAGCTCGGAGGCGTGATTGACAAGCCCTACCGACAGCCCCACTTGCCGCACAGTGAATCTATTGTATGCGCCGGTGACGAAGCCCGACGCCGTTCCAACCTGTGTCGTGACAAGGCAGAGATGGATCCCGGTGACAGCCGGAGCCTTGATTCTGTAGCCGGCAATACTCACTCCAGCGACCGTTCCTTCAGTCCGAAGGTCTCCCAACGTCACACTGACTCCGCTGATCTGACGCTCGGAGACAATCCCGCCTCCGGCGACTGTGAGGCCGTAGATGCCCTTTATTCCCACCGCTGCCACACCGGCCAGATTGATCCATTCGAGCGTCCCTTCCGTGACCAGCGCAGCGCCGCTCAGCTGAATTCCGCTGATCCCCTCCTTTCCCACAACAGCAAGCCCGCCGAACGTCACGCCCGTCACCCATCCTTCCGAAACACCGGCGAGACCTCCGAACGTAAGTCCCGCAATACTTGCCTTGCCGACTGCAGCAAGTCCCCCCACAGAGACGCCCGCAACGGCACCCTCGGAGACAACGGCAAGTCCCCCGAGCGTAAGCCCGGTGATCCGTTCCTTCCCCACGACCGCCAGTCCGCTGAGGGAGAGCCCTGTGACATCTCCTTCCGAGACCGACGCGAGTCCACCAAGGTTCAGGCCGAGCAAGCGTTCCTTTCCGACGACAGCAAGAGTCCCGAGGGTGAGCCCATTGCACGAGCCCTCGCTCACGCAGGCCAGTCCGCCGATGGAAATACCGCTCAACGAGCTGCGCGAGAGCACCGCACCCAGCCCTATGGCAACTCCCTGAATGCGGTCCGCCGCGGGGGCCACAACGCCCAAAGCAAGCCCGCTGACGGTCCCCGAGAGTTCGTCTCCCGGCTTCCAGAGGGTCACATTGATGCCGTTGATCTTCTCGATCCCCTCATCGCTCCAGTTGATGCGGATGCCGCTGA
>CAYXMK010000213.1:0-1347 GCA_964465905.1 uncultured Ignavibacteriaceae bacterium | reverse complement strand
TCGCACTCAGGCAGTAGACGAACCATTTGAGCATGTTGATGCGGATGCCGCTGAAGAGCGACGAGTTGCCGAAGCTGATACCGTAGTGATCGGCGGGGATGTTGAACCCGCCCTGGGAGAAGGAATTGGAGAATCCGAGAAAGACGAACAGAAGAAGCAGAACGGATGGCCGGTTCATGGCAGGACTCCGTACTCGAGCGTGCAGAGGAAGTCAGAAAGGATGCACTGCACTTCATTAGACGGAAAGTACTGCTGAAGGTTACACCAGGGGGGAAACAAGGGAGAAGATTCTGAATCTGCCATCGGGCCGACGATGCCTGACGATCAACAGTCAGACCCCCGGGGGATGCAGACAGTGCGTCGCGGACAAACGATACCTGCTTCGGGAACCGATCTGACGCTCACAGAGTGAGCAACTGATCCACGGAAATAGCGCTGAGGTCGGAGACCACAAGGTCTGCACCCTTGAGTCGGTCGGGAGATCCGATGCCGAGCACCTTCATACGTGCTCTCCGTGCTGCCTCGATGCCGGCAGCAGCATCCTCCACGACCACGCACCGCTCCGGCGCAACTCCAACCTTCTCGGCGGCCCGCAGGAACACCTCGGGATCGGGCTTCGAGTTTTCGATGCCGTAGCCGTCAACGACAGCATCGAGGAGACCCTCAATGCCCACCCGGGCAATGATGGTGCCGGCATTGCGGCTGTTGGACGCCACAGCAATCTTGATGCCCCGCTTCCTCAGCTCCTGCAGAGCACTCAGCGCACCCGGGAGCAGTTCACGAGGAGTCACAGCCGACAGGGATTCCACGAAGTATCGGTTCTTTCGTTCTGCCAGCTCTTTCTTCTGCTCGGCGGAATAGGTCCGGCCGGAGGCCTTCGTGATGATCTCCACACACTCCATCCGTGCGACGCCGCGGAACTGATGATTGAACTCGTGATCAAAGAAATCAAACCCCTCCTCGTCGGCGAGCCGCTTCCAGGACCGGTAGTGGTACTCGTCTGTCGAAACCAGTACACCGTCGAGATCGAAGAGGACTGCCTCAATCATCGCTTTGCCGACGCTCACGCCTGATGGGGAACTTGATCCACTTTGCAAATGTACAGAGAAGTCGGGTTGTTTCAAAGAATCGCAACGGCCGCAGACTCGCGTGCACCGCCACTTGGGAAAAGGCCAGAGACACTTCCTCCCATTCGTGTACGCGAAATCACCGGCCTTTTGTTGGTATCCGGACTCTACGGTTAGGCTACAGACGGGGAGATCATTCCGATTGGACACGCTCGAGGAGATGCCGCCGCACGGAACTTGCGCTCCTGACCCCGTGTTTTCTTTTTATCAGGAGCCACTG
>CAYXMK010000212.1:0-4732 GCA_964465905.1 uncultured Ignavibacteriaceae bacterium | reverse complement strand
CCAACGTTCACATCAGCGATCTGAAGCTTGATGGTCCGGCCGAAGAGTTCTATCGTATCACCAAAGGGAATGACGGCGAAGAGACTCATGGCGACGCCGATGGAGATGATCGGTGCAAGGTCGTGCAGTCGCTTGTTCGCGAGCCGCGGCACGATATCCTCCTTCATCAGGAGCTTCACGACATCGGCAACCGATTGCAGCATTCCCCAGGGGCCGACCCGATTGGGTCCGATGCGGTTCTGAATGAACGCGCTCATGCGTCGCTCGACAATGACGAGCACCGCCGCCGCACCCAGGAGAACACCCAGGACGATGGCAATCTTGATGGCCGGAATGAGGAACATATCCATGGGATCGTCGGTACCGTTCAGCGTGTACGCAGAGAGAGAGGTTCGGCCACCGGCGTCCTCAGCGGAACACCGCGCAGGCCAACGGTCTGATAGCTCAGCCCTTTGAACGCGGGAAGGCGGTCCGCCATTTCGCGGAACACATCCTCGGCCATGGTGTACTTCATCTTGCCTCCCAGGCCATTGGCAACTGCGAGGAGGATGCGCCAGCTCGGGCGCGCGTCTTTCTTCACAGGCCTTCCCCACCGGTCGTTGTGCGCGGCAAACTTGTCCCAGCGGCTCATGGCCATTCCATCCAAAGCCCGATCAGCGTCGGCCGTCGCCACGGCCGGCCTCAGGCGTTGAATTCGACCTTGAAAATTCACGAACGTGCCGTGTTTCTCGGCATACGTCGAGCAGGAGAGCACGACATCCGCAAGGGCTGTGGTCTCGTTGTGAACGGAGGAATGGACGACGAGGAACTCAACCTCGGAAAGGGCGGTCTTCCATTCCGGAAGTGCGGCAGGATTGTCTTCGAGAACATAGAGGGCCCGAATCACTCCCGAGCGTATGCCTTCGAGAATGCCGGCCGCGTCTCTGCCGCCTGCACCCGGGGAAATACCAACGGCGAGAGCACCGAGCGTATTCGGGGTCTTGTCAGCCCGAATCAGTAACTCGTCATCTCCCCCCTCCTTCACATGCGGGATCAGACCAAGGTGCTTGGTGGCCAGAACGTCCTTGACGAACTTCTGAAAGACGTAGTTGTCTTCCGTTGTTGCGTACCCTGATCCGAGCCCGGCAATCTCCCCCTTCTTGATCCCCTTCAATCCCGAGATAACGGCGGCAACTGCTTCGTCCCAGCCAACCTCTTCAAGAACCCCGTCCCGTCGGACGAGAGGACCGTTGAGACGGTCCGGACCG
Source organism: uncultured Ignavibacteriaceae bacterium (assembly GCA_964465905.1). Lineage (GTDB taxonomy): Bacteria > Bacteroidota > Ignavibacteria > UBA10030 > UBA10030 > CAYXMK01. The sequence continues at coordinate 3,485 of CAYXMK010000212.1, read as the reverse complement.
TTGATGTGCTTGAAGGTATTGAGACGTCCCTCATCGCACATCCAGTAGGAATTGACCTCTTCGTTACAGCGCGGCGTGAGACGAAGGATTTCGTTGTTGCGCACCCAGATGTGGGTGTTGCAGCCGCGGGCACAGCCCGCGCACACCGAATCGGTCGAAGACATTTCCCACACACGCGCACGGAAACGGAAATCCCGACTTGTGAGCGCTCCCACCGGACACAGCTCGATCACGTTCATGGAGTAGGGAGTATCGAGCTCAGTACCCGGAAACGTCGTCAGCACCACGTGATCGCCGCGTTGCGTGAAGGTCAGGACGGGCTGTTTGGCGATTTCCTCGGCAAACCGGACACACCGGGAGCACATGATGCACCGTTCCACGTCCAGCATGACATGTGGTCCCAGCGGGAATCGTTTCGGCTTGTGGACCTTGTCTTCTTCGAAGCGGCTGTGACCGATGCTGTACTTGTACGCGTAGTCCTGGAGTTTGCACTCGCCGGCTTCGTCGCAGATCGGACAGTCCAACGGATGATTGATGAGCAGGAACTCCATCACCGCGTGTTGGGCCTGGAGGACACGCTCGCTCTTCGTTCGCACCACCATCCCGTCGGCCACCTGTGTGGAACACGCGATGGCAAGCTTCGGCATCTTCTCCACTTCCACCAGACACATGCGGCAGTTGCCCGCAACCGACAGCTTCGGGTGCCAGCAGAAATGAGGAATCTCAATTCCGTGATCCACAGCCGCCTCAAGCACCGTCCGGCCAGACGGAACCCGGACCTCCTTGTCGTCAATGGTAATCTTCACCGTTCCCGGTTGCGCGTCCGGCATCGTCATCCCTTCTCCACTTCAGATCGATACACTTCCAGCCCCTTGCGGATAATTTCTACAGATCGCTCCAGCTGAGGTCGCGAGATCATGAACGCAAGCCGGACCTCCGATGTTCCCTTCCCCGGTGTGGCATAGAAGCCCTGTGCGGGCGCCAGCAGGACCGTCTCCCCGTCGACGTCGAACTCCTCGATCAGCCATTTGGCGAAGCGTTCTGAATCGCGGATCGGAAGTCCGACCATGATGTAGAGAGAACCCTCGGGCTTGTAGGTTGTCACGCCGGGAATCATTCTCAGGCTTTCGTAGACCACATCGCGTCGCCGCCGAAACTCCTCAACGATGGGTTGAGTGTACTTGCGCGAGTCCCTCAGCAGAGGCACCAGGGCGAGCTGTTCGATGGTCGCTACCGAAAGACGAGCCATGGCAAATTTGAAGGCCGACTGCACAACCTCGGCATTGTGGCTTGCCAGCGCTCCGATCCTGGCCCCGCAGACGTTGAAACGCTTCGAGGTGCTGTCCAGCACCACGGCACGGTCCCGGATTTCAGGAAATTCCATGATACTGGTGAACGGCGCATCGTAGGCGAACTCCCGGTACACCTCATCGGCGAGCAGGAACAGGCCTCGGTCCCGCACGACATCGACGAGGGACTGCATTTCTTCGCGGGAATACACCGTACCGGTCGGATTCGCCGGACTGCAGACGAGGATGCCGCGCGTCTTCGGACCCACATGCCGTTCGATGGTTTCCCGGGGGGGAAGATGAAAGCCGTTTTCGATGGAGAGGGAAACCGGACGGAGACGGACGTTGGCAAGCGTCGCGAACCCGTTGTAGTTCGTGTAGAAGGGTTCGAAGACGATCACTTCCTCGTCCGCGTCAGCAATGGCAGAGAGCGCGAAGATAATCGCCTCGGAACCTCCCGTCGTGACGATGATTTCACGTTCGTCGAAGTCGATGCCGAACCCCGCAAAATACGCTTTCCACGCTGCGATCGCTGCAGGCATGCCGTTCGACGGGGCGTACGCGATCGTCGGCAGGTTGAGGGAACGGATGGTCTCGAACACCTCCGGCGCGGTGGGAAGATCGGGCTGGCCGATGTTGAGGTGGTAGACGTTGATGCCCTGCTTCTTGCGAGCCTCGGCCGCGGCAGCCAGCTTTCGCAGCGGAGACGCTTGCATGGCAGCAGCCCGGCGGGATATCCCCACAGCGGTAGTTGCGGGAGGAGGCAGCGATGCATCAACGGTCACGTGGGCCATCTCCGGTGTCCTCATGAAGTCCCCGAACTGGACGAAGTCGCTCCGTTTCCCTGCGGCCTGAAGATCACAAGGGCGCGTTCCTCTCGCTCAAAGAGATCCGTCGCCACTCTCTGCACGTCTTCCGGCGTGACGGCATCGACCTTTGCCAGCATGTGGTCAAGAGACGTGAGTTCCTCAAAGTAGAGTTCGGAAGTCCCAAGACGGATCATGCGGTTGGGGATGTTCTCGAGACTGAGCATCATGTTCCCCTTCAGCTGGGCTTTCGTGCGGGAAAGCTCCGGTTTCGAAACCGCCCGCGCTGCCAGCCGCCGGATTTCCCTGTCGACCAGAGAAAGGGAATCGTCGATATGGGATTGATCCGTGCCGACATAGACCCCCATCGAACCCGAGTCGCTCTGGAAATTGACGAAACTATAGACGTTGTAAGCGAATCCGTACTTCTCGCGGATGTTCTGAAACAGGCGTGAGCTCATCCCGTCCCCCAGGAGCGTATTGAGCACCAGGAGAGGGTACCGCTCTTCGCTTCTGATGTCGTAGCCGCGGACTCCCAGGCAGATGTGCGCCTGCTGAATGGGTTTGGGAAATTCCGCCCGGACCAACTTCTGAACCCGGGGACGTTGACGCACGGCCGGTGCGGCACTGCCATTGTGGTAGGTTCCAAAGAACCGTTCCGACAGCTGCACGAGATCCTCATGACGGATGTTGCCCGCCCCCGCAATCACCATCCGGCGGGGATGGTAGAAGCTCTTGCGAAACGAATGAAGATCCGACCGCGTGAAGGATCGGACATTCTTCTCCGTTCCAATCACCGGATATCCCATCGGATGATCGCCGTAGAGCGCCTTCTCGAGATAGTCATGAATGATATCGTCGGGATCATCTTCGGCATTCCGGAGTTCTTCGATGACAACATTCTTCTCCTTCTCCATCTGGTGCTGCGGGAACGTTGCGTTCCGCACCAGGTCGGAGAGGACGTCCATGGACAGGCCGGCGTATTGGTCCAGCACCCGCACATAGAAGCAGGTATGCTCCTTACTGGTGAACGCGTTCAGGTACCCTCCCACGGACTCGATGCTCCGGGAGATGTCGGTGGGACTCCGCCTCCGAGTTCCCTTGAAGACCATGTGCTCCAGGAAGTGGGAGATTCCGTTCGTTTCGGCAGATTCATCCCGCGAGCCCGCTTCGATCCAGACGCCGATGGTGACGGACCGGACGTGCGGTATCTGCTCAGAAACGACACGCATGCCGTTGTCGAGCACAGACTTGCGATAGGTGGAACCTACGGGCTCGGGGAGACCGCGCGGAGGGGGCTGGTATGCCGAGTGGGAAACCTGTCTGCGGGTCTTCGGTCGCACGGGTCGCTGGAGTACGCTGGGGAACGGTTGCTGTCGACTGGAACTCT
>CAYXMK010000211.1:0-4748 GCA_964465905.1 uncultured Ignavibacteriaceae bacterium | reverse complement strand
AGACAATTGGGGTGGGAGTTATTGGGCTCGGGATCCTCGGTTCCCGGCACGCACGCGTGTACTCCGAGCAGTCCGACACGAAGCTGGTAGCTCTCGCCGACAAGGCAGTAGAGAAGTCCGAAGCGCTGGCGCGTCAGTACAGCGCGGCGGCGTTCACAGACTACCGCGAGATGATTCAGACTCTCGGCCCCGGCGGCACGGGATCGCTGCAGGCTGTGAGCGTGGCAACGCCCGATTTCGCCCATGTGGAGCCCGTTCGAGCGTGCCTCGAGGCAGGCATCGACGTGTTCGTCGAGAAGCCCCTGGCGATGAGCGCATCAGAAGCGCGAGACCTCATCGACTGCGCGTCAAGGAACAAACGCGTGCTCATCGTCAACTACAGCCAGCGCTGGCTCCCCGAGAACCGCACCATAGAATCCCTGATTGCCGGGGGACGGATGGGCACCATTGCCTTCATCGAATCGCACCGATGGGACGCCGCCTGGGTGCCGCAGAGAATGATCACGTGGGCCGACAGAACCGATCCCATTCGATTCATGTCGAGTCACGACATCGATTTCATCCTCCACTGGCTGCAGGACCGCGTCGTCCGGGTCACGGCCTTCGCCCACAATGGAGCCCTCGCGCTGGAACGGGGACTTGCCAATGTCACCGACGGGTTCGTGGCCATCCTCCAATGCCGGCAAGGTACAGTCGTCTCACTCCATTCGAGCTGGATCCTCCCTGATACGTTCCCGCATGCCGCCGATACTTCCCTCGAAGTGATCGGAAGCAAGGGCACTGCTTTTCTGGCCGGCTCTTCCCGTGAACTTTGTCTATACTTCCACGACAGAAGTGAACGGACGGTGTTCGGCGGGCCGGTCACCGCAACGGAAGTGAACGGAAAGCTCGAAGGCGCTTTTACCGAATCGCTTCGGTCGTTCCTCTCAGCCGTGCGGGAACGAAACCTCACATTCCCCACCTCTGCGCAGAATACGCTCCACGTCGTCGAAGTGCAGGAGGCAATTCTGAAGTCATCCCAATCAGGACGAACCGTCGAACTCTAGGGAGAAACACACAGTGCTCAAGAAGGGAGATGTTGCCTTCATCACGGGGGCCGGTCGTGGCATCGGACGCGCCGTTGCCAAAGCTCTGGCCGGAGAAGGGATCCACGTCGCCGTCTGCTCCCGCACCTTTGCCGATCTCCAACAACTGTCCGCTGAGCTGGCTTGCGGCGCCGTAAGGGTGCTTCCACTAGAGTGCGACGTCGCCGATCCGCTCCAGGTTGATCGGGCCTTTCGCATCGCCGCTGAGACTCTGGGGCCTATCGATCTCCTCGTGAACAACGCCGGCGTCGGAACGGTGGCTCCGGTCGAAGTGGCCGACTATCGCATCGAGGAGTGGGATCGGATCGTGAACGTAAATCTCCGGGGTATGTTCCTCTGTTGCCGCGCAGTGCTCCCCTCGATGCGCGAGCGGCGTTCGGGTACCATCATCAATGTTGCATCCATCACCGGACTGAAGTCGGCTCCCCTCGTCGCCCCCTACGGGGCGAGCAAGTTCGGGGCGGTCGGTCTCACCCAGGCGCTCCTGGCCGAGAATCACAAGCACGGAATTCGTGTCTGCATGGTCAATCCGGGTCCGACGAACACTACGATCTGGGACAAGAAGCTGACGCCCCTTCCGCAGGAAGTGCGGGATGCGATGATGCACCCGGAGGATGTAGCCGAGGTTGTTTTGTTTCTCGCGAAACTCCCGCCGCGTGTGCGCATCGACGACATCGTCGTTCTCCCGAACCAGTTCCCCCTAAAACTCTGGGACTACCGCGTCGAGTAGACAATCCTCGTGCGAACCGATGCACCGTTTCCATCCATACCCCCCTCCGACGAGGAGATTACCATCGCTTCACAAAGCAAAGGAGCCGCCATGAGACACATCCTCGTTCTCACGTTGTCGTCACTTCTCCTGATGCTGGCGCTCACCGGCTGCGCTCAGCAGACACCTCGTGACGGCGTCTTCATCCATCTGTCCCACGGACAGGAAGACCCCCACCGCGTTGCTATGGCGTTCCGCATGGCGGACCTCATGAGTGCCGATCATGACGTCCTCGTGTACTGCGACATCATGGCGATCAACGTGGTGGTCAAGGATGCCCCGGACGTGGCGTTCAGTCACTTTCCGTCGGTCCACGCCGTGCTGGATAGCCTCCTCACGAGAGGGGTTACCGTCATGGCGTGTCCCGGCTGCATGAAGGTGTTGGGAAAGAATCCCGAGGACCTGCGCAACGGGGTCCGGGTCGCGGAGAAGGACGCATTCTTCACGTTCACCAAAGGAAGAATCCTCTCCATCGACTACTGACCGGGAGAGGGCGCGCACAGTCCGTTCCTCGCCCGGACGCGGACTTCTGCGCGCAGCTGAACCTTCTTGACGACGCGCCGACGATACTGCAGCGGATTCTTCACCGCCGCGCTCATTTCTTTCTGCTTCTCTCCCGCTGCGGCACAGGTGGATCAGGAGCCGGGCATTCTGCGGGGTTTTGTGACGGACTCCACGACGGGCGAGCCGGTCCCGTACGCCAATCTGATCATCGAGGGCACTTCGCTCGGATCCACGACCACCCCCACGGGCTACTACATCATCCCCCACATTCCACCCGGCAGGCAGGTCCTGATCATTTCGCACCTCGGCTATGCCGCCCGGAAGATTCCCGTGGTGATCCATAGCCGGGAGATCACCGAACTGAAGATACGACTGCGACCGGGGGTCATCAGGACGGAAGAGGCCGTGGTGATCGGCCAGCAACCGTCGCGCCCGCACGAAGCCGATCTGGGACTCAAGAAGCTCTCCCTGCAGGACATCAAGATGCTGCCGAAGGGGGTGGAGGCAGATCTGTTCCGCGTGCTGCAGCTTCTTCCGGGCGTGAGCACCACCAGCGACGTCTCTTCCCGGTACTACGTCCGAGGCGGGGGGAGCGACCAGAATCTCGTCCTCCTGAACGGCGCCACGATCTACAGCCCCTTTCATACGCTCGGGATCTTCAGCGTCATCGATCCGGAGATCGTTTCCGCCATGGAGTTCCACAAGGGGGGATTCCCGCCCGAGTACGGCGGACGGATGTCGTCGGTCTTGAACGTCGTCACGAGAGACGGAAACCGGAACCGGCTCTCGGGGACGGCTCAGGCAGGGATGCTTTCCGGAAAACTATCGATCGAGGGACCCGTCCCCGACGGATCGTTCTTCGTCAGCGGACGCAAGAGCTGGTATGCGGCCGTCCTCAAGAAGTACCTCTCGGGCCGCGAAGCGCCGTTCGATTTCTACGACGCCTTCGCCAAAGTCACGTTTCAGAACGCGGGCATCGACGAGAACAGCCGCTTCGTACTCTTCACCTTCCTCAGCGAGGATGACGTCCGTCACGACGACCCGTTCCGCTCCGACTACGGCATCCGCAACAAGGTGGTCGGCCTCAACTGGTACCGCGTCTGGGCGAGTCCACTCTACTCCACGCTGACGGTCGCCCACAGCGGGCTGGACGCCTTCATGAATCCGAAGTTCAGCTCGGCCCTTCCTCGCCGGAACACGGTGCGGGATCTGACGGTAAACCTCGACTTCACGTACATCTACGACAGCCGGGACGAAGTGGCCTTCGGTCTCCACAGCAAGTTCGTCCGCATCGGACTGGACCAGACGAACGCTTACGGACAGAGCATCCTGTTCCGTCAGTACGGACGCGATGTGAACCTGTACGCCGACTACAAGTTCTACCGCTGGGAGTCCCTGGGAGCCACCATCGGCGTGCGCCTGAAATTCTCGGCCCTCTCCCACTACCGGCCGATCCTGTACGAACCGCGGATCAGCGTCACGTACCGCCCCAATCCGGTGCTGGCCCTGAAAGGAGCTTTCGGCTGGTACTCCCAGGAGGTCGTCACGCTGGTGGATGAAAACGAACTGATCTCCGTGCTCGAGCCGTGGATCATCACGCCGGGGAATGTCAATTCTTCCCTCGCCGTTCATGCGGCGGTCGGCCTGAAAGCGTACGTGACGGACCGGTTCACGGTGGAGCTGGAGGCCTACTACAAGCCCATCAGCGATCTCATCGACGCCAACGCGAAGAAGTTCACGGAGCGGGACCCCGACTTCGTGAACGTCGACGGCGACGCGTACGGGGTGGAGGCCGTCATCGACATCCAGCCCCCGGGATATGTCTTCAAGTCTTCCTACTCGCTGAGCTGGGCGCACAAGATCATCGGCGCTGTGCGCTCCTATCCCCGCTACGACACCCGGCACGCCGTGAGTCTTCTGGCCGGCGCAGATCTCGGCAGCGGCTGGAATGTGCAGGCCACCTGGATGTTGAGGACGGGCATGCCCTTCACGCCGATTGCGGGATACTACGATCGGCTGAATTTCGGCTCGGTCTGGTACTGGGACGATCCCGACGTGTATGAACCGGTCATCTTCTGGGGGAAGAGGAACAGCCGGCGGCTCCCCTTCTACCACCGGCTGGATCTCGGCATCAGCAAAGATTTCCGTGTCTACAGCTCGGACTGGACGGTGGAGGCGGCTCTCGTCAATGCCTATGACAGGAAGAACATCTTCTACCTCGATCGGGACACCGGCAAACGGACCTACATGCTTCCGTTCCTCCCCACTCTCTCCCTGAAGGTGCGGCTATGAAGCGGGCCGCGGTCCTTCGGTTTCTCCTCCTTGTATCGGTGACCTCGTTCGCGTGCGAGGAACCGTTTGAGCCGAAGGGGGATTTCGAAGAACGTCCC
>CAYXMK010000210.1:2800-4779 GCA_964465905.1 uncultured Ignavibacteriaceae bacterium | reverse complement strand
GCCCCACGAACACGCACTCTGGCTCTGGGTCGTCTTCAACGTCTTCATCGTCTTCATGCTCGTGCTCGATCTGGTGATCATCCACCGGAAGGCGCACGAGATCAAGATCAGGGAAGCGTTGCTCTGGAGCGTATTCTGGATTGTCCTGTCCCTGATCTTCAACGTGGGCCTGTATATCTACACCGACACCCAGACGGCCCTCGAGTTCTTCACCGGTTACCTGATCGAGAAGTCCCTCAGCGTCGACAATCTGTTCGTGTTCCTGATGATCTTCTCGTACTTCAAGGTGCCGGCCAGGTACCAGCACCGTGTACTGTTCCTCGGCATTCTCGGGGCGCTGGTCATGCGGGGGTTGCTGATTGCCGTGGGCGTCACGCTCATCAACCGGTTCCACTGGATCCTCTACCTCTTCGGGCTCTTCCTGGTGTTCACCGGCGTCAAGATGGCGTTCCAGAAGGAGGGCGAACAGGTGCATCCCGAGCGGAACATTCTGGTGCGATTCTTCCGATCGGTGGCTCCCGTCACCCCCAGCTACTGCGAGGGGAAGTTCTTCGTCAGAGTGAACCGCAAGACGTACGCGACGCTGCTGTTCATCGTGCTGATCGTTGTCGAGACCACCGACCTCGTGTTCGCACTTGATTCCATCCCGGCCATCTTCGCCATCACCACGGACCCGTTCATCGTCTACACTTCCAATGTCTTTGCGATCCTCGGTCTGCGCGCCCTCTACTTCGCTCTGGCCGGGCTGATGAACCTGTTTCACTACCTGAAGTTCGGCCTGTCGATCATTCTGGCGTTCATCGGTGTGAAGATGATCATCATGGACATCTTCCCGATCCCCATTGGAGTTGCCCTGCTGGTCGTCGCGCTCGTCCTGATCGCATCCATCGCCATGTCGGTGATCAAGCCCCGGCCGCTGCCGATCCGGCCCACAGTACCGGATGCAACCGGCCTTCCGGGTCCCCCCGTGAATTCTTGATGGAAGGAGTCTGTGCCATGGTCAAGAAATACCGGCTCGTCGAGAACGCGCTTGTCATGTCGGAAGCCGATGACAGCCCCGTGCAGGTGTATATCCATCCGGACGATGCGGAGAAGAACACGCTCCGCACGGTGTTCGACATCGACGACCACACCCTGTCGTCCTCTCTGGATCCCGATGAGGTCTCGCGGATCGAATTCTTCGACGAGGGTATGACGCTGATCTGGAAACGCCCGACGAACTACTCCGGACAGGACAACTTCTTCTTCAATGTGGCGTCCGTCGGCTTCTTCCTGACCCGCGAGCGGCTCATCGTCGTCATGACCGAGGATGTTCCCCTGTTCGGCGCCGGGGCACGGCAGATCTGCAAACCCCGCTCACCACAGGACGTGATGCTCAACGCCCTCTACAACACGATTCATCACTACCTCGAGCACCTCAAGATCATCAAGTGGATTTCGCGGGAACTCCAGCAGAAGATCAATACGTCGATGGCGAATGAACACCTGATTCAGATGTTCAACCTGAGCGAGAGTCTCGTGTACTACCTCAATGCCGTCAACGCCAACAACGGTGTGCTCGTGAAACTGAAGAGCCACGCCGAGAAGGTCCGCCTCGACCCGGAGACCGTCGAGATCATCGATGACATCATCATCGAGAACAACCAGTGCTTCAAGCAAGCCGAGATCTACTCGACGGTTTTCTCCGGACTCATGGACGCCCGCGGCAGCCTTGTCAACAACAACATGAATGTGCTGCTGAAGAACCTCACGCTGATCAACGTCGTGTTTCTTCCCCTCAATCTGATCGCGAGCATCGGCGGCATGTCGGAGTTCACCATGATGACGCAGGGAATCGATTGGCGCATCGCCTATTCCCTGTTCCTCGTCGCCATGATCGCCACCGGCTCGGTCACCGCGTACTTCATCAGCAGAATCTATCTCCGCAGGAACGTACAGCGAGAAGGGCGACGGCGGCTCGGCTTCCGGAGAAGACAAGC
>CAYXMK010000210.1:0-2700 GCA_964465905.1 uncultured Ignavibacteriaceae bacterium | reverse complement strand
GCCGACTTCCTCATTTCGTCTCCGCTCTTCACCGCGGAGTACGATCCGATTCTCGAGGACTACACGAACTATGTCCGTCGACGGGTACAGCTGTAGAAGTGTCGGCGTGAATCCGAAGTCGCGTTCGGGAGCCCATCGGCCCCGTCGTGGCCCGGCCGCCCAAAGTATTTGAATACGAATAGATTCCTCGCGATATTACCGCCCGCCGGAGCGACTGCCTTTTCCGAGGCTCCGCGCGTCAGAGAACACCCCGCCCTCCGACGAGGGCTCAGCATGATTAAAGGAGATACGGTATGAAAGGAAACGAGAAACTGGTCAAGACACTCAACTCCCTGCTTGCAGACGAGCTTGCGGCCATCAGCCAGTGCATGGTGCATTCGGAACTGTGCGCCAGCTGGGGATATGAGAAGCTGCACGAGTCCCTGGAAAAGCAGGCGAAGGATGAAATGCACCACGCTGAATGGTTGATCGAACGCATCCTCTTTCTGGAAGGAATGCCCGTGGTGGAGAAACCAAGTCCCATCAAGATCGGCAAGACCGTACAGGAGATCATCGGCAGCGACGAGGAGGCCGAACTGAGCGCCGTGCGAGCATACAACGCTGCCATCCGGCTTGCCGGTGAGGTTGACGACCAGTCCACAGCCGACCTGCTGACGAAGATCCTGAAGATGGAAGAAGGACATGTCGATTGGACGGAGATCCAGCGCTCGCAGATCGAGCAGATGGGTCTGCAGAACTACCTGGCGCTCCAGTCGGGGAAAGAGGAATAAGCGAGTACTCGAGTGCAGGGGCGGTCGCGCGGCTCACCGGCCGGTGACCGCCCTGCACAACTCCGGCGCATCCGACTCAGCCAGAGCATCGTGAGTTGATGATGTGCCGCAACCCTTTCGGTCAGTACTCATGCCCGCCGTCACACTCCTGAACCTCGACCCTCCCGTGATCGAGCAGATCCTGCAGCATCCCGAGGATTTCCAGCGCGAACGGGAGGCACAGATTGGCGATGTCACCAATGTTCTGCGGGACGTCGCTCTGCAGATTCAGGGACTGCTCGAAGCCAAGAAATGCGATCCGATGTGGCTGGGCTACCTAGGCGTAGACCAGGAATCGAGGCTGATTGTGGGCAGCTGCGCGTTCAAAGGGGAACCGGTGAACGGCGTGGTGGAGATTGCCTACTACACCTTCCCGCCGTTTGAGCACAGGGGCTACGCCACGTCCATGGCTCAGGAGCTCCTGCGCATCGCACGGGAGTCGGGTCTCGTGCGTTCGGTCATCGCCCATACGCTCCCCGAACGGAACGCCTCCACACGCGTTCTGGAGAAGAACGGACTGCAATTCGTCCGCGAAGTGGTCGATCCCGAGGATGGGCTGGTGTGGAAGTGGGAGAGGAAGCTGGCAGATGTCCGCCCGGTTCCAACCGCACCATCACCTCCTCCTTCCGACTGATCCCGTGTCTCCCGTCAAGAAGGCCTGGGTGTACATTCTGCAATGCTCCGACGGCTCGTACTACACGGGCTGCACGACGGATCTTGAACGGAGAGTCGAACAGCACAACCGAGGGATCGGGAGCCGGTACACTCTACTTCGGAGGCCGGTGAAGCTTCTCTGGTCGTTGCAACTCAAGACGCTGGGTGATGCCATGTCGGCCGAACGGCGCATCAAACAATTCCCCCGGTCAAAGAAGTCCTCCCTTCTCCGGAACGATCCTGCCTTGATCACCAACCTGAAACGACGGCGTCCGCGACCATGAACGGCACGGGCATTCTGATCCTCGGCTCGAGCGGACAGCTGGCGCGCGAATTCGTGCGCCAGCTCACTGCGCGACAGCGTCCCTTCGAGGCACCGCCCGAGCAGGAATGCGACGTCACCAACCCGGAGAACCTGCAAGCGGTCGTAGATCGCTTCTCGCCCGGCGTCATTCTGAACTGCGCCGCGTACAACGCTGTCGATGCCGCGGAGGATAACCGCGAGACGGCGTTTCGCATCAATCACACGGCTGTGGAGCACCTCGCGCACATCTGCCGGACGCGCGGGTGCCTGCTCGTGCACTTCAGCACGGACTACGTGTTCGACGGCACGAAGGGGGGACTGTACACAGAAGAGGATGCGCCGAATCCGCTGGGGGTCTACGGCGCCAGCAAGCTGGCCGGTGAACGGGCCGCCCTCGAGGAGACCGATCGCTCCCTGGTGTTCCGGTTGAGCTGGGTGTTCGGAGAGGGTCCGCAGAATTTCATCCACAAACTGCGGCAGTGGGCAGAGACAAGTTCTGTGCTGAAGATCAGTGCCGATGAGGTTTCGGTCCCCACCTCCACAGCGGACGTGGCCCGCGTTACGCTGGAAGCGGTCGAGCGCGGCCTCACCGGTCTCTACCATCTCACCAATAGTGGCTACGCCTCCCGCTACGAGCTTGCACGACACGTCGTTAACGTGCTCAACCTCCCCAATATCGTGATTCCTGTTCCCATGAGCACGTTCCCCACCAAGGCGCAGCGCCCGCGGTTTTCCGCCATGTCGAACCGGAAGATTTGCGCGACACTGGGAGTGGAGATCAGGAACTGGCGGGAAGCTGTTCACGACTTCCTGACAGGCTCTGGCTCACTCCGCTCTCCGAAGCGTTAGCAGAGTGATTTCCGACCGCGTGCCGACTCTCATCGGCGGACCCCAGTAGCCGGTACCTTCACTCACGTATACCCATCCCGCTCC
>CAYXMK010000209.1:0-4787 GCA_964465905.1 uncultured Ignavibacteriaceae bacterium | reverse complement strand
GCTGTTGATCCGTTGAAGATTTCTGAAACCGTGGGATCTCCTGAGGCACGGGAGCTGGCTCTGGAAGCGGCACGGCGATCGGTCACATTGTTGCGAAACACGGGCGCGCTCATTCCCCTGCGCAAAGGGGCGGAAATCCGGTTGGTTGTGATGACAAACGAGCCGAGCCTGGACATGGGCGATGCTCTGCGGGAGACGCTCGCGCAGGGCGTGCGGCAGGTGTCCCTTTCCCGACTCTCGAATGCTTCACGCGAGGAAGAGTTCAGAGACGTTCTTCAGCTCTGTCGCCAGGCCGACGGTGTCGTGCTTGCGCTCTTTCTTGCAACGGGGGCGTGGAAGGGTTCGATAGGGTTTTCGCCAGCGGCTGAGGAGTTCGTAGAGCGCATCGGGCGGCTCGGGGTACCGGTTGTTGCGGCGGCTTGCGGCGATCCCTACAGCATTGCACGCCTGCCGCTCTACGATGCGGTGATTGCGTGTTTTGGAAGCGCGAGGGTGAGTCAGGTTGCACTGGCGGAAGCGTTGACGGGGAAACAGCCCATCAGGGGAAAGCTGCCCGTTTCTCTTTCCAGATATTTCCGCCGCGGAGACGGGCTCGAACTCCCACGGCGGTAATCACGGCACGCCGCGCGAAGTCTCTGCGGCTGCGTGCGCGGCGGTACATCTCGGAAGATCCACCATCGGCAGCGCTGTGTGCATCCTGTAATGGAACAATGACCACGCTGAACGAATGGACAATGCTCCGGCAACTCCTTCTGGACGGGAAACGTGAGGAGGTGACCCGACTGACACAGGAACTCCTCGCCCGGAATGTTCCGGCAGAGACCATCCTGCAGGATGGTCTGATCGCGGGAATGAGTATTGTGGGAGAGCAGATGCGCTGCGGCGAGATGTACCTGCCAGAAGTACTGCAGTCGGCAGCTGCCATGCAGGCCGCACTGGCTCAGCTGAAGCCGCATCTCCAGCGGGTTGCGGCAACGGCCGCAGGAAAGATCGTGCTCGGCACGGTCAAGGGGGATATGCACGATATCGGCAAGAACCTCGTGGGCATCATGCTGCAGGGGGCAGGGATGGAGGTGATTGATCTGGGGGTGAATGTCACCGCCGAGCGTTTTGTTGAAGCCGTTCGGGAACACCAGCCGCAGCTTGTCGGCCTGTCAGCCCTGCTGACGACGACCATGCTGGGCATGAGGGGCACGATTGATGCCCTTGCTTCCGCCGGCCTGAGGCCCGCAGTCAAGATCATCGTCGGCGGCGCACCGGTCAGTGAGAGTTTTGCCAGAGAGATCGGTGCCGATGCCTATGCGCGGGATGCCGTGACGGCGGTCGATCGGGTGCGGGAACTCCTGAAGGTGGCTTGAGAACGACGCGACGACAGCCTCGGTGACAGTGCAGCGCCGGTTGGATCATCGGCTATGAACGCTCTGTGGTTCCGGGCTCTCTGATGTCCCATCACAAAAAGTCACTTCTGTGGATCGCGCTGTTTGCGGTCGCCTTCGGCTATGTGGAAGCCGGCGTTGTCGTCTGTCTCCGGGGACTGCTCTATCCCGAGGGATTTGCCTTCCCCCTGAAGCCCATCGACGAGTTTGTTGCCGTTGCCGAAATCGGCCGTGAGGTTGCCACAATCCTCATGCTGCTTGCGGCGGGCATGCTGGCCGGACGGACACGGCAGACAAGAATCGCCTTCTTCCTTCTCGCGTTCGGCGTGTGGGATCTCTCCTACTACCTCTGGCTCAAGGTCCTGCTCGACTGGCCGGTGTCGCTCGTGGATTGGGATGTGTTGTTTCTCATTCCGATCCCCTGGATCGCACCCGTGCTGGCTCCTGTCGTGATCTCTCTGATCACGATCATCGCAGGAGTTCTTTTCGTGCGTGCCGAGGAGAGGGGAAAGCGTGTCAGGGTTCCGATGTCTGCCTGGGTCGCCTGCACGCTCGGAGTCGGGATCGTCCTCTTCTCATTCCTCCGCGACACTCAGGCCTCAGTACACTTCCAGACTCCCGAGCCGTATCCGTACCCATTGTTCAGTGTCGGAGTACTCTGCCTGGTAGCGGCTCTCGTTCTCACGTTTCTCTGGCGGAGATAGTTCGGCAAGGGAAAGACCCGACAGTCAATCCACGTCCAACTCCCTCCTCTTTCGGTCCACCACCGCGCGTCAACAGCCCTCTCGTTCACAGAGAGTGCCGATCCCCCGGGCTTGTGGCTTCTGTTCCCCTCTCTCCTCTCGCTTCTTCTGTCGAGAAGACCGATCGCCGGGTGGTCCGGCCGGCTCTCTGGGGTTCGACCTGCAAGGGCAAACGGTTGATCAGGTTGGAGATGATCGTTGGCGCACGGCCTGAACAACCAGGAACGCAAAGGCGCCGAGGAGCATGATGTTCGTGAGAAGACTGAGCATCTTACCGACGGCAAATCCGCGGGGCTCGAATCGAAGCTCCAGCTTGTGCGCTCCGGCCGGGATCACGAGTCCGCGGAAGAGGTAGTTCACGCGGTAGATGGGGATTTCCTTTTCGTCGAGGTATGCCTTCCATCCCTCCGGGTAGTACGCGTCACTGAGGTGCAGCAGGTTTGTGCCGGTGGCAACCACATCGAGAGACATCTCTTGGAGGCCGTAGTGTGTGATGTCTGCGTGGGCTGACGGCGCGGGGACGTCCAGCTGAAGTCCGGGGTCGTCCAGGAAGTATGCTCTTTCCCGGGGGTTGAACTCCTGGGAGCGGATCTTCCGAAGGATGTCGAGCCCGCTGGCGACATCATAGCCGTTGACGAAGAAAGCCCGCGGGAGGTAGCCTCCGAAGAGATAGATCTTCCGGTCGATGCCGTTGTAGACAAGCTGAAGCCCCGTGCTCGAATCGGGCCTGTTCGTGATGATGTACTTCACGTTCATGAGTTTCCAGACCAGCGGATTGCCGATTCCTCCCACATCGACCATGTCCTGGTACCATCGCATCTTCGCCCCCTGATAGCCGTACGCGCTCTGGATCCGCCAGTAGGCAAGCATGTTGCTGTACGGCGGCTGGCCGTTGATGAACTCAAGCACGCGGAACGTCGATGGATCCTGCAGAAGGTAATCGACGTACTGCGGCTTTGCGAAGATCTGCTCCTTGCGGTCCTTCCGCTCAGTTT
The DNA here is from genome assembly GCA_964465905.1 of uncultured Ignavibacteriaceae bacterium. Classification (GTDB taxonomy): domain Bacteria; phylum Bacteroidota; class Ignavibacteria; order UBA10030; family UBA10030; genus CAYXMK01. The sequence goes on along the minus strand of CAYXMK010000209.1, from coordinate 1,673 downwards.
CCATTGGTTTCGACGAGACCCTCCACAGGTCGGCGAGAATGACGCCTGTGAGAATGACGGCAGCGAGCACGTAGGACAGCTTCCCTCTTCGGTAGAGCCAGAGGGCTCCGAAGGCCGCGATCAGGAACAGCAGTCCCAGACTGATATCGGTCGTGACTGAGGAGGTGATGAATCGGATCAGTTCATCCATGACGGCCGGCGGCTGGTTGCCATAGGAACGGGCAAGCCGCTCGGTGAGGAACTCGCGGGAGAAAAACATCGCATACACATCACGCACGAAACCGCGGCCGATGAAGCTGAGAATGGCGGCGGCAACAAGGGCGCCCAGAGCGATCCTCCAGCGTTGCAGCTGTCGGGGAGAAAGCGGCGTGTCGCGTTCACGTACCATCGCAACGATCCCGTACGCAGCGAGAATCGGCACGGCAACGTACATCAGCACGAGGATCATCGACGGCACCCGGAACTTGTTGAAAAAAGGAAAGTACGAGAACATCGGGTCGTAGAGGAGGGGGAACTCCTTTCCGAACGCCACCAGCAGCGCGAAGAGACTGACGATGCCCAGGAACACGACAAACGGATCCTTCCGGTTTTTCACCAGACCAAGCACTGCCAGCGCAAGCACGACAACGCCCAGGTACGGTGCCACGTCCGTAAACGGTTGAGGACCCACGTAGGTGTTCAGGCGCGTCGGCTGGTTGTTCGTGAGCGGACCGTCGTACGTGTGCCACCCGAAACCGTACCATGAGGGAACCAGGAAGGTCATCATTTCGCCGGGTGAGAGCGACCAGTTTGTGGCGTAGTCATAGTCCAGTCCGCCGGAGGGACTCGTCTGATCCGAGGTCGAGAGCTCAGCCAGGATGGGAGGGCTTCCCCGCATGGAGTAGGGGTTGTACTCAAGAACGGACAAGTACCGATCGGAAACCATGAGAAAAGCCACCACTCCGGCTGCCGCAAAGAGGAGAGCCGAGCGCAGGGTCCCTTTGACCGATTCCTTTCGGAGAAGATCCCTCACGAAGAAGAACACGTAGTATCCTCCCACAAAGAGGAAGGTGTAGAAGATCATCTGCACGTGTCCGCCGATGAGGGCGAAATGAAGTGCGAGCGTCAGCAGCAGCAGGTCGAGCAGGGAAAAGCGTTCGCGCAGCCGGTCGACAAAGAGCACGACGTACGGAAACGCCGTCATCACGAGGATCTTCGTGCCGTGACCGATCATGATCCAGATGATGATGTGAGAGGAGAAAACCGTAGCGAGGGCGGCGATGAGGGCCGGGACTTTCATTCGGAGCCGGTGGTACACGAGGAGGTACATCCCAATGGCCATGATCATGTAGTAGAACATCTGCCAGCCGTTCTGCGGATTCATCAACAGGAAGCTCATCGCGCCGCTGATGCGTTCGACGAGCCAGCTCGAGAGGTCAAAGGTGCGGTCCCCTGTCAGCATCAGACTGCCGTAGGCGGGCATGCCGCAGAAGATGTAGGGATTCCACAGCGGAAAGATCCCTGCTTCCCGAGCGTCATTGATAAGCGTGCTGAAACTCTGTGGACCGATGTCATCCTGCGCGAGGATGATCTTGCCGCCGAAGATCAGCTGATGGAAGAAAAGCACCACGCACACAACAATGACGGCGACGGCTGCCAGGTGCTGGTAGCGGAGCGGGATCCATTCCTTCTCC
>CAYXMK010000208.1:0-4789 GCA_964465905.1 uncultured Ignavibacteriaceae bacterium | reverse complement strand
AGCCAATGGATCTTGAGCGTATCACATCCGATCGACTACCGGTCGTACGGGAAGTCGACCTCCTCATTGTGGGCGGGGGCACGGCGGGCGCAGTGGCTGGAATCGCAGGGGCTCGTCAGAAGCTGTCCACGCTGGTGGTGGAGCAGTTTGGGTTCCTTGGAGGAACGCAGACGGGCGCCATGGTGACTCCCATGATGCCGAATCAGATCAACGGCGAGCCGCTGAACGGCGGCATCGACATGGAGGTGAATCTGCGTCTCAATGCCCTGCACGAATCCGGCGTTTGGAAGGACGGGAACCGCGGTTGGTTTAACCCCGAATACCTGAAGCACGTGCTCGAAGAGATGAACATCGAGGCCGGAGCGGAGCTGCTCTACTACACGTTTGTCGACGACGTGATCATGGACGGCTCGGCGGTCAGGGGTGTCACGGTGGTGAACAAATCGGGCCGATCTGCGATTCTGGCACAGCGGGTGATCGACTGTTCGGGGGACGGTGACGTGGCGTGGAAGGCGGGAGTGCCCTTCGAGTCCGGAGAGAAGGATTCCGGTCAGAACCAGCCGTTTTCGGTGCGATTCCATCTGGGCAATGTGAATCTGAAGCGCTTTGCGGATTTCCTCCGATCGCTCGGTCGGCATGACGTCATGGAGACAGCCGAAGGATCGGACGTGGTTCTGATCCATACGGCGATGGTGTGGGACAAAGGGTGGACGCTGGAGCCATTGTTTCGAAAAGCGGTTGAGGAGGGGGTCCTCAAGGAAGCGGACGGCAACTACTTCCAGGTGTTTTCCATGGCAGGCAGGCCGGGGGAGCTCGCCTTCAACTGTCCACGGATCAGCGACGACGTGGACGGGACGGATGCCTTCCATCTGACGCGCGCACAGATCAAGGGACGGCAGATCGTGCAGAGATACGTTGCCTTCTGCAGGAAGTACCTCCCCGGCTGCGAACAAGCGTATCTTGTCATGACGGCGCCGATGGTCGGCGTGCGGGAATCCCGCCGATTCCGGGGGGAGTACTACCTGACAACGGAAGATGTGCTGACGGGGAAGAAGTTTGAGGACGCAATCGCCCGGAACTGTTATCCGCTGGATATCCATCGCGACAAGCAGGAAGACAAACTCAAGCTCCGCAAACTGCCCCCGGGGGTGTACCATGAGATACCGTACCGCTGCCTTGTTCCCCTGAAGGCGGAGAACCTCCTCGTGGCCGGGCGATGTTTTTCCGGCTCGTTTGAGGCGCAGAGCTCTGTCAGAATACAATCGAACTGCCGGGCCATGGGCGAAGCCGCGGCTGTGGCCGCGGCGGTCTCGATCAGCGAAGGAATCCCGCCGCGCGCAGTCGACGGCGTGAAACTGCGAACACTCCTCAGGCAACTCGGCGGGCGCCTGTAGACTGTCATGACTATTGCCATCCTGATCCTCGTCGTCTTTCTTGCGGCCGCTGTGCTGATGTTCCTCCGCAAGCTTCCCGCCATCCTGGCCCTTCCGCTCATGGCCGTGGCGATTGCGTTCCTCGAGGTTGTCGCCGGCAGGCTGACGCTCGAAGATCTTGCACTCGCCGTGATCGCCGACGGCTCTATCCGACTCGCGGATCCGATGGTGATTTCCATGTTCGGCGGCATGGTCAGTCTCCTGATGCAGAAGTCTGGCGTGGCCGAGAACTTCGTCAAACGGGGTGCGGAGCTGGCGGGGGATAATCCCATCGTGGTGGCCGCTGTGATGCTCGCGATCATCGGACTCCTGTTCACGACCATCGGCGGACTGGGAGCCGTTATCATGGTCGGGACGATCGTCCTGCCCATTCTGGCTTCCATCGGTGTCCGCGAGTACGTGAGCGCCGGGGTCGTGTTGTTCGGAATCAGCCTGGGCGGACTGCTGAATGCCAACAACTGGGCGGTGTACCGCTCTGTTCTGCTGATGGAGAGCGAAGTTGTCTGGAGCTACGCACTTCCTCTCTTCGGGATCACGGCGGTGATGGGGCTGATCTTCATCGCGTTCGAGCTGATCCGTTCGCGCACCGTGCGGTTCTCACGGCGCCTGCTCCTGCGCGGCGTCCGGTGGTTCGTCATCGTGATTCTGACGCTTGCCGCGGCGGAGCGGCTTCTCTCCCTGGTGGACGGAATCGTGCTGGGAAGACTTCTGAGAAGTGCGGTGGGTGTGGGGGGAGTATTGGTGCTGCTGGTGGTCTTCCGCGACCTCTTTCGCCTCTGGCGCAGCGGCGCAGATATCCCCATTCGTTGGTACAGTTACCTGATTCCTCTTGTTCCCCTCGTCCTCATTCTCGTGTATGACATACCGTTTGTCACGGCGTTCATCCTCGGTTTTGCGTACGGGATCCTCGTCACAGCCCGGCGGGGGGGTCTCAACATGATGCTTCGTTCGGTGATTGAGGGGAGCGCGAGCGTCATTCCGGCGATCGTCCTCATGCTGGGCATCGGCATGCTGTTGAGCGCCATCCTCGGGCCGACGGCGTCCGGACCCGGGAAATACTGGTATCAGTCCGGGAACGCTCTGATCCAGAGCGCCGGCGCAGCTGGACAGGGCGAGCTCGAACGCGTGTGGCCCGTGCTGGCGGACATGAAGCCCCTGCTGAGTCTCGTGGTACCGGAATCGTTTCTCTCGTACGTCCTCATGTTTTCCCTCCTCGGTCCGCTGGCCCTGTATCGGGGTCCGTTGAATGTGTGGGGATTGGGCTACGGTGTGGGGGGAGTTCTGATGGCAACGGGGGTCTCGGCCCCCGCAGTGATGGGAATCCTCATGTCGATGGGGATCATTCAGGGTGTGAGCGATCCGACCAACACGCAGAACGTGTGGCTGGCGAATGAGGTGAAGGTCGACGTCAACACGATCATGTGGCGCACCCTGCCGTATTCCTGGCTGGTGGCGGTGCTGGGACTGCTCATCGCCGGATTCAAGTTCCTTCTCTGACCATGGGCGCGCGCAGAGTCAAAATCGGGATCGACGTCGGCGGGACGTTCACGCACGCGGTGGCGGTGGACGCCGGCTCGCTCAACGTCGTCGGCAAGGCCATGGTGCCGACGACGCACCGGGCGAAGGAAGGCGTGGCCAAAGGTGTGGTTGAATCGCTCAATCTGCTCCTGAAGCGCGCCAGGATCAGGCCTTCCGATGTCGTGCTGATTGCGCACAGTACGACACAGGCCACCAATGCTCTGCTGGAAGGGGATGTGGCTCCCGTTGGTGTCATCGGCTTGGGGAAGGGTCTGGAAGGGTGGAGGGCGAAACAGCAGACCACGATCACCGACATCGAGCTTGCGCCGGGGAAATTCCTCAAGACGTTCCACCGATACCTCGATGTCACGGCCGGACTCGATGAATCACGCGTGAAGCACCTGCTCGAAGAGCTTCGCGCCGACGGTGCGCAGGTCATTGTGGCGTCGGAGGCCTTCGGTGTGGATCACCCGGAGTTCGAGCAGAGAGTAGCCGAGCTGGCGCGGTCCATGGGATTCCCTGCGACGGCAGGGTCAGAGATCTCACAGCTCTACGGACTGAGGGTGAGAACGCGCACCGCGATCATCAACGCCAGCATGTTGCCGAAAATGCTCGAGACTGCGGAGATGACGGATCGCTCCGTGCGGAAGAGCGGCATCAAGGCCCCGCTGATGATCATGCGGAGTGACGGTGGAATCATGGATATCGCCGAGATGCGCCGGCGTCCGATTCTTACCATGCTTTCGGGTCCTGCCGCCGGCGTCACCGCGGCACTGATGTTCGTCCGGATCTCCGACGGCCTCTTCCTGGAAGCCGGCGGTACGAGCACCGATATTTCGATCGTGAAGAACGGCCGTCCGATGGTCCGGTCGGCGGAAGTGGGGGGACATCGTCTCTACGTGCGAACGCTCGACATCCGCACGGTTGGTATCGCCGGCGGTTCCATGCCGAGGATTCGAGGGAAGCGCGTGATCGACGTCGGTCCCCGCAGCGCCCATATTGCCGGATTGCGGTACGTCGCCTTTTCGAAAGCGCAGGAGCTTGCCCGGCCAGAGCTGCGCCTCATCTCGCCGCAGGAGGGGGATCCGGCTGACTACCTCGGCATCGCTGTAGACGGTGAGGCCGGGCCGTCGTTCGCATTTACGACCACAGAGGCCGCGAACGTGCTGGGCCTGGCGAAGGGCTATGCACGCGCCGATGACAGAGCGCTGTCCTCCGTTGCCTCGTCGCTGGCCGCCGAGCTGGGGATGTCTGTGCAGGATCTGGCGCATGCCATCCTGAAGATCTCATCCAGGAAGATCGAAGAGGTCGTTCGGGAGTTTGTCGAGGAATACAAGCTGGACCCGTCGCTTCTGACGCTCGTCGGCGGGGGAGGTGGGGCTGAGGCCGTCGTTCCGTATGCGGCAGCGGAGCTGAAGATGGATCACTGGATCGCCGAGCATGCCGAAGTGATCTCGGCGATCGGCGTGGCGCTCGGCATGATCCGCGACACCGTCGAGCGGAATGTGGTTGCGCCCACCGACGCGGACATTCTCCGCATCCGCAAGGAAGCCATGGAATCGGTTGTGCGGATGGGTGCTTCGCCCGATACGGTGGACGTGCGCGTCGAGGTCGATACTCGTCAGAAGCGACTGATCGCCACGGCGACGGGATCGCCGGAGATGCGCGCGCGCCGCGGGATTGGCCGGCGATTGTCTGCCTCCGACCTGCTCGAAGCGGCCAGGCGTTCCTTCAAGCAGGCCGATGGCACGGTCCGGCTGATGGGGGAGACGGAGTTCATCAAGGTGTTTCAGAACACAGTGGAGCATCGGCGACTGTTTGGTCTTGTGAGGGAATTC
>CAYXMK010000207.1:0-4850 GCA_964465905.1 uncultured Ignavibacteriaceae bacterium | reverse complement strand
GCCCGGTGAGAATCCGGGCGTTGCCGTTTCTGCCTGCTCTCGAGAGCTCGGTGCGCTGCGAATTGGCAAGCCCGATTCTCGCCCCTGGACACGTTCACGCACCGTCATCCTGGTGGCTCGGGTGGGATGTTCGGTTCTGCGAACGCCGCCATCGCTGCTGCGGTACGCTCAGACTGGACGCGGAGGCGGCGGAAAGCACGGTCACTTCCTTCTGGAATTCGGGATGCAGAAGCATCTTGCACCGTCTCCGATCCGTTTCCATCAGCACGTCTTCGTAGTCGAACAGAATGTCGTAGATCCTGGTGACACCTTTGTCGCGCATGAGCTGGCAGGCAGCTCTCAGCCGCCCGCCGTTGTACGCGTCCATATTGTGGATCACGGCGGCGATGTCACTCTCGCCGGAAACGGGGCGGGGAAGGACGCGCTTCCCGGACAAGTATCCGTGCTTTCCGGAGTGACTTTTTTCCTTGAGGTCCATGATGGTCCCTTTGCTCTGTCAACATTGAGGATGATCTTCGGGTCGTGTGAATGTAGTGTATGGAAAGATCAGACGCAACGAATCGCTCTCGCGCAACCATGGCATGCGCACGTGTCCTGGTGACGAGGGTGAGGGGGGAGAAGCATCTCTTTCGTTCGAGCCGCTCCGTGGGGGGACACGCGGAGGGCAACCGGGAACGACGTGAAGGCGCCGTTGAGGACGAGGCCCTCGTCGCGCGATCAGGCCTCTCCGGTCTCCACGCCGGGCGCCGGGAACGTGGGTCTCAGTACGGATAGAAAATGAAGAACAGCAGCGAGAGGAATCCCAGCACCCATATCCCTGTCTTCAGCTCACGGATTCTTCCTGCCGCGATCTTGAAGAGGGGATAGGCGACAAACCCAGCCGTCATCCCGATCCCGATGTTGTAGGTGAAACTCATGAGCGCAACGACGCAGAATGCCGGGATCGACTCGGTTAGGTCGTCGAACCGAATCTTGGTGACCGGCGTCAGCATGAGCACGCCGACGACGATGAGTGCGGGACCGTAGGCGTGTGCAGGAACGGCAGTGAAGGTCGGTGCAAGGAAGAGTGCCAGGAGAAACAGCAGCGCCGTGACAACCGAAGCGAGCCCCGACCGCGCTCCCGCGGCAATGCCGGTGGCGGATTCGATATAGGCGCCGGACGTGGTGGTTCCCAGGAGCGACGCAACCGTTGTGGTCACGGCATCTGTCATCATCGGCTTCTCGATATCCGGCATGTTTCCGTCGCGGTCAAGGAGGTTTGCTCTGTAGCCGAGCGCAATGAGGGTGCCGAGTGTGTCCAGAAATGCCAGGACGAACACCGTCAGGATTACGGAGAACATGCCCCACGTGACGGCGCCGACGATGTCAAGCTGGAGGAAGAGCGGCTCCAGCGATGGCGGGGCGCTGGTCCATTCCTCCGGGAGCGGAGAGATGCCGGTTGCGAACGACACTGCCGTGACTGCGAGGATTCCGATGAGCATCGCTCCCGGCACGCGCCTCAGCATGAGGATGCCGATCGTGAGGAAGCCGGCAATTGCCAGCAGGACGGAGGGCTGTCGGAGATTACCAACGTGAACGGGGGCCCCTGGAGCGCCGAGAACGACAATGCCGGTCTCGTTCAGCCCGATGAACGCGAGGAAGAGTCCGATGCCGACCGCAAAGGAGATCTTCAGCGACTCCGGGATGGCATTCGCCAGCCAGCTCCGGATGCGAAGCGCCGTCAGGATCATAAACAGGATCCCCGAAATGAAGATCGCTCCCAGGGCGGTCTGCCATGAATACCCCATGACGTTGACCACGGTGTACGCGATGAAGGCATTCTCTCCCATGTAGGGGGCGATGGCGAAGGGACGCCGTGCATAGACGCCCATGAGGAGGGTACCGAAACTCGCGCTGATGATCGTCGCCACCATCGAAGCGCCGAACGGCATGCCCGCCGCCTCCAGGATCTTCGGATTCACAATAATGATATAGGCCATCGTCACGAAGGTCGTGGCTCCGCCGATGACCTCCGAGCGGACAGTGGTTCCGAGCTGAGGAAGAGCAAACAAGCGGTCGAGGAAGGACTTCACGGGAGTCCCCGGAATTGAGGATGAATCCAGCAGGAAACGCTCGAACATACCCATTTTCCGAATCCGTGTCAAATGCCGGAAGCTTCGGTCTCCACGGTGCACGGGGGACGCCGCCCGGTACAAAGCCAGGCAGCCGAGAAGAGCCGGCCGAAAGGCTCAAGTGCTTCAAGCGTGCTGTTCAGGCAATGTTGTTGTATCTTAGCCGATTGATGGAATAGTTGAGAAACAACACGACAAGGGAAGGAACGATGCCTGCACCTCTTCATGTGATCTTCGGCACGGGTCCCGTCGGATGCTGGACGGCCCGGGCCCTGCGCAAGCTCGATCTCCCCGTGCGGGCAGTCAACCGCAGCGGCCGCCGTCCCGACCTCATGCCGGTTGATGTGGAGATAGCGGCGGCGGACGCTTCAGATGCAGCGCAGGCGGCGGTGGCGGCCAGTGGGGGTAGCGTCATCTATCAGGCCCTCAATCCTCCCTATCACCTCTGGCACCGTTTGTTCCCCGGTCTCCAGGCGGGAGTGCTCGCAGCCGCGAAAATGACCGGTGCGAAGTATGTTTCCATTGAGAATCTTTACATGTATGATGCTTCGAAGCCCATGACTGAGGATTCTCCCCTGGCTCCGCGTTCGAAGAAGGGAGAACTGCGGATGCGCATGGCAGAGGAAGTCATGGCGGCCCACAGAAGAGGTGAGGCCAGTGTGACAGCTCTTCGCGCGAGCGACTACTACGGTCCGGGAGTCGTCGGTTCCGCCCTCGGGGGGATGGTCTTCGGCAATCTCGTGAGAGGGAAGAAGGCGCAGATTCAGGGATCGGCGGTCCAGCCGCACTCGTTTGCCTACATTGAGGATGTCGGAACAGCGGCGGCAATTCTTGGAACGCGTGATGAAGCACTGGGGAAGGTCTGGATCGCACCCCATGCGCCGGCCTGCACGCAGGGGGAGATGGTGGAGAAGGCATGCAGAATTCTCGGCATTGAGCCGCGGATTTCGGTTCTCTCGCCGACCGCGATGCGGCTCGCGGGGTTCTTCATTCCCGGGGCACGCGCCTCGGTGGAAATGATGTATGAGTTCACGGAGCCCTTTGTCGTCGATGCACGTCGCATGGAGAGTGAGTTCGGACTGAAGGCGACCCCGGTGGATGTCGGGATTCAACGGACCGTCGAGTGGTACCGAAACAACATTCGAACGTCCTGACGTCCGGTGCAGCATGGAGACAGAGCGAAGGAACGCGTCACACTGGTACGACGGCTGGTTCTACGATCGGGCGATCGCGCCGAACCAGGATGCGCTCTTTGCGCAGATCAAAGAGCTTCTCCAGCCGGGGTCGACGGTTCTGGATGTTGGATGTGGTACGGGACGACTCGCCTTCCTGCTGTCTCGGCACTGCCGAAGCGTTGTCGGCGTTGATCTTTCAATGAAGAACATCCAGCGGGCACGGCGCACTCTCGAGCGATATCCACACCCCGGGATCTCTTTCCGCCACGCAACCGTGCGCGAGATGTCTGCCGATCCGCGCAACCGCTTCGACTATGCCGTGCTGACGTACGTCCTCCACGAGGTGGAGGAGTCCGAGAGAATTCCCCTTCTCCACGATGTAGCCCGGATTGCTGATCGGATCATCATCGGGGACTATGCCGTGCCGGTGTCTCCGGGTCTCTGGTCGGTTCTCGACGAGATCGTGGAGTTCGTTGCCGGGAGGGAGCATTACAGGAATTTCAAGACGTTTGTTGCAAACGGGGGCATTCACGGACTTCTTGCGGGAACATCTCTCGCTGTGATTCGGGAAATCGACGATGTGCCGCGTACGAGCCATCTCGTCGTGGTTCGATGACCGGCGGGCGTTCCTGTACTCGCCCCGCAGGTGCTTTGACGGTCGAAGCCGTCATCTTCCTGATCCTGCAAGCCTCCTGAGCAGGTCTTCCACGATCTCCTTCCTCTCAATTTCGGGAATGTGACTCCACCAACGAGAGGTGCCTTCGGCCTCGGGTTGGCGGGGCTTCGGGCTGGCGACCCATCGGACCCGAACCGAGCACTTGACATCATTCCAAGAGACACCTACATTCACTTCGTCGTACTGTTGTACGAAGTGCCGTGGCTCTCGTTTCCTCTTGACAGTTGTGCTCGTGTGAACCCACCGGCAGACATCCAATACCCCGGCGAAGGCCCCTGTTGTTCGGCCGACCGCCCCTCAAGCGCATCGCACCCCTCTCTCCTGACTCTTCTGCCTGCTTCCGGCGGACTTGTTGACGGTCCGGCAAAAAGTGAAGAAGGAGAAAGCGTTCCGGACGATCGATCATTGTGTGAATCCTTAGGAGACAAGCATCCAATGCGTCCTTCCGTACGAACACCATCGCGGCTCCTCGGGGCGGTTCTTGCCGCGCTTTCCCTCTGGGGCTGCACAAAGCAGGAGAGCATCAGCCTTTTCGATCCTGATGCGACGTACCGGCCGGATCCCGTCATCAGCGCACTGACGCCTGCCGGCACTGCCGTGGCCGGCATGGACACCGTCATTGTTGACGGATCGAACTTCTCCTCTGTGCTGGCGGAAAACTCCGTCTTCTTCAACGCCACGCCGGCTGTCCTGTTGACCGCTACGCCGTCACGGATTGTGCTCAACGCTCCCCTCGTCATTGGTGATACCGTTGCCGTGAGGGTGGCTGTTGCTGGTGCAGTACCGTTCAGCAACACCGTCTGGTACCGCATGACAGCGGCGGTGAAGTCCTTCGGCGTGTTTCTTCCTACAGAGGCCTCGACTTCTCTGGCCACGGACTCTGCGGGA
>CAYXMK010000206.1:0-4870 GCA_964465905.1 uncultured Ignavibacteriaceae bacterium | reverse complement strand
AGTCGTCTGGCCCCGCGGTCCCGACTCTTCGGACGCTACAACCTGACGTACCTGAGTCCCGACGAGACGTATGAAATAGACGCCCTCAGCGGTTCGTTCATGATGCTGCGCCGGAAGGTCTACGAGCAGATCGGAGGGCTGGACGAGCAGTTCTTTATGTACGGTGAGGATCTGGACTGGTGCTACAGAGCGCAGCAGCGGGGATGGAAGATCTACTACGTCCCTGCGACCCAGATCATTCACTACAAGGGGGAGAGCACGCGACGAAGCGGCATCGATGAAATCCGGACCTTCTACGAAGCCATGCGCCTCTTCGTGCAGAAGCACCACGGCCGTTCGTGGATCCTCGCTTCCTCACTCCGGATCGGGATTGCCGTGACGACGTGGCTGGCGATTCTGCGCGAGCTTATCCGTCCCATGGTGATCTCGCTCGTCGATATCATCCTCATCGATATCAGCCTGCTGCTCGCTGAACGTGTGTGGCGCGGGGATGTCTTTCTCTATCCGTCGTATGCCTATCCGATCATCTTCATCCTTCCCGCCGTCCTTGTGGTGGGGAGTCTCTACGCGCTCGGTGTGTACACCCATCGAAGGATGTCCGTCTCACGGACGATGCTCGGCATCGTGATCGGTTATGTCCTGATCTCCGCCCTGGTGGCCTTCTTCAAGGAGTATGCCTTCAGCAGGATGGTGATCGTGCTCTCGGGTGCATTCTCCTTTGTCCTGTTGCCGGGATGGCGCCTGGCATTGCGTGTGGCCGGGAGGTCGGTCTCCGGCGGGCGCAAGAGTCTCTTTGGGCGGCGCACACTGATCGTGGGGACTGATCGGCCGGCGCGGAATCTTCTGCGGCGATTGCAGAGCCGTATCGCGGAAGGGTATCAGGTCGTGGGATTCATCGCCGCCTCGCGGAAACGAGTGGGACGCACCGTGGATGCAGTGCCGATCGTCGGCAGCATGGAGAACGTGGGGAAAGTCATCCAGGAGCTTCGGATCAGCGACGTGATCTTCTCCACCGGCGAGCTGTCCTACGCCGATATCCTCTCCGTCATCGGGAGGGCGGGCACCAGGATGGTGAACTACCATCTCCTTCCGCGCAGCCTGGAGGTCATCATCGGCAAGGGAAGCGTGGATTCGCTGGATGATCTTCCGCTGGTACAGATCACGTACAACATCGAGCGACCATCCCACCGGCTGGTGAAGCGCGCGTTCGATCTGCTTGCCTCGACGCTTCTCTTGCTTTCCATCTATCCTTTCGTATATTGGAAAGCTGCGGCGGGAGGAAGAAGCGGAGGATCCGTCCTTCTGCAGCTTCCGGAGGTGTGGAGGGGGCAGAAGAGTTTCGTCGGTCCCGACGAGAGCGCTGTTCGGCGTCACGACGAGGGAGTGCAGTTGTTCTTGGGGAAGCCCGGACTGACGGGTCTTGTACAGTTGCACCGCGGCCCGGCCCTCGCGCCCCGCGAAGTGGAGGAGCTGAATCTCTACTATGCGCGGAATCAGTCCTTCCTCCTCGACCTGGAAATCCTGCTGAAGGCCCTTCTCCAGTCCCGCACGCGCCGCCGGCAGAGGAGGAAGGGAGAAGACTCGGGTCCGCGTCCGGAGTTGTGGAGCAGCTGACGCGCAAGAACTGCAAAAGGAAGCGGCATGGCACGACAGGAACTTGAATTCGAAAAGCCTATCACGGAACTCGAGCGGAAGATCGAGGAGATGCGGAAGTACTCCGACAACCTCGATATTGCCGATGAGATCACCAACTTAGAGCGGAAAGTGGACCAGCTCCGCGACAGCATCTTCAGCAACCTGACGCGCTGGCAGCGAGTGCAGCTCGCCCGCCATGCCGACAGACCGTACACGCTGGACTACATCAACCTGATGCTCGACGACTTCGTCGAACTGCACGGTGACCGCGGGTTTCGGGATGACAGGGCGGTGGTGGGAGGACTTGGAAGGCTCAGCGGACACAGCGTCATGGTGATCGGTACGCAGAAGGGACGCGACACCAAGACGAACGTCTACCGCAACTTCGGCATGCCCCATCCCGAGGGCTACCGCAAGGCCCTCCGGCTGATGAAGCTCGCGGCCCGCTTCGGCAAGCCCGTGATCACGATGCTCGACACCCCGGGTGCCTATCCCGGCGTGGAGGCGGAAGAACGCGGACAGGCCGAGGCCATTGCGCGGAATCTGTTTGAAATGTCCCGCCTTCCTGTACCCATCATCGTCGTGATCATCGGCGAAGGGGCTTCCGGAGGGGCACTGGGAATGGGCGTCGGCGACCGGATTCTGATGTTCGAGAACGCCTGGTATTCGGTCATTGCCCCCGAATCCTGCTCCAGCATCCTCTGGCGAAGCTGGGACTACAAAGAACAGGCGGCTGAAGCGCTCAAGCTGACGGCGAAGGATCTGATGGAACAGAAGATCATCGATCGGATTGTCCCTGAGCCCCCCGGCGGAGCGCATCGGAGTCATGATCAGGCGGCAGCGATTCTGAAGGGAATACTCCTGGAGGAGCTTGCCGAATTGAAGAAGATCAAGATCGATCGCCTCCTGAAGCTGCGCGTGGAGAAGTTCGCGCGCATGGGGACGTGGAAGGAATGAACATGGGAACGGATTGCGGTCCCGATCACAGGCCCGATCGCACTCCAATCACGGGCGAACGATGCTGACGCATACGACTCGCATTCGGGTGCGCTACGCCGATACCGACCAGATGAAGGCCGTGTACTACGGCAAGTTCTTCGAGTATTTCGAGCAGGCCCGCACCGATTTGCTGCGGGAGATCGGACTGCCGTACGCCGAACTGGAGCGCATGGGATTCCAGCTTCCTGTGGTCGAAGCCCATGCGCGCTATCGGAAGTCCGCCCGCTACGACGACGTGCTGCTGGTCCAGGCACGGGTTGCAGAACGCCCTGTCGCGAAAGTGCGCATCGAGTACGTCGTGCATCGCGAGGGGGACGAAGAGACACTCGCCGAGGGCTACACCGTTCACGGCTTCGTTCACGCGGACTCCGGTCGCCCTGCGCGGGCTCCTGCGGCATTCCTGCAGGCCATGGAAGACGCCTTCAAATCCCTGTGAGGTGCTGATGCTCCGTCAAGAACTGCTCGACCTTCTGTGCTGTCCGCGATGCAAGGGCGACCTGGAGTACCGGCCGGAGCAGAATACGCTGACGTGCCGTGCCTGTGGACAGGTCTACCGCATTGAAGACGACATCCCGATCATGCTGATCGAGACCCCCCCCGCCGCATGAGTACGCCGTCGATGCCGGCAAGTCTGCCAGTCACGCTCCATCGGCTTCCATGATAGAGAAGATCGTCAAGCTCGGCAAAGAGGCGGCGGTCTACGGGCTGAGCTCGATTCTCGGCCGGTTCATCAACTTCCTCCTGGTTCCCCTCTACACGAACTTCCTCCTGCCCTCCGAGTACGGCGTCATTGCGACGCTGTACTCTTACATAGCGTTTGTCGCGATCCTCTACGGGTTCGGGATGGAGGCGGCGTTCATGCGGTACGTCGCGTCCCTTGAAATCGGTGATGAGAAGCAGAACTTCAGCACGCCGCATATCTTCCTCGCACTGTCGTCCCTTCTGCTCTCCGCAACTCTGCACGTGGCGGCGTCCCCCGTGGCCGCGCTGATCGATCTCGGTCCGCATCATGCCGATCTCGTGCGCTACGCCGCCTGGATTCTCTGTCTCGATACGCTCGCCATTATTCCCTACGCATCGCTCCGGATGAAGAACCGGGCCCTCACGTTTGCCCTCATCCGGCTGGGGAGCATCGTGCTGAATGTCCTGCTCTTCGTGGCGCTCGTGGTCGGTATGGGGCTGCGGGCCGAGGGGGTGCTGGCTGCCAACCTCGGTGCGTCGGCGCTGACGGTTGTTGTTCTCCTGCCGCACACGCTCCGTCAACTGACACACCGTCTCTCGCTTCCTCTGTTCCGTCAGCTGCTGAAGTTCGGCCTTCCCTATGTGCCGGCCGGACTTGCGGCGATTGCGATGCAGGTGATCGATCGTCCCATTCTCAAGGCGCTGACGAATGACGCCACGGTCGGCATCTACCAGGCGAACTACCGCCTGGGGATCTTCATGATGCTCGTCGTCGGGATGTTCGACTATGCATGGCGCCCCTTCTTCCTCCAGCACGCCCGGGAGCCGGACGCTCGAACACTGTTTTCCAGGGTGTTCACGTACTTCAGCGTCTTTGCGCTCGGACTCTTTCTGCTGGTCTCCATGGTTGTTCCCGATCTGGTGCGCATCAGAATCGCCGGCAGCTACTTCTTCCATCCCGACTACTGGGCCGGGACGCACATCGTTCCGTGGATTCTGCTGGGCTACGTGTTCAATGGTGCCTATGTCAATTTCGTGATCGGGGTCTATCTGGAAAAGAAAACGAAATACGTCCCGCTGGTGACGGGAGCGGGAGCGCTCAGCAACGTGGCGGCCAATCTTCTGCTTGTGCCGTCGCTCGGCATGCTCGGAGCTGCTATTGCTACGCTCGTCAGCTACGTGGTCATTGCAGCGGGAATCTATGCGGCTTCCCAGCGGTTGTACCGTGTGGACTACGAGTGGCCAAAGATCCTCAAGGTTGCCCTGCTCACCGCCGTGTTGTTTGCGGGTTTCCTGCTCCTCGATCCTGAGCCCGCCACCGTTGGAGGGATCGGACTGAAACTCCTCCTGATGGGTGCCTTCGTGGTCCTCGTCTATGTCAGTCGGGTGATCCATCCCTCTGAACTGGTCGGAACTGTTGCGGCTGTGCGGGAGACAGCGGGAGTGAAGGCCCCGCCGCCGGATCTGCCTCCTGAACGGCACGTTCCCTAGAAGATACAAGAGAAAGACTCGGTGGACAGATGTCTGTGGGGGCAAGGTGCCTTTGGTTCGAACG
>CAYXMK010000205.1:0-4872 GCA_964465905.1 uncultured Ignavibacteriaceae bacterium | reverse complement strand
AGATCTGCGATTCCCCGTCCTCGATCCGAAACGACGAATGACCCAGCCAGTGGATGTGACGCACGTCCATGATCTCCTCCTTTCGCGGATCCGGCCGGCGTCGGTGGACGGTCAGGAGGCGGTCTTCTTCTTGCTCAACTGCTTGCGGCCCCGGTCGAATCCCGGCTTGATGACATCGTAGATGATCTTGATGCGTTCTTTGTAGGGAAGGAACGCACTCTTCATGGCATTGATGGTGAGCTTCTCCAGGTCATCCAGCGTGAGGTGAAACATCTGAGCCGCCAGGGCGTACTCATCCGTGAGGGTGATGTTGCTCATCAGCCGATCGTCGGTGTTGAGCGTAACCCGAAAGCGGTAGCGGAAATAGATGCCGAAGGGATGTTGCTCGAGGTTCGGGACAGCTCCTGTATGCACGTTGCTCGTGAGGCAGATCTCGAGCGGAATGCGTTTGTCGAGAACGTACTGGGCCAGCATCCCCATGCTGAGCACTTCGCCGTCCTTGATTTTCATATCCTCGACCAGCCGGGTCGCGTGCCCCACCCGGTGCGCGCCGCACCACTGGATGGCCTGCCAGATGGACTCCTTCCCGAAACCTTCGCCGGCGTGAATCGTGATGTTAAAATTCTCGCGCTGGATGAAGTGGAATGCCTCGATGTGCTTCTTGGGCGGGAAGCCCCCCTCCTCGCCGGCCAGATCGAACCCCACCACCCCGCGGTCCCGGAAGTCCACCGCCAGCTCGGCGATTTCCAGCGAAAGTTCAGGTTTCATGTTCCGCATGGCGCAGAGGATGATGCCGTACCGAACGCCGAAGTCCTTCCCGCCTCGTTCCAGCCCCTTCAACACCGCCTTGACCACGCGCTCCATCGGCAGTCCCTTCTGCGTATGGAAGATCGGCGCAAACCGCGTCTCAACGTATACCACACCGTCCTTCTTCATATCTTCCAGCATTTCATAGGCCACGCGCTCCAGGGCCTCTTCTGACTGCATCACGCCGGTCGTGTGGTCGAACCCTTCGAGAAAGAGGGGGAGGCTTCCCCGATTTGCCCCGCGGTGAAACCATGCCGCCAGCTCGGAGGGATCCGTCGTCGGAAGTTTCGTATAGCCGCTGTCGCGGGCGAGTTCGATCACCGTCTCCGGCCGCACACCCCCGTCCAGATGATCGTGGAGGAGAACTTTCGGAAGGGTTCGCAGGAATTCTTTCTTGAAGCGCATGGGGTCACCTTGCTGAATGAAGGCGATTTCAGGGAAGCCGACCGACGGCCTTCTCGACGGCCCGCTGCAGTTCCCCGCTCACAACCAGATCGTAGGCTTTCTGAATATCCGTGTGAAGCACGCGATCCCTGTTCAGGTGCGGGATGCGGTTCCGCACCATGCGGTGCGCCGCCTCCACACCCGCCCCCGCCTTCAGGGTCCGGCCGGGAAGCAGCAGCTTGGCGAAGTCCAGCCCCTGGCTGGCGCAGAGCACCTCGATCGCAAGTACCGTTTGCGCATTCCGGAGCACGCGCCATGCTTTCTGCGCGCTGATGGATCCCATGCTGTTGTGGTCTTCCTGGTTCGCCGACGTGGGAATGGAATCGACGCTGCCGGGGTGACACAGGACCTTGTTCTCGGACACCAGTGAAGCGGCGGTGTACTGGGCAATCATCAGACCGGAGTTCAGACCCCCGTGCTCCGTCAGGAAGCGGGGCAGGCCGCTGAGCGATCCGTTCACGAGCCGTTCCGTGCGCCGCTCCGATATGTTTGCCAGTTCCGCCAGCGCAATGGCAAGAAAATCCATGGCGAGAGCGATCGGCTGGCCGTGGAAGTTTCCCCCCTCCAGGTGAATTCCCTCCCGGGCCAGGATCAGGGGATTGTCGGTGGCGGCGTTGATTTCGACGGAGACGATGTCCTTCACGTAGTCGATGGCGTCCCGTGACGCGCCGTGCACCTGCGGGACACAGCGGATCGAATACGCATCCTGCACGCGGGGATCATTGTGCCGGTGCGACTCCCGTATCTCGCTCCCCTGCATGAGAACCCGGATGCTGCGGGCCGCATCACGCTGCCCCCGGTATGGGCGCAGGTGCTGAATGCGCGCATCGAAGGGTGTATCACTCCCCCGCAGTGCTTCCAGACTGAGCCCGGCGGCAATGTCGGCAACCCGGCAGAGCCGCAGCGCGTGCTGGACGGCGAGAGCCGCAAAGGCCGTCATCATCTGGGTGCCGTTGACAAGCGCAATGCCCTCTTTTGCCTCAAGGGCAACCGGCCGCAACCCCGCCTGCCGCAGCGCACGCCCCGAATCGAGCACGCGCACCTCTCCCCGACGCGATTCCCTCACGACGGACCCCTTCCCGAGCATCGCGAGCACCAGATGGGAGAGCTGGACAAGGTCTCCGCTGGATCCGACGGAGCCCTGAGACGGAATCAGCGGGACAATGTCATGGTTCAGCATGCCGATGAGAAGTTCCACGAGCTCGATTCTGACGCCCGAGAATCCTTTCGCCAGGGCATTGGCACGGAGGAGCATCATCGCCCGAACGATTTCGCGCGGCAGAGGATCTCCCGCGCCGGCGGCATGACTCAGGATTAAGTTCTCCTGCAGGGCACGAAGATCCCTTCCAGCGATGCATACGTTGCTGAATTCGCCGAAGCCAGTCGTTACGCCATAGATCGTTTCGTCCCTCGCGATCCAGCGCTCCACGAGGGCGCGTGAGGCCAGCATCCGCCGCCGCGCCTCCCCCGCCAGCACCACCGGACGCCCCGCGCAGGCGACCTCTTCAACGTCGGAGAGAGTCAGCGAATATCCATCCAGACGACAGATCTTCATGGGCGATTCCGCAAGTTCCGCATCCCTGCCAATGTACAAGAGCGTGCGGTGAGATTCAACCGAGGCAGGTTCCAGGGCAGAATTGACTTTGGATATGAAACTCTGTATACTCCGTTCGTTCTCCTGACCCGGTATGCACTCCACCCGCCGGCAGCCAACGGTTCCGGAACAACCACACTCCCTCGCATGGACGAAGAGAAAGTCAGCATTCTCGTAGCGGACGACGAAGACGCACTGCGAATGACCGTCTCAGCGTGGCTGCGGGATGAGGGATTCGACGTCGAGGAAGCCGCCGACGGAACCGCCGCGATCAAGGCCGTGCAGGGACGCGACTTCGACATCGCCATTCTGGACATCAAGATGCCGGGGGCGAACGGACTGGAAGTCCTGCGGTACGTCAAGAAGAACTCCGGTTCCACCCAGGTCGTCATGATGACTGGCATGAGCGACGTCAGCATGGCGGTGGAGGCCATGAAACTCGGCGCCCGGGAGTACCTGACAAAGCCGATTGACATGGACCAGCTGGTTCCCCAGCTCCGGTCACTCCTGAAATCGCGGGACGCCGAAGAGCGCATCCGCCGTCTCCAGGCCGAGCACACGGCCCGACTCCTCTACGATCTCCACAATCCGATTGCCGGACTCAAGCAAAGCATCGGCTACCTGCTCAAGGGGATGGCCGGTCCGGTGGGAGACCATCAGAAGGAGCTGCTCGGCTACATGACGAACTCCATCGACAAGGTCATCTTGCTCCTGAACGACATGATGGATCTCACCAAACTCGAAGCAGGTCGGGTCCGTCTGAACAAGGGCATCAGCAACCTCGCCGATACCGTCTCCAAGGTTGTCCACGAATTCCAGATCCCCATCCGCTCCAACAAGATTACACTGGACTACAGCCCGGAGCCGGATCTCCCCCCGATCGAATACGACCAGGAGAAGATCGAGCAGGTCGTCCAGAACTTCATGAGCAACGCCGTCAAGTTCACGCCCTCCGGGGGAGCGATCGTCGTGCAGGTCCGCAAGGTCGCCCTCGTGCTCGAGGAAGGCGATCTGCCGTCAGACTTTCTGCTGGCATCGGTTTTCAACACGGGAGCCGGCATCCCGAAGCAGGAACTCGCCCTCATCTTCGAGCGATACCGCAACGCCGTCAGCGGCAAGAAGGACAAGGAATCCACCGGCCTCGGTCTCATCATCTGTCAGCGCATCATCGAAGCCCACAACGGCAAGATCTGGGCTGAATCAGAGGTCGGCAAAGGGGCGACGTTCTTCTTCGCACTGCCGATTCGCTAGTGCCTCCACCCCACGGGGGAATGCATGCTCTCAGAGACCGGCGCGAGCACGGCACTGGAGAGCGCCGACACGCCCCCCGGGGATTCATGCTCAGAAGACGCACTCGCAGGCGATTGCCGATCCTCCCTCCTCGAATCGTTGCGCCATCATGACAGCACCCTTCACGCTGTACCTCCTCCGCCACGGCGATGCACTCTCTCCGGCCGGTGTGGCCGACGCCGACCGTCCCCTGAGCAAGACCGGCGAAGAACAGATCGCTCTCGCCGCCGACTTCCTGCGCACGGCGCAAGCCTCCGTCGGCTGTATCATTGCCAGCCCGTTGACACGCGCTCTCCAGACAGCCGCCATCGTCGCTCGCACGCTCGGGGTTGAAAAGACTCTCCGTTCGGAGTATCTTGTACCGGGAGCCGCCTTTCAATCCCTGCTGCAGGATCTCGAGCAGCTTCCGTTTACCTCAGCTCTCCTGGTCGGACATGAGCCGCACCTCAGCTCCCTCCTGTCATGGCTGACCGTGGGAGGAAGCGACCTCAAGGCGGGTTTTCAGAAGGGATCATTGGCATGCGTGGAGGGAGAACGCCCGCTGCGAGAAGGGGGCTTCACGCTGAAGTGGCTCCTGCATGTTGCTCAGCTTCGCCGACTCTGACAGCGTACGTCGCACCGCGTCGCCGGAACACCGTCTCCCCAATCATTCTGACCGTGAGGCGTTCATATGGAACTCCTGACCGTTCGTATCGACAAACCTGAACAGACCAACGTCATTCTGGGTCAGAGCCACT
>CAYXMK010000204.1:0-4907 GCA_964465905.1 uncultured Ignavibacteriaceae bacterium | reverse complement strand
TCGATGTCAATGGCGTTACGGTCGCGCTGAGCGCCGTCACGGAAACCTATCGCCAGCGCGTGAACTCTGAGGCCCTGTCGGATTTGCTGCACACCTCTCGGTCCGCGCCCATCCGCATTCTGCTTGCGCATCAACCGGCCGAGAAACTGGCACGGGCCGCTGCAGATGCAGGCCAAACCCTCTTCCTTGCCGGGCACACGCATGGAGGCGGGATAGCCTTCGGCGTCCCCGGGGTGGTTCTCCTGGCCCCGGCCTCGTTTGAATCGCCCTACGTCAGCGGTCGCTACCAACTCGGGGGGACCACGATCATCGTAACCAACGGCCTGGGGTTAACACTGGCCCCCATACGTTTTCACGCCCCGGCTGAAATCACGCTCCTGGAATTCCGCACAGCCGGCTCGTGAACTTCTCGCGTGCTCCCCGTGTTGAACCTGTAGCCCGATGTCCTGACCCCTGAGTGCGCCCGTGGGTCTCGAGGAACGAATTCCGTGAACCTTCTTGATGTGAGTCAGTACGCCTCGTTTGTGCTGGCAGGCCCCGACGCCCGGGATCTCCTGCAGCGGATAGGCACCAACGACCTGTCTGCCCTCCGGCCGGCGGTTGTCGCAGGCACTATCCTTACCACTGAGAAAGGACGGATCGTCGATGTTCTTTCCGTTGTGATGGAGAAGAAGGATCGGCTGTTCGTGCTCTGTGAATCGCGTGAGGCCCACACAACACAGGAGTGGATCGAGAAGTTCATCATCATGGAAGAGGTTCGCATCGAACCGACGTCGGGGCAGTATTCCCGATACTTCGTTTTCGGCGATGACCTGCAGGACAACCCGCCATTCCCTCCACCGGGTGATTCAACGGTCCGGCGAACGCACGACCGCGAGGAGCTCGGAGAACTGGTCTTGTTCAGGGATCCCTGGAGGGGCAGGCACCTCTGCCAGCTGCTATCGTTTCGCTCAGACGGTCCAACCGATCCATGCCGCATGGCCGAGATCCTCGGTCTTCGACTGGCAGGGGAAGCAGAGTGGGAGACCTTCCGTATCTGCCGGGGGATTCCAGCCGTTCCGGCGGAACTCAATCGCAACCACACTCCGTTGGAATCGGACGTGGGGGCGCTTGTCAGCTCCACGAAAGGATGTTACGTCGGTCAGGAAGTCATCGCCCGTCTCGATGCATACGAGAAGGTGCAACGGAAGCTCTGTCAGATGGAGATCCAGGGCGATCCCGGGCCGGTGCCCGTGGTGCTGGAGAGGGGAGGGGAGGAGGTGGGAGTTTTGACGAGCGTGACGCGCAATCCCGGCAACGAGGCGTACTGCGGTCTGGCGTACCTGAAGATCTCAGCCATGTCGGGACCGCAGCGGTTCATGCTTCGCGGCGTGAAGAATCGCGTCGAGGCACGACCGCGTGAACAATCACTATTCAACTCGTGAGAACGATGAAACAGAAAGCGGCTGTCAAGGCATACAAGAACGTCGATTTCCTGACCAGTCCGGATGCACGCCCCATGCGCATTCTTTCGGAATTCCTCGAGCCTCTTCGGCGTTTCCGATACCACCGCATCAAGGACACCGTCGTGTTCTTCGGTTCCGCCCGTCTCGGGCCGCGCGCGGAAGCGCTTCGCACTCTGAAGTCGCTTCAGCGAAAGTCTCCCCGCTCGGCAGCCGCCCGCAGGCGCCACCAGGCGAAGCTCGAGGAAGCGAAAATCGCCCTGGAGATGTCCCGCTACTACGAAGATGCTGTCGAGGTCGCGCGGCTGATCACGCTCTGGTCGAGCAAGCTGAAGGAGAAGAACCGCTTTGTCGTCTGTTCCGGCGGGGGGCCCGGCATTATGGAAGCGGCCAACAAAGGAGCCCGCCGGGCGAAGGGCATCTCCATTGGGCTGAACATCAGTCTGCCGTTTGAGCAGTCGGCCAATCCCTATGTGCCCGACGACCTCAACTTCGAATTCCACTACTTCTTCATGCGGAAGTTCTGGTTCGTGTATCTGGCCAAAGCCCTCATCATGTTCCCAGGGGGGTTCGGTACGCTCGACGAACTCATGGAAGTCCTGACGCTTCTCCAGACCAACAAGATCAAGAAGAAGATGACGGTGATTCTGTACGGGAGCGAGTACTGGAAGCGCATCATCAACTTTGACGAGATGGTCCGGCTTCGAATGATCTCGAAGGAGGATACAAAGCTCTTTCGGTTCGCGGACACACCCCGTGAGGCCAGCCGGATACTGATTCAGGGGCTGACCGTGAACTATCCCGAGGTGACACTCCCCGAGCAGGGGCAGGAACGGACGGCTTGAATCCTTCTGCAGAATTGCTTACCTTTGAGGTGCTGAGCATCAGAACCGTCGGGATCTGTGCCAGAGTGACATCCGCAGCACGGGGGTGACTTGGCTTCGACGGGGATGAGGACGCTCAGGACTGCATACCGTGGTCTCCGGGTCCACGTTAAACAATCGGAAAACCAAGAAGTGCCGATTACAACTACGCACTGGCTGCCTAACATCGCTTAGGCGACCCGTTCGTCGGTTTCTCGCCTGCCGGGAATCGAACGAACGTCGATCAGGCGGGCTAGCGGCCGGCTTGTTCTCAGGGAGCCGCGGCGAATCCACCCTGTGGAATACCTGAGGACGCCTGTGGTCAATCCTGCTTGTCGGAGTTTCCACGGGCGGGAATAGAAGACAAGCTATGTATGTAGACGTCTTGAGGATCTTCTCTTCGGACCGGGGTTCGACTCCCCGCACCTCCACACCTGGCCTTCGCCCCACCAGAAGCGAAGGCCATTATTGTTTCAGCAGAGAAACGGATCGCCATGAATACGATCCTTGTCGTTGACGACGAGCAGGACATCCTGGATCTGCTCCGCTACAACCTCGAGAAGGAGGGGTTCAGGGTGTTGACGGCCCCCAATGGCAAGAAGGGACTTGCGCTTGCCCGTTCGGGCGTTGATCTGGTTGTTCTGGATGTCATGATGCCCGAGATGGATGGCTGGGAGGTCTGTCGTCAGCTTCTGGCCGACCCCTCCACAGCCGCCATTCCGGTGGTCTTCCTCACGGCGAAGGACAGCGAGGTGGACGAAGTGGTTGGTCTCGAGTTGGGGGCCCACGACTACATCGTCAAGCCGGTTAAGGTCCGCACGTTCGTCGCTCGCGTGAAGAAAGCCCTCCGGGCACGCGAAGCAGAGCATGAGGCAGGGCAACTCAAGCCCATCCAGGTGCGCGGTCTGACGATTCATCCGCACAACTACATCGTGACCGTGGACGGGCAGGATGTGACCTTTCCGAAGAAGGAGTTCGAAGTACTGCTGTTCCTCGTCCGTCATCCCGACAGGGTCATATCCCGCGAGGTGCTGTTGAACGAGATCTGGGGACGCGACGTGGTGGTGATCGATCGGACGGTCGATGTTCATATCCGCAAGATCCGTGAGAAGCTGGGGCGTCATGCTTCCCTGATCGAAACCGTCAAGGGCGTGGGATATCGCTTCACGCGCGAGGGATGATCTATTCCATTCGTTCAAAATTCACCGTCACGATCGCCCTTGTCTCTGTGGGCGTGCTCGTTGTCTTCGGATTCCTCCTCAACTATGAGTTCGAAAACTACTTGCAGAGGCGGCTTCTTGCCCAACTCGACACGGAATGCAGTGCCGTCGCGGGGCTTGTGAGCGATGCTGTCCGCCAGGGTCGCACGCTCTCTGAAGTGCGGCAGACTCTGAACACAATCTCTTCGGCTTCCTCCATCCGCGTCACCCTCATCGATTCCTCCGGCCGTGTTCTCCATGAGTCGGCTCTGTCCGATTCGGCAACGGCCTTCATGGACAATCACCTGGATCGTCCCGAGGTGCAGGAGGCCCTCCGCTCCGGTGTCGGACATCACCTCCGCTTCAGCACAACCCTCAATCTCGATATGCTGTACGTCGCCAAGGCGATCGACACCGGCATGTCGAAAGGTCCGGTTCTGAAGGGACTGCGCGTTGTCCGGTGCGGGCTCCCCGCGATGGAGATCCGGGAGCTTGCGGCAGAGATCCGATGGAAGATCTTCGTCATGGGAGGAGTGGTCGGACTGGTCATCATTCTCGTCAGTAGTCTGGTGGCACGCCGCATTGCGGATCCCGTGCTTGAAATCGCCTCCATCATCAAAGACCTGCGGGCGGGACAGCTTGATCGCCAGCTGCCGGTGCGCTCCCGTGACGAGATCGGACGGCTTGCCGAGCTCATCAATGAACTGACGGCCACCCTGCGAAATGACATCGAACGTCTCAAGAAGCTTGAACGGTTCCGCAGCGAATTTCTCGGAAATGTCTCCCACGAGCTGCGTACCCCCATCTTCTCGGTCAAGGGATTTCTCGAGACTCTCCTGGACGGAGCTCTTGATGACCCGAGTGTCAACCGGAGCTTCGTCGAGAAGGCGTACAAACACGCCTCTCGGCTGGATGCGCTGCTGACCGATCTCATCGAGATTTCGCGTATCGAATCCGGAGAGATGAGAATGAGTTTTCGCCCTTTCGATGTCGCTCCCTTCCTCCGACAGGTCGCCAGCGACTACTCGGATCTCGCTCAGCAGAAGCAACAAACCATCTCCGTTGTGACGCCGCGAGAGGATGTCACCATCAAGGCCGACAAGGATCGCCTGAAGCAGGCGATCGGGACGCTCATCGACAATGCGGTGAAGTACAGCCAGAAGGGAGCAACGATTACCGTGCGAGCGGATGCGCAGCAGGGGGGAGTGCGGTTCGAGGTGGAAGACAATGGACCGGGGATTGCTCCCGAGCACCTCCCGCGGGTATTCGAACGCTTCTACCGCGTCGACAAGAACCGCTCTCGAGAGGTGGGGGGAACCGGTCTCGGGCTTGCTATTGCCAAGCACATTGTCGAGGCGCACGGGAGCCGGCTGAGAGTCCGGAGTGAGGTGGGTACCGGCACC
>CAYXMK010000203.1:0-4907 GCA_964465905.1 uncultured Ignavibacteriaceae bacterium | reverse complement strand
AGGAGTGTCTTTCCGCTCTGGGAGACCTTCCGGATCTTGTCCTGCTCGACATCATGATGCCGGGAATGGATGGTGTCGAGACGTTGAGACGGATCAAATCTGCGGCCCCTGAACTTCCTGTCATCATGCTCTCCGCACAGGCCCATGTCGAGACTGCGGTTGAAGCGCTGAGACAGGGTGCCGCGGACTACTTCAGCAAGCCCATCGACTTCCCGAAGCTCGAAGTGGCCATCAAGAACGCACTGCAGGTAAGGATGCTTGCCCTCGAGGTGCAACGGCTTCGAGATGCCATAACCTCATCCGTCCATTTCGACAACATTCTCACCGCCGACGGTGCAATGCAAGAGGTGCTGAAGCTCGTTGCCAAGGCGAAGGACAGCACGATCACCGTCCTCATACAGGGGGAAAGCGGTACGGGAAAGGAGTTGATTGCGCGGGCTCTGCACTTCAACGGAAACCGGAAGGACAAACCCTTCGTTGTCCTGAACTGCGCAGCCATACCGCGTGAGCTTCTCGAGAGTGAACTCTTCGGTCACGAACGGGGTGCCTTCACCGGAGCTATCCAGCGGCGCATCGGCCGGTTCGAGCAGGCAGACACAGGGACACTCTTCCTCGATGAGATCGGAGAACTGGATCCGAGTCTGCAGGCGAAACTGCTGAGGGTCATTCAGTCGGGTGAGTTCGAGCGGGTCGGCGGTACGCAAACCCAGAAGACTGATGTGCGTATCATCGCGGCGACGAACCGTGACCTGAAACAGGCCGTTGCCGAGGGGATGTTCCGGGAGGATCTCTACTTCCGGCTTTCGTCATTCCCGATCCTCATACCTCCCCTGCGCGATCGACGATCGGATATCCTCCTCCTGGCAGAACATTTTCTCAAGGAGCACGCGCAGAAATCGGGAAAGGTGAAGCTGACGTTCTCGCGTAATGCTCTGAACCGTCTGTACCAGTATCCCTGGCCCGGGAACGTCCGCGAGCTTGAGAACGCAATTGAACGTGCTGTTGTGATAACGGAGGGAACGACCGTGACGGAGAATGACCTGCCGATGGCCATCCGCGCCTTCTCCGCCCCCGATCAACCCACTCCGCCCGCCTCCTTCCAGCTGTTCGCGGATACCCAGCCGATCATTCCCTTTGAAAAACTGAAGGAGCTGGCGATCCGGCATGCCCTCAGAGCGACGTCCGGGAACATTGTTGAGGCGGCAAAGAACCTCCGCATTGGACGAGCCACATTCTATCGCCTGATGAAGAGATACGGCATCGAGCCGTAGCGGACCGACGCATAATGAGAAACCCCTGGAATGCAGCAGCCCTTCCACGTCCTGGTGGAAGGGCTGCTTCGCTCAAGGTGCCCCGTGCGATGCTCAATTCCCCGAGAGCTGAAAGCGTATGGGGATGGAGACACGTACTCGTACCGGCTTCCCCCGCTGTTTGCCGGGAATGAACTTTGCCCCCTTCACCGCGGCGACGGCAGCTTCGTCGCAACCGGCGCCAATTCCCTTCTGAACTTCCGCCCGAACGACTTCCCCCTGTTCGTTGACATAGGCCAGCACATACACCCGCCCCTGGACACCCGCCCTCATGGCCAGCTCGGGATAGACCAGCCGCTTCATGATGGACTCGATGCCGCCGACGACCTGGGGCATCTCCTCGACGGCTACAAAGTATGAGGCAAATTCATCTTCGTCCATCTTGGGGGCCGGGGGAGCCACCTCTGCCGCGACATCCAGTTCGGTTGTACCGATTTCGATGTCCTCCAAGGCTTCGTCCGCCGGCGCTTCGATGGGGATGGGGGGACGAGGGGGCGGCGGGGGGCGGTTTTCCTGGCGCGTACGTTCGACTTCCTCAAATGTAATCACCTCCTGCTGAACCTTCGCGATCTTCGGCGGGGGCTCGAATCGCGGGAAGAAGAGAAAGAGGGAAATCATACAGGTGAGGGAGATGGCAACCGAGGCCTCAAACAGCGTGCTGGGCTCCATGCCCAGCCTGACCTTCGAGTCTGCCCGCGCACGCGGGGGCAGACCTTCCGGCCTCCGCATCCGGTCGAGGAATGAATAACGAATAAGGTTGAGGAGCATAGAAAGTCCCCGTTCTCTACAGGTTGCCGTGTCTGCCTACTCTACGGTTCAACGACCCTGAGGTTGCACACCACTGCGCGACCAGCCGTTCCAGCAATCCTCTCAGCCCACACAGAGCCGCAGGGCAAACGAACGAAAGGACTCAGGAACACAAATCGGTCTGCATCGGATTCCTAGAAATGGAGATCGGTGCAGCTGTCTTCTGCCGGCTGAAGGACGTCTTGGAACGAAAATGTTCTCTACCGTTCGATCCAGGAATAGCGTCGAGTGCTGAAGTTCGGCTCAATGACCGGCGCAGGGTAGGGGAACTCCCCCGCGGGTCTCCAGAGCGAGGGCGCCTCCTGGCTGTCGCCCGGCAGCAGGTCCCCGATTTCCCGCACCAGCCACGTCGAATCACTGAGGACCGTGACGGTGTCACCATTTGCGAGCGCAATCAGAGCGTACACATTGCAGCCCGCCGATCCGTTCTCCTCATAGTTGTGCGCCTCGACCGTGAGGGTGTTGGTTCCTTCGCGGAGTCTGGCGGTAAGATCGAACACCTTGATGCGTTCACGCTCGACGGTCAGCGAGAGGGAACGCCGGGCAAACACCTCTCCAACATCATCCTCGTTGATCTTCAGCTTCGCCTGTGTGTCCCCCATGAGCTGCACGCGGGCGTCAACGGGCCGTGCGGGAAGCGAGAGTGTGCGTTGGAAGATCGCTCCTTTCACTTGCAGAGCCGCGGTATCGCGCATTCCGGGATGCGCGTCGGGATGATAGATCCATCGGCTGCGAATCGTCGGATCCAGATTCGTGTCACCGCGGGCAAGCGCCTCGAGCGTCTCGCGCCAGTAGCTTGCCTGGCGGTTGTATCGCTCGAGCAGCAGGTCCAGATTGTCCGGGCGGTTCGTCCGCAGCCAGAGACCGCGGAAGGTCTCCCTGAGTTTCTCCAGTCCGCTGATCAGGGGGAGAACAAGTTTCTCGGCGGCTGCTGATCGCGCGGAGGCATCCAGCGAGGAATCCGCCGCCAGCCGGCGGACAGCCGCGATGGCCTCCAGTTTTGCGGCAAACCAGAGGTTCAGCTCAGCGACGAAGTCGAGATGATCGAGGTGTGCTGCGTTGCGTGTGACCTGAGAGCGGAGATGCTGAAGAAGATTCTTCACCAGCGGCATGGAAGAACGGATGCTCTCCATGCGCCAGAGGGGATGAAGGGCAGACTCGCGCGGGGGAAGCATCGGATGGCGCCACAGCTCATGCCAGAGGTACTGGTTGTAGGGAGAGGCGAGGAGGAGGGTGGCCGTCCATGCCGGCTGAGATGCCAGCGGAGAACCGAGGAAATCGGCATAGAAGCGGGGGCCGAAATCCGCGGCGTCGGGCGGCTCGGGGTGCCAGGCACATTCCGCCGTCCATGCATACCCGAGAAGATTCAGTTCCCGGAGGGCCTCTCCGCCGTAGTCGTTCCAGGTGGACGTCAGAAGACCGAGGGCTCCCTGCCGGCGCCCCTCTTCGTTGAAGTTCCGGACGTTGATGAACGTGTTGAGGTAGTTGGGATAGGGGCCGGTGAAGTTCCACACGGCCGGAGAGACAAGGAAGGGAAATCCTGCCTTGTGAAAGACTTCTGTGCTGGGGTACCGCAGTCCTGCCCAATATTGCCAATCCACGATGGTGACATCGTTCGGAATCTTCTCCAGGATGGCGGGATGGTTGAGGATGATGTCGCCGTACATCAGAGGCCTCTTGCCGTGCCGGGCGAGGATGGCAATCACGCGGTTGTAGTGCTCGGCATGTACGGTCGCCAGGTCGCTCGCGGCCACACGCTCCCGGCTGGCGCCGCGACCTACATCCCAAGACTCGTCTGCCGCCATGTTGAAATAGGGGGAATGGAAGACCGCGGCCAGCTCTCCGATCATTTCATCGAGGAGATCGTACACCCGTTCATCCGTGACGTTCACGGTATGGGCGCCGGGGAATTCGGCGTACTGAACGTACTCAGGGATCGTCAGGATGTTCTCCCAGTGGCCGAGGGTCTCGAAGATCGGCACCATCTCGATGTGGTACCGGCGGGCGTACTGATCGAGTTCCCGGACTTCCGCGGGATCCAGGGCGCCCCGGCCGCGACCGATGAGGGGATGCCGGGAGAACCGGAAAATGTCCTCGATGTAGGGAGAGTAGACGTTCAGCTTGTAGCGGGCAAGAAAGCGGATCAGACGCTTGAAGTCGTCGAGCGTGGAGACCTGGCCGCGGCTGAGGTCATCGCTGATCCCGCGCCACTGCTGTGCAGGCCAGTCGTGGATGCGCACCGCCGGAACCTGGACGCTCCGCTGAGGCCGGGAGAGGAGCTGGACCAGCGTCATGACTCCGTAGAAACGTCCCCGCGGCGTCTGCGCGAGAATCACTGCCCCGTCGCCATCCACATCGAGGAAGTACCCCTCTTCCTCCATCCCGGCACGGAAGTTCCCCTTCCGCTGCTCCAAAAACGCCGCCCCCCGCGTGCTGGCAGGCGTGCCGATGTAGATGTAGCCAGTCCCGATGTTGCGGATGGAGGACTCGCGCACCACGGGGAGTCTGGCCGCGCGCAGCTCTCCGAGAGCGTCCACAAGCTCGGATGTTGCCACAGCATCCTCGGGGAGGGTCTTGTCGCCGAGAATGATGCGTGTCTTTGAGGAAATGGTGAAGTACCCGCGACCCCACTCTGCCTCGCGGGGGGTTGGAATAACCGGCTGGGACCCTCCGAAACACGGCGCAGGAAGCAGCACAACGCCCATGGTTGCCAGAAGGATGGGGAGGTGGAGAAAGAAACGGACGTGCATGGGAGACTCCTGAATGAGATGGAGGTGCTGAACAACAGAG
>CAYXMK010000202.1:1461-4940 GCA_964465905.1 uncultured Ignavibacteriaceae bacterium | reverse complement strand
CTCTTCATCTCCTCAGGCGTCATCTCTAGACCCCCCAATTTTCATCCCCCAATTTACCCTTAACAATTTACAATTTTCCTTGTTACCGCTGCCCCGCTAGGGCTCGAACCTAGACTTTCCTGATCCAGAGTCAGGCGTGTTGCCAATTACACCACGGGGCAAGAACCGCACATCGACGATCCAGAAAGCTCTGCAGTGTTCCGACTTCTTGCGGGCCCAACAGCGAGGCGTGTTGCCAATCCCAATTCGACACAAGTCAGAGAGCGAAGCGAACGAACTTGTCCGTCGAATTGAGGATCCCCGCCGTTTCGTGGCGGGATGACACCACGGGGCAAGAATCCAGCGCGAACTCCACAGCCGTGTACGCGCACATCGAGTCGGAAAATTCGCGCAGACCAAGGTAAGAAGTTTTGTCCTTTTTTCAAAACCTCTTCCCTCAGGTATGCCGCCGGCGAGAATGGGACGCGTCGGGGCTCGCAGGGAATGCCTTCTTGTTTCCGGAGTGAAAGGATGCTGTCAGTTATGCGGAAGAAGTCGGCGCTGGTACGCACGCGCGATCGGAGTACCGCAGGCCGCAGACGCTCGTTTCTTGACATTCGGGGCTTTATTTGATATTTTTGAACATGATTCAGTCGCCGCCCACCCGCGTTTCTGCAAGGAATGGCGCTCCCGGAGGAGAGGGTCCGGACATCGGGGCTGAGAGCTCAGGGGAAAGGCCGGGGAGTCGGTGATTACCCGCTACGGATACGACGTCTTCTTCGTCGCGACGGCCGTCTGTATCGTTGCTGCCTGCCTCATCATCCTCTTTGTCGAGCCGAAGGCCCTGCGCTATTCCCTGTTGGCGCTCCCCCTGATCCTGTTCCTGCTGACGCTGAATTTCTTCCGCGATCCTGACAGAACTGTCCCTGAGGGGGAGAATCTGGTCGTAGCGCCGGCCGACGGGAAGATCATCCAGATCAGGGAGGTGGAAGAACCCCTCTACCTCACTTCGAGGGCGCACCTCATCAGCATCTTCATGTCTCCCCTGGATGTGCACGTCAATCGCAGTCCGGTGACCGGCACGGTGGGGTATGTGCAGTATATTCCCGGGGAGTTCTTTGCTGCTTTCGAGGACAAAGCGTCTGAGAAGAACGAGCAAACGGTCATCGGCATCGAGCACCCGCGCGGGAAGGTGCTGTTCAAGCAAATCGCTGGCTTTCTGGCCCGGAGGATCGTAAACACCCTCCGGGTAGGGGAGACGACCCGAAAGGGGGAGCGATTCGGGATGATCAGGTTTGGGTCCCGCGTCGACGTCTTTGTGCCCCGCACGGCCGATGTCAAGGTGCGCGTAGGCCAGCGCTCCGTCGCCGGCGAGACTGTGCTGGCGGAGTTGCCCTGACAGTTCAGGACGAGAGCAGAACCCATGAGAATCACACGAGCTGTTGTTCCGAGTCTCTTCACCGTGCTCAACATCGTCTCCGGCTTTCTGGCGATCCTCAACGCCAGTCACGGCCGGATCGAGATGAGCGCGTGGTTCATCATCCTTGCGGCGGTCTTTGACTCGATGGACGGCATCATGGCCCGCATCACCCGCTCGTCCAGTCAGTTCGGCGTCGAGCTGGATTCCCTGGCGGACGTGGTGTCGTTCGGGGCGGCGCCTTCGTTCCTCGCCTACCAGGCCCACCTTCACAAGCTGGGGGAGCCGGGCCTCATCGTGAGCGCTGTGCCGCTGGTGTTCGGGGCTATCCGCCTGGCTCGCTTCAACGTGCAGCTGATTGGATTCGAGAAGGATTACTTCAAGGGCTTGCCGATTCCCTTTGCGGCAATCACGCTGTGTGCCTTTCTGCTGCAGCACCACTCTGAGGAATACGGCCTGCACGGCTGGACGGCTGCCGTGTTCGGCCCTCTGGTGGCGGTTCTGGGACTCTTGATGGTCAGTCGTGTCCGCTACGATACGCTCCCCAAGTTCACGAGCAGGGGTGTGCGGTCTCATCCGTGGAGGGCGATTGCGTTTTCCGTGGCGGCGGTCATCGTGATCAGTTCCGGAGGCAGGCTGTTCTTCGCCGTGCTGATGGCGTTCGTCCTCTTCGGAGTCGCCCGCTCGGGCTACGGGTGGCTTCGAAGTCAGCTTCGCCCGCAGCGGGAAACGGAGGAAGGGACGGAGCTGACGAGCATCGACATCTGATGCCGCGGGCGCCGATCCCTTGGCGCCAGAAGGACGTCCGGCGGCATCGGTAGGCCCTGCGTTCGGGCAGAATCCACAAGGAGAATTCCTGTGTTCCACGTGCGCGTCACCGTGACGCTCCGATCTTCCATCCTTGATCCGCAGGGGAAAGCGGTGGAGCATGGAGTACACACCCTGGGGTATGGTTCCGTTCACCGCCTCCGGATCGGCAAGCATGTGGAGTTCGACGTCGATGTCGCGGACCGGGCTGAGGCCGAGAAGATTGCGACCGACGTCTGCTCAAAGCTTCTGGCCAATCCTGTGATGGAGGACTTTGTGTTCACCGTGACGCCCGCCGACGGGGGTGCGGCGTCGTGAGCAGGACAAAATTCGGCATCGTGGTGTTCCCGGGATCGAACTGCGATCATGACGCGCACTATGCGGCAGGGACCGTGATGGCTCAGGACGCGCGTTTCATCTGGCACAAAGAGTCCGACCTGGGCGATGTGGACGTTGTTGTGCTCCCCGGGGGATTTTCGTACGGCGACTACCTGCGGTGTGGAGCGATTGCGCGCTTCTCTCCGGTGATGAAGGAAGTCGTGCGATTCGCCCGCAGCGGAGGAATCGTCCTCGGCATCTGCAACGGCTTCCAGATCCTGACGGAGGCGGGGCTCCTTCCCGGTGCTCTGCTGCGTAACGAATCCCTTCGGTTTGTCTGTCGGGATGTCTACCTCCGTGTGGAGCGTCGCGACACCTGCTTCACGTCGGCCTGTGCTGAGGGTGAGGTGTTGCGGATTCCCATCGCTCACGGGGACGGCAATTTCTTTGCGGACGAGGAGGTGCTGAAGAGGATCGAAGGGGAAGGACTCGTGTTGTTCCGCTATGCCGATTCCCGGGGGCAGTCGACGCCGGCGTCCAATCCGAACGGATCGTTGAACAATATTGCGGGAATCATGAATCCTGAGGGGAATGTGCTGGGTTTGATGCCCCACCCCGAGCGGGCGGTTGACCCGCTGCTCGGCAATACCGACGGGCGCAGAGTGTTTGAATCCGTGATCAGCAGTATTTCTGCTGGTCGTCACGCAGTGGCTTCCACCGTTATCTGAGAGGAGCGCACTATGTTCGGCAATATCGGTACCGGAGAGATTATCCTGATCCTCCTGATTGTGCTGGTGTTCTTCGGCGCCAGGAAGATCCCCGAACTTGCCCAGGGATTGGGGAAGGGATTGCGGGAGTTCCGGAAGGCGGCGCGTGATATCCAGCAGGACGTCGAAAAGGAAACCAAGCAGATCGAAGAGAAGGAACCGCCCAAGCCGCAGGGTTAGCCGTGAGGGCG
>CAYXMK010000202.1:0-1361 GCA_964465905.1 uncultured Ignavibacteriaceae bacterium | reverse complement strand
CCGTTACCGCGATTCCGCGAGTCCATCATCCTCCATTGAACGATTCTCACACCCGATCAGGAAGTCACCATGAGCGTCCTCGTAAACAAGAAGACCCGGGTCGTCGTGCAGGGCATCACCGGCGGCGAAGGGACGTTCCACACGCGTCAGATGCTGGAGTACGGCACGAATGTCGTTGCCGGCGTAACACCCGGCAAAGGCGGATCGATCTACAAGGGAAATGAAAAGGATCCGTTCCCGCGGGGCGTCCCTGTCTTCAACACGGTCGCAGAGGCGGTCCGGGGGCAGAAAGGGAACGCGTCGGTGATCTTTGTGCCCGCGGCTTTTGCGGCGGACGCCATCCTCGAGGCGGCAGATGCCGGTGTTGCGCTGGTGGTCGCCATCACCGAGGGCATACCGGCGCGCGACATGGTGGATGTCTACGACACACTGAAACGCAAAGGAGTGCGCCTCATCGGGCCAAACTGCCCGGGCATCATCACGCCGGGTGAATGCAAGATCGGCATCATGCCGGGCTTCATTCATAAGCCCGGTCGCGTCGGGATCGTCTCGCGTAGCGGAACACTCACCTACGAGGCCGTCTGGCAGCTGACCGAACGGGGCATCGGTCAGTCCACCTGTATCGGCATCGGCGGCGACCCCGTCATCGGGACGCGCTTTATCGACGCGGTACAGCTGTTCCATGAGGACAAGGACACCGACGCCATCATCTTGATCGGCGAGATCGGGGGAACAGCGGAAGAGGAAGCAGCAGAGTACATCCGGAAGTATGTCCGGAAGCCGGTGGTGGGATTCATTGCGGGACAGACAGCGCCGCCGGGACGGCGGATGGGTCACGCCGGAGCCATCATTGCGGGGGGAAAGGGAACCGCAGCGGAGAAGATGACGGCGATGCGCCGTGCCGGCATCGTCGTGGTCGAGAATCCCGCCCTGATCGGCGAAACGATGGCACAGGTCCTCAGGAAGAAGAAACTCTTCAAGGCACTGGGCGAGAAAACCGTGCGCTCGGCGGGCCGCACGGCCCGCCCTCGGAAACCCGCAGGCCGATCGGGCGGCCGCGGACGCGCGCGTCGCTGACTCAACATGCAGGGAGCATGGTATGGCGCCACCAACCCCGTGGGATGAAAAACGACTCGGTCTCGTGAAGGAAGTCACGAGCTCCACGGTCACCGTGATCCTGGATGCGGAAATCACGTCGCTCCAGAGGAAGATCGGGGAGAAGGTGTATAGCATCGGCCAGATCGGCTCCTATGTCCTGATCCCTGTGGGAAAGTCGTATGTGATCGGGATGGTGTCGGAATTCCGTAAGGTGGAGATGCCGGAGAAGGAGACTCTCCGGTACCGTTACTTGATGAACGTGG
>CAYXMK010000201.1:0-4974 GCA_964465905.1 uncultured Ignavibacteriaceae bacterium | reverse complement strand
TCCGCCGCAGTGACCTTTGCGGGCAGGTATCCGGCAACGGGGGCCTCGGGCGTCACAATCGCCACCGACGTCCCGATCGACTTCACTTCCCCCGTGACGTTGTCGATGCTGATGCGGAGATTGCTTTCCGCCGGACCGATGTTCAGCGGCAGGTACCCCCGGTCGTACGCTCGGATTGCATAGTAGTACTTCTGTCCGTTCTGAACCGTGGTGTCGGTCCAGCTATGTCTGATGCCGTTGTCGTTCCCCAGATCGAACTGGACTCCGTTGAAGGCGATCGGATGGAAGCCCTTGATACCGTTCTTCAGATCGAAGTGCACGATGGGCTTCAGAAACGGAGCAGGGTTGCCGTAGGCGTCCGTGACGACGCGTGCGTCCTCAAAGGCCGGATCGGTGGCTCGGTAGATACGATAGCCCTCGAAATCCTGAGCATCTGCTCCGAGGCCGGCAAGGAACCGGTCGACGGTCTTCTCAGCCACATCATCCCAGTACAGCGTCACTCGACGATCGCCCGCGACGGCGGTGAGCGTCGGCTCAATGGGGGCCTGCGCAAACTGGTAGTCCTCATTGTACGCAAGTTGGGCATAGTCCCGCTTCCGGAGCGCGTCATCCTTCGCGCCGCTCAGATTGGCGTTCCCCGCCCGAACGGCGTTCCCAAAGACCACGGCGTAGGAGATGCGCTCGGTCTGTCCCGGTTCGAGCGGGAAGAGACCTGAAGAGACAAAGAGGTCGCTTTCGCCGGTGGGAATCAATGCCGGATCGACGAAACTGCCGGGGATCATGAACTGTGCCCAGAAGTAGATATCGGCAGTCCTGCTGAAATCGATCGCTCCAGCAGGCAGGTATTGCACGTTCGTCAGCCCGATCTGGTCTGCCTCGGAAACATCCGTCTTGTCGATGTTCGGTTCGCCCGGGAACGGGGTGCCGGCGCCGGAGGTTGGCGTGCCGTCTCCCTCGCCAGGATCTCCGGTATTCGGAGCACCATCGAGGCCGACATCATCCCGCAGGGGATCCCAATCGTCGTCGTTATCCATGCCGTCATCCCGCGATTCATCGATCATCTCGTCGATTCCCTCATCGATGAACCGATCGATCAGACCATCCACACTCCGGTACTTCTTCCCAAGATCTTCCGGCCCGACGTCGTGAAGGATGATCGAGGTCCCTGGAACGCGAAACCGCTTGTACGGGTCTGCTGCCGCGGCATCGATCATCGCCTGTGTCACCAGCGGCCCACCGACAGCGTCACCATCGTTGTCGATATTGTCCGCGTAGGCCTTGCCGACATCGGATGCCTCGAGTTGAATGATATGAATGACGCCCTGCTGGACTGGATCCGTTCCCGGATTGGCCGGCCAGCGCTTCCAGACGTCGATCGAAGCGTCGGCAATCATTTGTGCTGTGACAACGGGCGAACCGGACTCGGCATCGCCGTTGTCATCGAGCCTGTCGGCGAACGTGACGCCAACTTGCTGTCCGAACGGAATGTGCGTCGAGTCCTCGTCAATGAGACCGTTGCCGTTGTTGTCGATGCCGTCCGCATTGATCTCTCCCGCGAGCATCTCCGCAGAGACCTTCTGTCCGAACCGTTCGCCATCCCCGTCGTTGTCGATGCGATCGACGGCGTTGCCGGGGGTTTCCAGATACAAGGTTGCCGCGGCGCCGACGAAGGTGCCGACGAACGCCGGATTGGAGCTGACGCCGTCGCTGTCCAGCGAGAAGGCAATATCCGCCAGCAGATCGAAACTCGGACTGTCATCCTGCGAATCGCCATCGCCCCCGACAAAGTCCGCCAGCCACAGCGTCACGGCGGTCCGCCGGATCCGCTTCGTGCCGTCGTTCTTCACCGCGTGGATGAAGAACACGGCATCCGCTACCGACACCTGTGACCATTCGAGCACGCGGGAATCGATGATCATCCCGAGTCCCCTGCGCGTGACATCCGTCGTATCCGGCGTGTAGTCGAAGCGATCGTAGTTGTCGTCGCCGACGCGGTAGTACATTTCCTGGTCGGCACTGAACTGGTTCTTTCCGAAGTAGCCGTTCCAGCTTCCCGGCCACCCGGGGTCAACGACATCCCCGGCCTTATCAGGCCATGTTGCGGGCCACGTACCGGGTTCGTCGCTCTTGGCAATCTTGTTGTTGGCGAGGTTGTAGTAGCCCGGGATCGGCTCCATGTTCCACGACCCGCCCGTCGACTGGTTGCTTCGGTAGGCAGGGAGATCAACGATGTAGGCGCGCTGGCCGTTGTTGAGCGTCACTTCCCCTCCGACGAACAACGCCACGAGCGCAACGTAGTACCGCTGGGTATTCTTGGGCCATTCGTACGGCACGCCCTGCCCGACCCCCGTGCGTCCGGAGAAGCAGAAATTGAAGACGCTGGTGCGCACATTATTTCCATCAATTTCCGTTCGTCTCCTGAGGGTGGGATCGACACGTTCCTTGCTGGGCACGTGCTGAGCAGCCAGGGGATCTGCCAGGAGGGTGAAGAGGAAACTCCAGAAGAGTACTCGTTTCGCTGCCATTGCATTCTCCATCGTTGCGCACTGCGCCCGCTCGCAATCACCGCGAGCGGGAGTGGTAAGACTCTCAGAAGTTGATTTCAAATCCGAGCTGGACCTCGCGCGGCTCAGAGAAATAGTCGGGCCGGAGGATGTACTGCTCCACGCTGTTGACTCTTCCGGGGTTCTGATTGATCGGAGCCGCTCCCAGGTTCGTCACAGAGGCCGTCGAGCGACCCGTTTCACCGTACACGGTCAGCTCGTTCCGGCGGTCGAGGAGATTGAAGACTCTCACGAACGCCACAAGCTTCGAGAAACCGAGATCGAACGTCTTCGACGCCGTCAGGTCCACGGTGAAGGTTGCCGGTCGGCGTCTGCTGTTCTTTGGAATTGTCCTGTTGGCATCCTCTCCCCTTCCTTCAGCCTGATTCAGTACTGGCGTGTAGGGGAAGCCGGACCCGTACCGGCCGATCATGGAGATGTTCCAGTCCCGCTGTTGAATCCCGCCCGTGAAGTTGATGGTGTGCGTCTGATCCCAGTCCAGCGGCGACAGCGTGCGCGTCGGTTCGCG
Organism: uncultured Ignavibacteriaceae bacterium; assembly: GCA_964465905.1. Taxonomy (GTDB): domain Bacteria; phylum Bacteroidota; class Ignavibacteria; order UBA10030; family UBA10030; genus CAYXMK01. Next base: position 1,902 of record CAYXMK010000201.1, on the reverse strand, counting down.
ATTTGCCTGCTGGGCTCCCTGTTCCTCGTCGGGATTCGAGTTGTTTCCTTCAGCCACCTGGAACGTGTACGAGAAGTTGAAGAGGAACATGTCAAGGGGCTGTTTTGAGATCCAGAGCGTGACGCCCCTCGTGTTCGCATAATCACGGTTGATGAAGATGGTGTAGTACGACGTTGCCGTTTCCGGATCCCGGACGGGAATCTGGGCGCTCGTGCTCACCCAGTCGCGAGTGTCCTTGTAGAACGCCGTGACGTCGAAGCTGAGCTGTTCCGTCAGCTGCTGCTGCAACCCGAATTCATACATCGTCGTCTTCTCGGTCTCAAGATCCGGATTGCCGAAAACCCCCTGCACGCCGCTCGCGGTCGTGACCTTGTATCCCGGATTCTGGTAGAGATGGATGAACGAGGGAATCTGCAGGAAGTGCCCGTAGGAGAAGTGGAGCACGCCTTTGTCGGTAATGGGATAGGAGATGCCGAGCCGCGGGCTGAGACTCCATTTCGGCGTCGCGTCCTTGTACCATTTTGCGAGCCGCTCGTCCAGCGTCAGCAGGTTGTTCTCGGGCTTCTGGGGGAGGTACACATTCGGATCCTGGGGATCGGCCAGCACCTTCCCTTTTGAATCAAAGTAGTCGAGACGAATGCCGACGTTGACGATCATCTGGGCGTATTCGAGCTTGTCCTGAACGTAGGCGGAGTATTCCAGCGGGAATTCGAGGTACTTGCGGCGCAACGGACTCGTGGGGTCGGGGATGAACGGGATGTAGCTGCCATCCGCCGCTGTTTCCGCCGCGGGAACGATATCGAATTCATCGAGGCGCAATCGATGGAAGCGTGCCTCGACGCCGGCACGGAGCTGATGCAGACGCGAAATCTGGTTCGTGTAGTCCGCTTTCGCGACGTACGTCCGGGTGCTCCGTTCGAAACGATGGTTGTTCGTCCCCCGACTGATAAACTCATAGAGATCCCGACTCGTTGCACTCGGATCAACGATGTACCGCGGGTCAAACGGATCCTCGTAAAGGTATTCTTCAAAGCGCTTCTTGACATAGGAGACGCTGACCGTGTAGAACGACGTTGGGTCGAGCGTATGCGTCCACAGTCCGGAGAGCGTGTAGCCGTCATCACGCTTCCGCACATCACCGTCCGGGAGATATTTCCAGTCATGCGAGTAGTCGCGGAACCTGACGCGGCTCCCTATGGCCGAGAGATTGAGCTTCATGGTGGGGCTGAAGGAGATTGTCAGCTTGCCCTGGCCCGAAAGCCGCGTGCGGTCATTCATGGGCACCGCACTGCCGTCGCCGACCCGGCCGTCCGTCAGGAAATTGCGGTAGCCGTAGAGCCAACCGTCGCTGCTGTAGTAGCGGCCGGACGCGTAGAATGACAGGTCCCGCAGCAGGAACGGCCCTCCCAGACTTCCTTCGAAATTGAGATTGTGCGACGCCCGAAACTTGTCGAGCGCGGGATAGAGTTCGCGGTCCGAAGTGACATAGCTCCCGCCGTAGACGGAGAGAGCGCCGCGCAGATCGCTGCCCCCCTCCTTCGTCACGATGTTGACGATCCCCGACATTGCCTGTCCGTACTCGGCGTTGAACGTGCCGCTGATCACCTGCAGCTCCTGGAGAGAGTTGTTGTCGATCTGCACGGCCTGGCTTCGGTCGTAGCCGTCCGTGATGGAGACTCCGTTCACCCAGTATGCCACCTCGCTCGACCGCCCGCCCCGGATATGCAGTTCACCTCCCGTACCGATCGTCACGCCGGCCTGCAGTCCGAGGATTTCCTGCACTTCCTGCACCGGCATGTTCCGGATCTGGTCGCCGTCAATCCGCGCCTCCGAGGAAGTCAGATCCTTTCGCACGATCGGGACATCCGCCACCACTTCCACGATCTCCCCCGCGCTCAATCC
>CAYXMK010000200.1:0-4978 GCA_964465905.1 uncultured Ignavibacteriaceae bacterium | reverse complement strand
CCGGGGGCGGTGAAGGAATTGGGGCTGAACTGCACATCGAACGATACATAGATCCTCTTCCCCGCGTCGAACGGCACGCCGACGCTGTCCTTCACGGTGAAGGTGATCACCGAATTCTCCAGTCCTCCGACGCCGGAAACATCAATGGCCGTTCGTGAGGGAGTGCCGGTCTCGATCTGAGCCGGTTCCCGCTGTTCAGGCGGAACGAAGATCGAAGATCCGCTGCCGAGAACGATGCCGGAATACGACGTGGTGAGATTCCCGTTCGGGCTTGTTACCTTGACGACGATCGTGAAGGGGCCGAAGGCACCCCCCGTCTTCTTGTCGCGCACGCGAACGGTGAAGTCGGTGAACGACGGATCCTGAGTATCCGGGATCGTTACATCCTTGTCTCCCGTCAGTTCGAGGTCGCCCGACCCGTCACCCGCCACGGTAACGCTGATCGCCGTTCCCTGGGTCAGCGGATTGCCGTGCCGGTCCTGCACCTGATAATCGAACTGATACTCGCCGCTGTCGGCGATGACGATGAACGAGGTCGGACCCAGCACTCTGGTTGCCTCGGAGAACACGATGGGGACGCTGGCCGTCACGGCCTGACCGTTTTCACCCACGGTCCGCGCCGTTACCGTTGCAATGCCGTTGGAAGGACGTGTACCGCTCGTCCGGAGGGTGGCGGTGATACGCCCGTTCTCGTTCGTCACGCCGCCGGCATCGATATCCCCGGCTGTTGTGCTGAAGTAAACGGCAGCGTTTCTGACGGGATTTCCGTCCTTGTCGGCAACGGCTGCGGTGATATTGTTCTGGACGTTGTCATACACCGCCGGCATGTTGTATTTCTCGACGCTGAGGGAGAAGCGGGATGCATCGGGGAAGCCACCCGCAATGATCACCCGGACGGGCCGGGAGCGGATGACGGTAGTACCGACGGTGATCTGGGCGTAGACCTGTACCACGCCGGCCGACGTCCCGCTGGCGATTTTCGTGCTCACCCGACCAGTGCCTGGATCGGTGCTGTCGACAGCGGGGAACACATACTCGCCTGCCGCCGGACCTCCCGAGAGGGAGAAGCTGACCGCAACAGCGTTTTCCTTCTTCACGGGCAGACCGAGAGAATCCCGCACTTCAAAGAGCAGCGTCGCTGTCTCATTTCCACCCGTCCCTCGAATGGAAATAACGACTTCATCCGACGAGAGGAGCACAATGTTGGCGGCCTTTCCGGTGTATGCCCCCGGGACGCCGGGTCCTGTCGGATCGGGAGTGAGTTTCATCACCAGACTCGTGTCCCTTCCCGGCAACAGAGCCACGGCGAGTGTCTCGCTCTGGAATCCGAGGCGCGACGCCACGAGCACCCTCGTCTCAGGATTGCTCAGCGTATACCGAAGACGGAACGCCCCGTCGGTGTCCGTCGTATCTACAGACGTCCGCGCCGTATCACCGACGATCGCGCCGGAGACGACGACAGGGACATCCTCGCGGAGGACCACTCCCCAGACATTCATCACGCGGGTTCCTGTGGTGTCCTGGTCTCCCGTGGGACTCGTCGGCTCTTCGCAAGCCGACTGGAAGAGGACTAATCCCAGAATCCCCCACAGCAAAAGGCTTTTCGCTCTCATGTCGTCGCTTCCTTACGTGGCTGTGCTCCCCTAAGTTCGCTCGCCCCGACTTCGGTTGCCGTGACTGGCATCAATCCTTCACCTTGTCTGAGCGCTTTCGGAGTTCCTCCCGTCCCTGCTCGAGCTTCTCTTTCATCAGATCCTTCTTTGTATCAACCTTCCGCTCCGTCAGTTGCGGAACCAGCTCGGCCCGCATCATCACCAGCAACTCCTTCCTCGTGGTCTCGACCTTGTCGTACCCGAACAGATACCGCAGGCCCAACACCCACCACGGCAGGTCCTTGAGCAACGGCACGCCTTCCCGCGTGACCGTCTCCTGGTTCAGGAACAATCCGCCGACGTAGCTCTCTTCCCCGTCGAGCAGCAGGAGCCGGCTGGAGGCCTCGGTTTTTGCCACCCGGTTCGTCGCCGGGTCCACAAGATTGCTTCGTTCCACCTTGACGGTCAGAGTGATGAAGTCGACTCCCTGGTAGTTCCAGACCTTCGGCATCACTTCCAGGATCGTGCCGGTGCTGTAGAACTGCTCCGTGACATCGCCGGCGATGGTGCGCTGCTTGAAGGAGAAGTCCTCGCCAACCTGCACTCGTCCAAGATTGCCGGAGGTGACGGTAACCTGCGGGCGGGCAATCACCTCGCCCAATCCGCTGCTCTCGAAGAACCGCAGTGCGGCCCCGACATCCACCGCAAGGCGCGGAGAGCTGGGATTGACATTCACCTGCAAGAGACTCTGGAGGTTGGGGGCGATCCTCTCCGCCCCGGTGAATTCGATGCCGAGGTTCAGATCCCTTCCCCGGAAGATGGAGAAATTGACTCCTGTCTGGTTGAGCTTGGTCTTGTCGATTTCCAGAAAGATCGCCGAAATCGAGACTTCGCGTGTCGTGGCGTACACTTCGGCAGAGTCAACCACCATCACCGGCGGAAAGCCGCCCGGCGCGCCCACCTGTCCTGCCGGCGGCGCTGCCGGTTGTGCTGCCGGCTGCACCGGCACACCCTTCGCCGTCGCCTGCTGTTGGAGCGCCGCCTGACTCACAACCTGGAAGTAGTCCGGTTGCTCTGTGTACCAGAAGGCGTTGGTGCGCAAGATCAACTCCAAGGCCTCCCGCCACGGCATCGGCTGGACATCGACGCCGATCTTCTTCTCTTCCGGGATGTTGGGATCGAACGCGATCGGCTTGTTGGCGAATCTCTTGCTCAGCTCGCTGAGCGATTGCATCGCCTGCAGGAACGTGAGATCGCTCTTGAACGTCACGACCTCTTCGGGATTCACCCCTTCCTTGCCGCGGTCTGCGCGGCGCAGGCGCATCTCATCGCGAAGCTGAGCCAACCCCACGTCGCAGAGCACGACTGCGGTGAGGAGAAGTACAACGGCGCGAAGTCTCATACGTTCCTCATTTCTTCTTTTTGTCACCAAACTGGATGTACTTCTCGACCTTCCGGACAATTCCTCCTTCGTCCAGGATGAACTCCACCAACCCCTGCTCCGGATTGATCTTACTGACGTAGCCGCGCCAGACACGGTCGCCCAGTTGGAGCACCTTCACTTCCCCATCGAACAACACGAACGCCTTGCCGGGGATGATGGCCTTCACGTCAACCTGGTCGGCGGTCACCATGCCCGACGGCGCTTCCGCCGCGAGCGCCTGAAGGATGAGCGGATCGAACGGATTGAACGGAGCGGCGGGAATCGGCTGTGCCTTCGCCGCGAGCGACGTCGCCAGCTCCGCCACCGGCGTGAAGAAAGCGTGCAGCTCCATCAAAAAGGCCACCCACTTCCGCGTTTCTTTGGTTTCGTTGTCGACCTCCTCCTTCTGTTCCAGCGTCAGCGAGCGGATCTTGTAGAGACGGCGGCCGTTCTCCAGATAGTACACAAACCGGTACAGACTTTCGAACTGCGCTTCACCGTCGTACAGTTCGTAGGCATTGAACCCGTAGTCCGGCAGCGTGGTGGCCCCCTTGAAGCGCATATTGAACTTGATGGAACCCGCCAGATCGATACCGCGGCTCATGTAGGCATACGATTGCGAGGTGATGTCAGAGCCGGGAATCTCTTTGCTGCGCGAGTCGAATTTCCTCTTCGTGTCGTAGTACTGCGCGGTCAGGGTCTTCACCTCTTCGATGGTGGACGGCAGCGCCTGCAGCGCCTGCTCAATGCGCTTGATCTCCTTCTGCGCCTTATTGAGCTGTCCCGGCTGAATGAACTTCCAGTAGACGAACCCCGCCGCCGTGATGACGAAGAAGACAACGCCGAGGACGATCGTGTTGCGGATTTTGTAGGACACGGCTCTCGTTACCTCCTCTGTAGTCCGGGAGAGGGAGGAGCATAGTCGACCTTGTCGAGCTGCTCAACGAAGAGGTCGAATTCATACACCACTTTGTCCCGGATCTTCGTCGTGCGGACCTCCCGCAGAGTCGCCTTCTCGAACAGGCTGGCCAGCCGCGGGATGCGCGTGCGGTAGATGGACCGCCCCGAGAGCTTCAGCGCCCCCGAGGTCTCGTCCGGCCGCTCGATCTTGTAGATCCAGAGAGAGTTCAGGTCCTCCACACTGTTCGCAAGATAATGAAGGATGCGGCTCCACCGGTCGGAGCCCGGAGCCAGCGAATCGTAGACGCTCGTTGCGCGCGAGAACGTGGCAATCCCCGCGCGCAGCGTGTCGCGCTGCATCTGGAGGATCTGCAGATCGTTCAGCTCCATCTGCCGGCGGGCCAGCAGCTCGTTGGCAATGCGGATCTCCGTCGTCTGATCCAGAATCGACGTGTAGAAGAAGACGATGGAGACGATGGTGGCCAACGCCAGAATCCAGCCGTGCCATGCCAGCTTGAAGGCCTTCTGCCCTTCCAGAATGCTGGCCGGAATCAGATTGACGTCGTAGAATCCCTCGTGTTTGGGATTCAGCGTTCGCCAGGCGGTGGCAATGGGGATGGCGTATTCCGAGATCGTTTCCGGCCCGGCCCCTTCCAGCTCAGCGACCTCGATTTCCGGCGACTGGACGTACTCCACGGCTGCGCTGGAGAACTGCTGGGCGAGCGCCTCGCGGATGTTCACCTTGTAGCCGTCGCCGGCAAGCAGGATGCGGTCGATGCGCGAGAGCGCGATGTTGTCCTGCTCCAGGAGGATACGGCTGTAGAGGGTGTTTTCGATGTTCCCGCCGCCGTACCCTTCGCTGATGATCGGCGCAAAGTGCAGGTAGTTGTTTCCCTGCATGAAGATGAGCCGGCTGAACTCATTTCCGACGTACACCAGCACCGTCACCTCTTCCTGCTGCATCTCGTAACTGGCGCGCACGAGGTTCATCAGGGCGATGTCGGAACTGTCGATGATGTCGAGCTTGGGCAGCTGATTGCCGAGGAACGACTTGAGCTCCACG
>CAYXMK010000199.1:0-4998 GCA_964465905.1 uncultured Ignavibacteriaceae bacterium | reverse complement strand
ACTTTACCGCCCACCGCCGTCGTGTGGAAGCCGGGAGCGGCATTCAGCCCGACACGGTCGTGGCAGAGAATGATCCGGGCCCCTTCATCGCCGAGCTGAACCGGAAGGCGCTCCTTTTCCTGTACGCCAATCGGTATGTGCGAACCCGGCAGGACACCAGTGCTGCCGATGTGGTGATCAGTGCCCAGGTTCTGCAGGACTTCCGGGACTTCCTGCGCGAGCGCGGGTTCGACTACCGGGAGCCGGCGGAGATCCTGCTGTCGGACCTGAAGGAGCGGGCCAGGGAGGCACGCTACGCCCAGACCTTTCTGGAGCAGTTGGGGAACCTGGAACTCCGGGCTGCCGAAGAGAAGGAGCGAGCACTCGAACGCTACGAGCCGGAGCTGCGCCGGGCGCTTCGGGACGAACTCACGGGTCGACTCCAGGGGGAAAAAGCCCGCATTGCCCGGGCACTCCCGGATGACCCTCAGGTGCAGGTGGCTGTGCGTCTGCTCTCGGACAGGGGCCTGTATCAGCAGCTGCTGGAAGGGAAGCGATAGAGAACGTGCGCGGACGTCCTCAGACAAAGGCCTCTCATCGAGAGGCCTTTGCTGTCTTCCGGGGTTGTTCGGATTCCGAAGCTGGCGCGTACGCAGAGGACGACTTCTGTGAAGCGGTGCTAACGCTCGGGACGGCGTTCGGCGAGCTTGGTCTCCACAAGATCAACCACGTGGTCCAGATCCTTCCTGCTGTTGACGAAGTCGAGGCCGTCACTGGGAATGACGAGGAGGCCTCCCAGGGAGTAGGATCGGATCCAGTCTTCGTACAGGCGATTCAGCTGCTCGAGGTAGGAGCGCTGGATGCCCTGCTCGTACGCGCGACCCCGCCGCTGGATTTGACCGACGAGGGTATCCACGGAGGCCTGGAGGTAGATCAGCAGATCGGGGGGCCTCAGGTACTCCATCATGACGTGGAAGAGCGAGACGTAGTTGCGGTAGTCCCGCTCATCCATCTTCCCCAGTTCATAGAGGTTCCGGGCGAAGATCATGGCGTCTTCGTAGATGGAGCGATCCTGAATCACGGAACAGCCGCACTCGACGATTTCCTTGTGGTTCTTGAAACGGTTGGCCAGGAAGTAGATCTGGAGATGGAATGACCACCGCTTCATGTCGGCGTAGAAATCCGGGAGGTACGGATTGTCGTCGACGGATTCGAAGTATGGCTTCCAATTGCATCGCTCGGCCAGGAGGCGCGTCAGGGACGACTTCCCCGCGCCGATGTTGCCGGCCACAGCGACGAAGACGGGTTCGCCTGATGTCATGGTGGAACGGGGGTTGTTCGACGTGCGGTTCAAGGACGCTGCAATATATTCCAAACGGTGCTGAGAAGCAATCAGGGAGGGAAACGGTCTACCGGTGTGAGGGGGGCGTACGGGTGCGCGACGAGGGTGACGAGCGCTGGTGTGCTTCGAGCCGTTCCACAATCCGCTCGAGGGCCTGGAGGATGCGGGGGCCGGGTCGGCTGATGAGGTCGGCGTCGAGGAGCAGGACCTGCCTGTTCTTCAGTGCCGGGAGCGATCGCAGCTGGGGAAGTGCCTCGAGGAGCTCATCGGGATCGGACGCCGCGTCCGTTGTCGCGAGAATCCACTCCGGTCGGGCGCGCAGGATTTCTTCGGGACCCACGATCGGAAACGGTACGCGGGAAGGGGGGAGAGCGTTGACACCGTGAGCGAACTGCAGCAACTCGTCGAGGAATGTTCCCGGTGAAGCGGCGATGAGCGGACGAGTGGAGACGAGAAGCAGCATGGAAGCACGGGGGAGCTGCTCCGCCCGCTCCGTGAGCGCTGCGCGTCGGCCATCGAGTGAGTCGCGCAGAGCCTCTCCCTGAGCGTTCCGTCCGGTGAGCGCCGCCAGACTGCGGATGGAGCGCAGAATGCCGCCGAAGTCAGATGGGTTGCTGACGAACACGGGAAGGCGGAGCTGCTCAAGCTTCTCGAAGTCGCTCCGGTTGTTCCCCAGGACGGTGAGAACCACGAGATCGGGGTTCAGGGAGGCGATCCGTTCGAGACTTGGATTCGTCATACCGCCGACGACGGTGCGGCGCCGGGCTTCGGGGGGATAGTTGCAGACCGAGGTGACGCCCACGACGGCGCTGTCCGCTCCGAGAGCGAAGAGCGTCTCTGTCAGACTGGGGGCCAGCGAAACGATGCGTTCGGCAGGGCGGGGGAGACGGACCAGCCGGCCGAGATCGTCCTGTGCCTCCACAGGTGTGCCGGGGGGGTGGTCCTGCTCGCGGGCACACCCGGCGGCAAGGACGAGAGTAAGGGCCAGTGCAGCGACGGGAAAGTTCACGAACGTCACGGAATGCAAACGGGGGAGTCCGGCTTCTCTGGAAGCGGCTCCCCCGGCGGACCTGTACGGTCGGGTCGGTGCTCGGATACTACTTGAACGCGGCAACGGCCTTGTCGACGGACTCGTGGTGATCAAAGACCGTGATGAGTTTGGTGACGACCAGAAGACTCTCGATCTTCTCGGAGGGGCGGGCGAGTTTCATGTCGCCGCCGGCATTGCGTACCGTCGTCAGCGCCCGGATCAGCATGCCGAGACCCGAGCTGTTCATGAACTTGACGTCGCCGAGATCCACCACCACCTTGGATTTGCCCGCCGAGATCAGTTTATGCAGTTCCGTGTTCAGCTCGGTCGCCTCGGGGCCTCCCATAACGTTTCCCGAGAGCTCCAGCACGGAGATCCCTTTGACATCCTTGATCTTGAACTTCATAGGAACAGCTCCTTCGCAGAACCCGTTGATGGGTTGAGGGTCTCGTCCCGCGCGTCGGCGGGTCCGGACCCGGTTATGACTGCTCTGCCTTCTTGCGGCGGGTCATCCAGTCCAGAACGACGGCGCTGGCGATGTAGATCGAAGAATACGTCCCCGTGATGAGTCCCACCGTGAGCGTGAAGGCAAATCCGCGCGTGACTTCTCCTCCCACGAACAGCAGCGTCAGCGTCACAATCAGGATGGTGCCGGAGGTGATGATGGTCCTGCTGAGCGTGTCGTTGAGACTCTTGTTCATCACCTCGGCGATCGTCTTGCTCCGGTAGATCTTCAGATTCTCCCGAATGCGGTCGAACACGACGACGGTGTCGTTCACCGAGACGCCCACGAGCGTCAGGAAGGCCGCAACGACCTCCTGCGTGATCTCGAGGTTCAACGCCGGGAAGACGCCGTCCAGCAGCGAGAGAATACCGAGGGTGACCAGGACGTCGTGGAACAGAGCCAGCACGGCTCCGACGCCGTAGATGAACTTGAAACGGATGGCGATGTACAGCAGAATCACGGCGAGGGAGGCTACGACGGCATAGAGTGCGTCCCGGCGCAGTTCCTTTCCGATCTTCGGACCGATCTTGTCTTCCTTCAGAACTTCGAAGGGCTTCTCCGGGAACCGCTGGCTGATCGCTTGCTTGATGCGATCGCCGATCGCCGTGCCTTCTTCCTGCTCGGAGGTCCGGATCAGGACATCCCCGGCGGTGCCGAAGGCCTTGATCTCGCTCTTCGCCAGCCCCACGGTGCCGAGCGCCTCGCGGATGTCGCCGATTTCCGGCGCCTGCTCAAAGCCGAGCACAATCTCGGTGCCTCCACGGAAGTCGATGCCGTAGTCGAACCCCTTGATCGCCAGAGATACGAGGCCGACGATGATCACCAGAGCCGAAGCGGTGTAGGTGTACCGTCGGATTGAGAGAAAGTCGATGTTGGTTGTCTTGAAGAATCGCATGAGAGAGACGGCTTTCGCAACGGTTCAGGAATTGGGCTCACGGTTGAGCATGATGCGGGTCAGCCGAAGCTGGGGACTCTTCCCCGTTCTGTCAGCGTGTCGAAGATGACCCGGGTGATGATGATCGCGCTGAACAAGCTGGCAGCGATACCGATCATGAGCGTGAGCGCGAAGCCCTGGATCGGTCCCGTACCGAACTGATAGAGAATGATGCCGGTCAGGAATGTTGTGATGTTGGAATCGATGATGGCGCTGAAGGCTTTTGAGTATCCCGCGTCGATGGCGGCCTTCAGGGTCTTGCCTCCCGCGAGCTCCTCCCGGATGCGTTCGTAGATAAGTACATTGGCGTCGACTGCCATGCCGATGGTGAGAATGATGCCCGCGATGCCCGGCAGGGTCAGCGTTGCCTGGAAGGCCGAGAGGACGCCGAGAATGAAGAGCACATTGAAGAAGAGCGCAAAGTCGGCAATGCCGCCGGCGCTCCGGTAGTAAACGATCATGAAGAGCACGGTGAACACGAATGCCAGGAGCGCTGCCGATACGCCGGAGCGGATGGAGTCCTCGCCGAGGGAGGGGCCGACAGCCCGCTGCTCCATGATGGCAACCGGGGCTGGCAGTGCGCCGGCTCTGAGAACGATTTCGAGCAAACGGGCCTCGTCAGGTGAATCGAGGCCAGTAATCTGCGAACGACCTCCGATGATCTTCTGCTGCACCACGGGAGAGGAGAAGATGGCATTGTCGAGGGCGATGGCGATGCGTTTGCCGACGTTGGCACCCGTGATCCTGGCCCATTCGCGGGCACCTTCGTTGTTCATGTTCATGTGAACCACGGGGCGGTTCGTTTCGGGATCGACGCTCTGACGCGCGTCCGTGATGACCCCGCCGGTCAGCTCCGCCTGACGCTTCACGGGAAAAAGGGTGTAGTAGCGGGAACCGTCCTGTGTCTGGAACGACTTGGCGGACCACATGAACTCGAAATCGCTGGGGAGAAGCCGCTGGACGCTGGGCTGGGCAAGCAGGGTTCGGACCCACTCCCGATCCCGTTCGTCGACATACCCTTCCCCCGTTCCCTGCTGGTTCGGCTTGACATAGGCGAAAAACGGATGCTCCCGGCTGAAACGAGCCTCCTCCGTCGTATCGGTCGTGACTCTTTCGGATCGGCCAAGAAGCAGCGAGAGTTGGTCGTCCTGGACCTTCTCCTCCGCAGTCGTGCGGGGGGCGGTCGCACTGTCGACCGGGAGATTGCC
>CAYXMK010000198.1:0-5000 GCA_964465905.1 uncultured Ignavibacteriaceae bacterium | reverse complement strand
CCGGAATGCCAGGACGCCGGTGGAAGGATCAAGCTCCACACAATGCACATGCGCAAACAGACGATGATCGGCCGCATGTACTGAGAGGAGTTTCCAGGAATCGGTGAGATCGGCGGTGCTTCCTTCTTTGAGTTGGCGCATCTCTTCCGCGAAGCGGGGAGACTTCCTCGGCTCTTCAAGAGACTTCTTCACCTCTTTGAGATTTGCCCGCACGACTGTGTCCCTCGCGAAGGCCGCTCCCGAGTGGGCACCGACGGCAGTACGAACCGCGGTCTGCAGCGGCTGCATCGCATCGCCGTCATAGCTTTTCCCATCCCCCTTCTCCATCTCCCGTCCTTCCACTTCCCGGAAAACCTGCCGGACCTCGTGACGATCAAGATCTTCGAAGACCCCCGATATCTTCCGGGCCGGATTGTCGAACACAAGGGACGATCTCCAGAACTGCCGCGTGTGTGCAAGGTCGAGCAACTCCGGGCTTCCCGTCAGCAGCTTGGCAACTGCCCCGATGAGCAATGCCAGTCCGACGATTTCAACGGCCGATCCCATGTTCGGATCGGTGAAGAGGTCGACGAACGGTTTGAGCAGGCCGATCGCCATTCCCACGGTGGAGAAAGCCGCCACCCAGGCGAAGATTCCAGCCGGAACGCGAGTCCATGCGGGCGCGCGCCGCCGTTCCCAGAGATCCTTCAGGTACCGCAGAGGCAAGTATGACAGAAGAAACAGCAGACCACAGAAGATGAAGATCGCCACAGGGTTTCTTACCGAATTGCGTTCACGGTGCGGCCACAAACGAAAGGAACGCAGACCCCGCCGGAATCCCCGGGAGATCTGCGTCCTCTGTCGCCTCAACCGGCTCGGCTTTATTTGAAGCTTGCCACAGCGCGATCGGTGGTCTCGTACGTCTTGAAGACCTTGATCAGCTGTGTGATCATGAAGAGACTCTCGATCTTTTCCGTTACGTTGGCCAGACGAAGATCCCCCTCTTTGTGCTTCACCGAGGTCATGACGGCAATGAGCGTGCCCAGACCCGTGCTGTTCATCCACTTCACCTTGCCCAGATCGAGCACGATCTTGCGGACGTCGTCCTGGAGCAGGTTATAGATCTTCTCCCGGACGGCGGTGGTGTCCGGCTCCCCCATGAGATTTCCCCTGAGCGAGACAACGGCAACATCACCGTGCATCTTCTCCTTGATGGTCATGGCACGCCACTCCTTGATTGAATGCGTCTCTCAGTCCGCTCCCGAGAAGGAACTCTGCCCGCGCAGCAGACCGTCGGCCTTGTGCTGAAACCCATGGTACTGCCTTTTCCAGCGATTGTCAACGCTCGGGCAACCGGCGATGCTGCACTAGAATTTGCTGATATCACGCCCGAAGATGACGGTCTTCACCCAGTCGAACAGGACGAGCACCTTGTTCTTCAGACTCACAAGTTTGGTGAGGTACGCCGATCGCCAGAACACCCACGTGGAAAACCCTTTCCCTTTGACCGCGGCAAGATCGGCCAGTGCACGGCCGCTTCCCACGTAGGCCAGCATGCCGTAGTGCCTGTAGGCAAAGGGACGCGGGGTCTTACCCTTCATCAAGTGGTTCAGCGACCTGGCAAGGTATGCTCCCTCCTGCTGGGCCGTTTGCGCCGTTGCGGGAAAGGGGCGCCCTTCGATCGTCATACAGTCCCCGGCGGCGTAGATATTCGGGAATCCCTTGAGACGGAGGTATGCATCCGTGATGAGCCGGCCTGCCCGGTCCTTCTCGAACGGAAGATCCCGCACAAACTCCGTGGGTCCGACACCGGTTGACCACACGACGAGGCCGTAGGGAATCTCTGTCCCGTCAGCCAGCACGATCGCATCGGGGCGTACAGCTGTCACCGGCGAATTTGTTCGGACATGGATTCGCTGCCGCTGGAAATGTCGCAGCGTATAGGCGGCAAGCGTTGCATCAAAGGCGTTGAGGATCGCTGCGCCGGCCTCGAGAAGCGTAATCTGCACCAGCGGAAGGATATCACGGAACGCCCTTCTGAGATCTTCTGTAACAAAATCGTGCAGCTCGGCGGCAAATTCCACGCCGGTGGGGCCGCCTCCGACCACCACAAAGTGGAGAAGACGGGATCGTTCCTCGGGCGAACTACCGGGGCGCGACGCCCTTTCAAAGCACTCGATGACCCTGTGCCGGATGGCCCGCGCATCCGGTAACTCCTTGAGGAACATCGCATACTCCTGCACGCCGGGCACACCAAACGTATTGCTCACCGCTCCAACCGCAATGACAAGCACATCGTAGGGAAGGCCAAAGACGTAGCCGTCAACGGCGTCCCGGCACGTGACTGTCCCTGCCTCAGGGTCGATCGACGCGCATGCGGCATGGACATAGCGAGCCGCGGGACATGCCTTCCGGATCGGTTCAATGATGCTTCGAAACTCGATCGTGCCGACCGTGGTGCTGGGAAGCAGGGGGGTGAAGAGAAAGTGATTGCGCGGACTCACAACGGTTACATCTGCCTGCCGCATCCGCAGGGAGCGGAGAGCGCTGAGGGCGGCAAACCCGGTGCCGAGCACGACGATCTTCTGCTGCACAGATTCTCTCACGGCTTCCAATTGACTCCAAGCGAGAGTTCTTGTACTATGGTCGACAGGATGGACACCCCCGCGATCCTGAATCCGATTCGCGTCACCTCACTCGACAGCGAAGAACTCCGCTGGTACCGGACCCTCAGGCGTCCGGCCGAACATCACCGCGAGGGAATCTTCATCGCCGAAGGGGAGAAGGTGGTACGCCGCCTGCTCGAAAGTCACCTCCGCGTTCTCTCTCTCCTCCTCACCGACGACTGGTTCGGGATCTACCGCCCCTTGCTTGAGCAGCGATCGCCGCTGCCGACAGTGTACCTCGCCCCTCAACCCCTGCTCGAGACGATCGTCGGCTTCCCTCTCCACCAGGGCATCATGGCTGTCGGAAAGATCCCGCCGCCGGAGAAGATCGAAACGATACTCTCGCGCAAGCCCCGTCCATTCTTTCTCGCGGCCGTGGACGGCCTCACCAACGCCGAGAATCTCGGCGTGCTCGTGCGCAACTGCGCGGCGTTCGGGGTACAGGCACTCCTCGTCGGTGAAACTTCCAGCAGTCCCTACCTCCGCCGTGCCGTCCGAAATTCCATGGGGGCAGTCTTTCGTCTCCCCGTCGTCCCCGTCACGCGGCTCGCAGACACTCTGCAGGGACTCCGCAGGAATCACGGCGTGTTCTGCGTTGCAGCCCATCCGCGCGCGTCGAGCATACCTCTGACGGATACCGACCTGGCGCGCGACTGCTGTCTTGTGTTCGGGAGCGAGGGGGAAGGTATCTCCGCCGGGGTACTGGCCGCGTGCGATCAGGCCGTCGGCATCCCGATGCTCAACGGCGTTGACTCGCTCAACGTCGCAAGCGCCAGCGCGGTCTTCTTCCACGCCGTCACCGCCGCGCGTCGAAGCTCACGAGCGTAGCTGCTTCAGCTCTTGGGCGTCAGCGGCGGGAGCGCGCGGGCTGCGACTTCTGACTGGAAGCCGCACGTCCGATGCGAGCCGTCGCAGAACGGCTTGTCGTTGCTCGCCCCGCAGCGGCAGAGGGAAAAAGACGTCCTTCCACCTAGATCGAATCTCTCGCCTTTGGCGTCGTAGAGCTCCACGTCACCTTCCACACGGAGACTGCCGTTCGGCTTGACAGTGATCTTCACAGCCATGGAGACTTCCTCCCGAGCATGATCGTTGTTCAAACGGTGTGAACCGTTCAACTTCCCTCCGAGGCCCACTTCAGACGCAGCGGTATCTCCAACTGCGTGTACTCCCACAGAATGCGGAGCATCCCCTTCCCCTCACCCGTCTTCTCGAGCCGGATGGTCAGCTGCTCAACAGGCGATCGCAGCGTCCTCTTCTTCAGAGGGAGACGAACCAGGTCAAGGGCCCGGTCATATTCCGTGCCCGACTGACCGGTCTGTTTGTTGATGATCAGAAGCCACTGTCTCTGCGAGGGGAGAGAGAAGAGCGAGTACGAACCCCGCGGCACTTCAGCCTCGCCCACGAAGAGATCGGCTTCGGTGATGAACGTGGTTGCTTCATTGGCACCGGTCCGCCAGACCTCGTTGAAGGGAACCACACCCCCCACAATCGTTCGACCTCGCCGGGAGGGCCGTCCGTAGTTCACGGTGATGCGCGCCCCGTCCAGATCCAGCGAAACGGAATCGCGGGGACTGGCCAGAAATGCATCCTCCAGCACCTGGAAGGGGACCGCCAGCGAGACGTTTTCCCACTCGATCTTGAGCAGACCGCGCTTCGGCTCTGTTCCTTCGAGGCGGATGCTGAGATCTTCGACCGTGTTCGTCAGCCTGCGCGGTGTGATCGTCGTGCGGCCGTAGTCGAGGTCGGCGTGGTAGATCGTTCCCCATTGACCCGTCTGTTTGTTCACGATCAGCTTCCACTGTCCCGGAGAGGGGATGGTGTAGAGGGAGTAGCTTCCCTTCGGAATCTCCATATCGCCGAGCCGGAGGTCCACCTCGGTTCGGAGCGTTGTCGACTTCCCGGAGCCTGTGCGCCAGATCCTGTTGTACGGGATGAAGTCCCCCATGATCGGGCGATCCTTTCTGGAGGGCTTGCCATACTCGACAACGATCCGCTTGCCGTTGGTGAAGTAGACTGTTGAATCGCGCGGGTCAATCGTCGGCTGCTGTGCCGCAACCGGCACTCCCAAGGCAAGAGCGATCAAAACCAGGAGAGGAAGAAGGTATGGTAGTCGAGTGTGCATAATGCTACCGCAAACCTGATGCAGTGAAACGGCTTGCCTATCTTAGACAAAAATCGCGGTTTTCGCAAACCGCGACGTGTTGTTTCACCCGAAGGCACGAAGGCGCAGCCCGCACCGGCCTCGGCTCAGCTGATATGTCTCTGCGAGGAGTTGGCCGGTGGCGGACGACGAAGTCCCGTTTTGTGGGATCCCGCTCCGCGGGATAATCTGACAACCGAGCTCTCCGGGCAGTC
>CAYXMK010000197.1:0-5019 GCA_964465905.1 uncultured Ignavibacteriaceae bacterium | reverse complement strand
GCCCAGTGACACGCTGAGAATAACGAATCATCGTGGGAATGTCAAGGGAAAAATGGGAGGGTTCACAAGAACGGAGCTTCTCAGTCGGGTATATCCCCCCGTCCCGACCTCGACGGGCATTGCCTCGGGTGCTTCAGCGGGTCCGCGGAGCCGGTCTACGGCGTGGTCTATCCTGCACCCTACGTCGGGAGCCGCATGGAAAGCGACCCACGGCTCATGGTCCGTCTGATCTCGCCGCTTCTGAAGAACAGGGCCAGGAACGAGAGAGGGGATATGCCCACCCGTTCTTGTTCATCCCCCAACAGACAGGATGCTGTCCGACTTTGAATTCTCTTTCAATCGTCTGTATATTGCGAGGGTTTCTTTTCCGCGACACATTGCTTTATGAATCCGCAACGACAAACCGCGCGGCGCCTCGCCTGCTGGCTCTGGCTCTTCCTTCTCGCGCCTTCAACCTCTGCCCAGCCCGTACGCACCCAGTCGCTGGAACGCGTCCAGCCGTCCACCCCTCACCTCATCGGTTTTCGGGACGACCAAAGAGACGCTCAGACAGCGTGGGAGGATTCGTGCCTGAGCGCCGTGCAGACGGACTCCCTGCGGGAGTATCTTCGCAACCTCACCTCGGTCCCCCACCATGCCGGCAGTCCCGGCGATCGCCGGACAGCCGAGTATGTTTTCGACCGTCTTCGGTCCTTCGGTTTCGAATCGGACATTGCGGAGTATCACGTTCTTCTCTCCTATCCACGCGAAGCGGCAGTCACCCTCCTCGTTCCCGAAGAACGCAGGCTTCGACTCCTCGAGAGCGCCGCCTCCCATCCTGACGCCATCATGCCGTTCAATGCCTATTCCCCTTCCGGCGATGTCACGAGCGAATTGGTCTACGTCAACTTCGGATACCTCGAAGACTACGCACTCCTTCGAGAAATGGGAATCGACATGCGGGGAAAGATCGTTCTTGCTCGCTACGGGAGGGGATATCGCGGACTGAAGGTTCGTGATGCTGCAGAAGCAGGTGCAGCGGCAATCATTCTGTATTCCGATCCGATCGACGACGGGTACATGGCCGGCGACATCTATCCCCGTGGTCCCATGCGCCCCTGGGATGGAGTCCAGCGGGGAAGTATTCGGTTTCTGGAGCACTACCCCGGCGACCCCTTGACTCCGGGGACACCCGCTACGCGTGATGCGCAGAGGATCGACCCCCGTGACGACCCCGACATGCCCCGCATTCCCTGCATCCCGATTTCCTACGACGATGCTCAGTACCTTCTTCGTGCACTTGAGGGTCCTGCGGTGCCGCGGTCATGGCAAGGAGGGCTTCCCTTCACGTACCACGTTGGCCCGGGACCTGCCAGGGTCCGCATGCGTCTCACGATGGACGCACAGATCCGGCCCATCTGGAACAACATCGCCATCCTGCGGGGTGTCGATGAGCCCGAGAAACTGATCATTCTCGGCGGGCACCGGGATGCCTGGGTCTTCGGTGCGCAGGATCCCAACAGTGGATCGGCAGTTCTGCTCGAAACCGCCCGTATCCTGGGCATCCTTCACCGCAACGGCTGGAGGCCGAAGCGTTCCATTCTCGTCGCTCAGTGGGATGCGGAGGAATACGGCATGATCGGCTCCACGGAATGGGCGGAGGAAAACGGCGAGACACTGCTGAGCAATGCGGTGGTCTATCTGAATTTCGACGGAACCATCTCCGGACCGACGTTCGGCGCGAGCGCCGTTCCGTCGCTGGACCGGTTCGTGGAATCGCTGACGCGCGACGTCATCGATCCGGCATCGGGCCAGTCGGTCTTTTCGGTCTGGTGGAAGGATCAGCACCGGCGCAAGCTGAGGCGGCTGGAGGAAACGCTCCCCGAGAATGCCGCTGTGAGCGTCGGGAGAATGGGGGGAGGGTCCGATCACGTTGTATTTCTGAACCACCTCGGCGTGCCCTCGATGGGATTCGGATTCGGCGGACCGTCCGGCGTCTACCACTCGTACCATGACAATCTCGATTGGATGGAGCGGTTCGGGGATCCCGGGTTCCGCTACCACGCAGCTGCTGCCCGTATGGCCGCCCTCGCCGCGATGCGGCTCGCGTCCTGCGATCTCCTCCCCTTCTCGCTGGCGTCCTACGCGGACGAAATCCTGCAGCAGCTTTCGACCCTCCAGCGTCGCCTCGCGGAAGATGAACACGCCGACAGTCTTTCGCTCACGGGGCTTCGTCAGCGCGCGGAGGCCTGGCATCAAGTCGCCGTCATTGCAGATTCCCTGCTCCGGCAGATGCGCTTTGCTCGGGACAAGGACGACACGCTCAATGCTCTGCTGTCGATGATCGAGCGCACGTTCGTCCCCGAGGTCGGCCTCTCAGACCGGCCATGGTATCGCCATCGTGTCGTCACAGCCAGCGGCTATGCTTCGATCGGCCTCCCGGGCGTCAGCGGGGCAGCAGATCGCAGGGAGTGGAATCTCGCGCAGAGCGAAGCAGCCCTTCTCGAGAGTCTTCTCGACAGGGTAATCGGCGTGACTGATGCCATCGTGTCGCTTGCGCGATGAGTATCGTCCTGACAATGGCGGCCCCGCCGCGCTTCAGCTTCCGACGGACACTTCTCAGCCACGGGTGGTGTGCCCTTCCCCCCTTCTTCCTGAACACCGCCGACAACACGCTCCGCCGCGTATTGACGGTGCACGACAGCACGCCGGTCCTCTGTTCGATCTCAGGAACGGACTCTCGCTTGCGCGTATCTGTCGAGGCCGCCTCTCTCTCCGTGCCGGAGAGACGGGAGATCAAGCGTGTGGTGCAGGAGATGTTCCGGCTGAAAGAGGATTTAGGGGAATTCTACGGCATGCTCCGGCAGCATGAACGGTACCGATGGATCATCCGAGCGCGGGCCGGACGGCTTCTCCGATCGCCGACGGTCTTCGAAGACATCGTCAAGATGATCTGCACGACGAATTGCACCTGGGCGCTCACCACCGTGATGGTCACGAACCTGTGCCGACACCTGGGAAGTCGGACAGCCACGGGAGAGAGCAGTTTTCCGACGGCCGGCCAGATGGCCGACGTTTCCGAGAAGTTCTTCCGGACGAAGATCCGCGCAGGATATCGGTCACCCTACCTCCTCGCCTTCGCCCGAGCGGTGGCGGAAGGTTCGTTTGATCCCGAGGCCCTCCGCGCGTCCGCAGCTCCGACGGAGGACATCTATCGACAGTTGCTCGACCTGCCCGGCGTCGGCCCCTACGCTGCACAGAACATGCTGAAGCTCCTGGGCCGATACGACTACCTCGGATTGGATAGCTGGGTGCGGGGAACGTACGCGGAGCTCTATCACCGCGGACGCCAAGTCAGCGATCGCACGATCGAACGGCAGTACAGGCGATTCGGAAAATGGCGGGGACTTGTCTTCTGGCTGGAGATGACCCGTCGGTGGTTCAACGAGAAGTTTCCTCTCTGAGTCCGGCTGCCTGAAACCACGAAAGGATGGGAAGGAATGGATTGGAGGGAACAACTGGACCTTGAGCTGGACCGCGGCCGTGCGGCGGAGAGATCCGGGAACAGCGGAAAGGTGCGAACCGCCGCCCGCCGCGCCGCTGCCATCGCCATAGCCGAGTTTCAGCGGCGCTCACGCGCACCTGCCTCCCCGGAAGATGTTCTCTCCCGTCTGCGGTGGATCATCCTACGGGAGGAAGAACCGGCAGACGTGCGCGCGGCAGCATCTCGGCTCGCCGAGCGGCTTTCCGCCGACTTCACGTCGCCGTCGACGAATCCCCTCGCCGACGCGCTCCTCATCGTCAACCACCTGCGGCAGAAGATGGATTCCTAGAGACCTTCGTCTGCCAGATAGTCGTTGATATCGTAACGGGTATTCTCTTCCAGCCTGACACGATCCCCCTGTCGTGCGAGCCAGAGGGCGACCGGAATCAACAGCAATGAAACGAACAACAGGAACAACGAAAGCTTCTTCATACTACTCCCCCGTCCAACATGCGCCACGCTGCGGGTTGCAGAATCCTGCCCCGACCGTAATATACAGTTCCTTCGGGAAAGATGACACTGCCCGACTTGCCGCCGCACCCCTTCCAACGAACGACCCCCGGCAGAACTGAACCGGGGGTCGGTGTATCCATCCCTCTCTCAAGAAGGGATTCGAACAGAACCTCCTACTGAACGATGTAGGGCACTCCCCACATCTGTGAAGAGAATGGAGCTGCATCATCGAACAGTGACTCCCGGGTGACAGCTTCCACAAAGACGTGATGCCGGACGGATACATGGGCGTACCAGGAGAGCTCGAAGACCCGCTCGAAGGAAGAGCCGATCTGGGTTTGACTCACCAGGCTCATCCGCACGTGCAGGGGGCGGAACACACCGGGGCCCATTATAAGCCACGGACGGTGCAGGGAAACGAAATCCGTGTCGCTCGCGGTGCTTGTAACGACCACCCTGACCTTCATGGGCGTCGACTGGCCGAACTCGGGGATTTCCCTTCCGCCGAACCGCGGGAGTCTGAGGAAATACTCATTCGGATCGGTGATGGAGATGGAATCGGCCCCCATCAGCACGTCCACCCTGTCGATCCTGATCTGGGATCCCTGTGTTCCGCCCTTGGCCGCCGTGACCTCACGCGGCACCCAGCGGTCCAACACATTCTTGAAGAACTTGATCTTACGACTTGTTGTCTGGACGAAGTTCTTGGTGACGATCGTAAACGCAGTATCCTGCAACGAGTACTTCGCTGCGATGCGGATCTGTCCCGTGAAGGTATGAACAACCGTCGCAAGAGCAGTGGTATCGTTCAGTCGCTCCACCTCGACGGAGCGCTCCACATCGGTAATTTTCCGAGTCCAGCCGCGCGGTAGAATGGGCGTTGCGCTCTTTCCCAGCACTCCGGTATCGAAGCTCGGGTCCTCCCCATCGTCGAGCACCGTACCGTCGCTCGTGAAGAGAGGATCATCTTCGATCGATTGCTTGATCTGGTCGATCTCTGCAGAAGTCAGCGCGCCCTGGTCCGGCTCTGTCGGCGACTTCGA
>CAYXMK010000196.1:0-5031 GCA_964465905.1 uncultured Ignavibacteriaceae bacterium | reverse complement strand
TTCGTTGCTTTGGCATCGGTGAACGCCCCTTTCTCATGGCCGAAAAGCTCGCTTTCGACGAGGGGCTCGGGTATGGAAGAACAGTCGAGCGCAACGAACGGCTGATCCTTCCGGTGACTGTTGGCGTGGAGGAAATTCGCCATCAGTTCTTTCCCCGTACCGCTGGCTCCTTTAATGACGACCGTAGAATCTGTAGGAGCTACCCGTAAGGCCAAGTCCAGCATCTGAAGGTAAGCCCTGTTCTCCGTCACAATCTGGGAGGACAGTGCACCTCGGGAAAGCTCGGCTCTGTAGGCCTTGTTCTGAACCAGCAGCCACTTCCGCTCCAACGCCCGCTCGATGAGGCACAGCAGCTCGCTCGGGGAACACGGCTTCGGGATATAGTAGAAGGCGCCGAGGCGCATACATTCAACGGCGATCCTGATCTCGTTGACCCCTGTGATCATGATGACCTCGGTATCGGGGCATCGTTCCTTCACGAATTTCAGGACCTCTCGGCCGTCCGCCTTTGGCATCCTGATATCAAGCAAGACGAGGTCAAAGGGGAGGGTCTGCAGGATGTTGATGGCCGCAACTCCGTCGGAGGCCGTGTTCACGAAGTATCCTTCGAGCTCAAGCTGCTGTTTCAACGCGTCAAGGAACGATTCATCATCGTCCACGGCCAAAATCGACGTCGGTATGGTTGCCATGATTCACCTGCCGCCAGATGGCCAGTAGCGAAGAACAGCGACCGGGATGCACGCTCCGCTCCTTCTCCCGCAATGGGAGGACGGCTGCACCGCCCACGATCGCTACACAGTGCCGTTGAGCACTTTTCGTACTGTCTTCAAGACCTCCGCCGGCTCATACGGTTTCTGCATCAACGCTTCCGCTCCGGACTTGAGCAACTCAGATTTTGTACCTGGTTCAAAGTATCCACTTGCAAGGATGACCTTCGCGTTGGGGTTCAGCCGTCGTATCTCCTTGAAGAGTTCCCATCCAGACATTTTCGGCAACCCCAAATCGCTCAAGATCAGGGAGATCTCTTGCGAGTGCTCCCTGAACAATGTAAGGGCTTCCTCGCCGTCGCGAGCCCGCAGAACCTTGTATCCCTTCCCCTCCAACACGAACTTCAGCAGATCACTCAGGGTCTCTTCGTCTTCAACGAGTAGGATCGTCTCGGCGCCGCTCGGCAAGTGCTCGTCCGTGGGTTTCTGCCCGGACTCATGCGTCGGCGTGCGGCCAATGATGGGGAGATAGACATGGAATGTCGATCCGCTTCCCACGGCGCTCTCAACG
Source organism: uncultured Ignavibacteriaceae bacterium (assembly GCA_964465905.1). GTDB lineage: Bacteria > Bacteroidota > Ignavibacteria > UBA10030 > UBA10030 > CAYXMK01. The sequence goes on along the minus strand of CAYXMK010000196.1, from coordinate 3,753 downwards.
CCGATGAAACCTCTGTGACTCTCGACGATCCCGTGCACGGTGGCAAGGCCAAGCCCCGTTCCTTTGCCTTTCTCCTTTGTTGTGAACAACGGCTCAAAGATCCGGCTGAGTGTGGCCTGATCCATCCCCACGCCGGTGTCTGCGACATCAACAACGACGTAATCCATCTCCTCGGCGGCTGGGAAGTTCGCACGGACCTCTTTGCCACCGGCAAGTCGTGATGTAAGAGAAAGCGTACCCCCCTTCGGTACCATGGCATCCCTCGCGTTGACACAGAGATTCAGGAACACTTGATGCAACTGGGTCGCGTCCGCTTGAAGGAGGGGAAGCTTGGGCTCGAGGCGGAGGCGTATGTCGATCGTCTTCGGAAAGGTCTCTCCCAAGAGCTTTGCAAGCTCACTCAGCGTTTCATTGATCGAGACCGGCTGCATCGTCAACTCAGTCTTACGAGCAAACGTCAGGAGCTGGCGGACCAACGCTGCGCCGCGGAACGTAGCTTTGCTGATTGCCTGAGCGCTCCGGGAGAACTTTTCGGGATCCTCGCGGCTCTGTTCCAGAATCGACGAGTGTCCCATGATGATACCGAGGATATTGTTGAAATCGTGTGCAATTCCCCCTGCCAGCGTGCCGAGGCTTTCCATCTTCTGGGCTTCGATCAGCTGCTGCTGCAGCTGTTTTCGTTCGGTGACATCGCGCACCGTTGCGATGATGTACCGATCCCCGGCGATGGAAGCCGTCGACGCGGATACCTCGAGATGGATGCTCTTCCCGTCTCTCCTCTTCCCTTCGAATTCATACGTCGCCGGTGCCGGTTCCCCGGCAAGCCTCCTGCGTCCGTATTCCAGCAGTCGCATGCGTTCCGGTTCCGACTGAACCACAGAGACATGCTTCCCGATCAGCTCCGTCGGCTCAGCATAACCATAGATACGGGCAAAGGACCTGTTGGCGTACACAATCACCTCATCCTTCTCGGCAACGATGCCATCCCGGAAAGCGTCAAGTATGGCGTTGAGCCAGTCCCTGCTTCGCTGGACCTCCAATGCCGCTTGTCGTTGCTCGGTGATGTCTTCCATTGCTCCGATCATGCAGGTTGCCCTGCCGGCCGGATCCCGGCTGATGATACCTCTATCGGCAACCGTGGCATAGGTGCCATCCTTCCTGAGAAAACGATACTCGCTGGACCAGGCCTCTTTGCCTGAGTCAACAGCTGAACGGATCTCGGTTTCGACGCGCCCGCGGTCCTCGGGATGTATTCGATGCATCTTCGATCGGACGTCCGGCTCAACCTCCTCCAGGCGGTAGCCGAATACCTTGGCGAAGTGCTCATTCCACCACAGCGAGTTGGTGCGAAGATCCCAATCCCAGATGATGCTGGATGTGGCGCGAGAAGCCATTTGGAAACGGGTAAGACTCTCGGCGAGGCGCTTCTCTGCGTTCTTGCGCTCAGTTACGTCGCGGAAAATGCTCAACAAGAGCGGCTGTCCGAGCGTACGAAGGAACACGTTTGACAGCTCAACGTGCACCACGTCGCCGCACTTCAATTCGAGTGCCGTTTCCATCCGCGAGGCAACTGTCTGTTTGGCGAATCTTTCCTTGTAGCGAAGGAGCGCAGCCTGATTCTCCTCCTCGGAGCTCTTGTAGACATCGTTGAAGGAATGTCCTTCGAGTTCTTCTCTTCGCGCACCCGCAATGTGACAATACGCATCATTCACCGCCACGATCGTGCCCTCTTCGTCCGTGATCCTCATTCCATCGGCAGAGCACTCCCAGACGGCACGGAATCGCTCTTCAGCCTGACGAACGGATTCTTGTGCAACCCTGCCTTCGGTAATATCTTCCGCCGCCCCCAGGATGCGCACGACGCGCCCCTCCGCTTCGTCCCAGACAGGGTGACCACGATCTCTCAACCAGCGGACAGCTCCGTCCTTCCGCACAATGCGGAATTCGCTCACATCGTCTTCCCCTGAGAGGAGCCGGCGTCTGCATTCTTCCGCGATCGGCATATCTTCCGGATGGATCAGCGCGCGCCAGCCCCCAAGCGCATCGATTTCTTCCGATGTGTACCCTGTGGTTCGCTCGAATCCCCCGATTACCCACTCGCGTGTCAAGGATTTGTCCGGATTGACGCCGATAGCGTATCCGTACGAACAGAACAATCCTGAGAGAAGGCGATGTTGCTCCTCGCTCTTGCGAACCAATGATACCGCATGTTCTTTCTCGGTAATGTCAAACGCGGTCCCGATCGCTGCCGGTTCACCCAGCCAATCAATGGCACCGGCACTGAAATCTACCCATCGGTGGGTTCCGTCTTTGTGGAGGATTTTGAATTCATAGCGATTCGGAACACTTTCGCCCCGCTGCCGTGCAAGTCCACGCTGGCGAACCAGTTCTCGATGATCGGGATGGACTACGTCCCAGAAACGCATCGAGAAGAGTTCTTCCTTCGAGTACCCCGAGAGTACCTCCGTCGCCCTGTTCACGTACACAAAGCGCTCATGTTGGTAGATAAAGATGGCCGTTGCCGTCGAGTCTGCGAGCTGACGGAACATTCTTTCCCGCTCGCGTACTTCGCGCTCGGCCTTCAATCGATCTGTACAGTCTTCGATGGCCAAGAGGATCAGCCGCGTCCGATTCTCATCTCGGAACAAGCGCCGGGCATTCAGGAGCATCGTGCGCGTGCCGAGGTGTTCGAAATTGTGCGTGACCTCGAAGTCGTCGAAGTGACTGTTCGACGGCAGAATATCTACCAGCAGTGTGCGCAGGGCGGGAATATCCCACTGGCGGTTGCCCAGATCGTACACTTTTCTTCCGATCGTTTCCTCGGGTGTGGTGCCAAAGAGCGCACAGAACGCCCGATTGCTCGCAACGACTTCGAGCTTTTCGTCCAGCACAAGGAGAGGTTCCCGTACTGTGGCAATGATGCTCTCGGACAATTCGCGGGTTTCCTGCAGCACTTGCTGAGCTCTGTGTTGAGCCGTGTGATCTCGGAACGTAAGGACAACGCCTACGATCTGTCCCGAACGATTGCGAACAGGGGCTCCGGAACCCGCAATCAAACGCTCTGAACCGTCGCGAGCAATGAGGAGTAGGTGATTGCACAGTGAGATGACGATGCCCTTCCGCAGGACCTGCGCACCGGGGTTCTCGACTTCAGTCCTCGACTGCTCATCCAAGATCCGGAAGACGTGACCCAGGGGCTTACCGCGCGCGTCCAATTCCTTCCAGCCGGTAAGCTGCTCCGCCATCCCATTCATCATGGTTACCCGCCCGCGGGCATCGGTCGAAATGACGGCACCGCCGATGCTCTGAAGCGTCGCTCGGAGACCGGCCTCACGCAGCAGAGGGCTTTTCTTCGAGCGCTTGCGCTGCAGCGGTGGAGATACAGACTTCTTCTTGGTCATACGGCACCTGGCTGATTGGCCAATCCAAGACGGCTTGCCTGCGGAAGCGACCGCGAAACTCAGAAAATGTGTGTGGAGTGCGGCACGGCACTCCTCTTCGAGGATGAGTCTTGGTGGGAACGTCGGGACCGCTCGGGCGCGATACAAATGCACCTTGAATCATGTGGTCTGCCAGGGCGGAGAGGCTGTTCCATCTCGGACGAGGAGCGCACGAATCCGTCGGTGGTACAATATTCCTCGTCTTACCGTCAGAGTCAATAGCGGATTCCCGGTATTTTACGGAAAAACGAAAAATTCACGAAATTCGGAAGTGCAGTCTCCTTCGAAGCGGAGGCAATCGAGGTGCGAGTGG
>CAYXMK010000195.1:0-5071 GCA_964465905.1 uncultured Ignavibacteriaceae bacterium | reverse complement strand
CTTGAGGATTTCCTCCGTCTTGGGTCCGACGCCGGGGATGACACTGACGGGGAGGGGAGCGAGAAACGCCCGTTCCGATCCATGCGGAACGATCCGGATGCCAGCCGGCTTGGCCGTGCCGGTGGCGATCTTCGCGATCGTCTTGTTGCAGGCGAGGGCCACGGTGCAGGGAAGCTCGAATTCCGCGAGCACCAGCTTCTGAAGCGTACCGAGGAAGCCGGGAAGGTCGTTCCGGTAGAGCATGTCGCAGCCCGTGAGATCCAGGTACATTTCGTCGATGGATGCCCGCTCAACCACCGGTGCCAGTGTCTGCAGCCGGGCAAACACGCGGTCGGAATAGTCGCTGTACAGAGAGTGTCGCCCCGGCACAACGATGAGATCGGGACAGAGACGAAGGGCATGTCCCGTCGGCATGGCGGATCGGACGCCGAAGGCCCGTGCCTCGTACGATGCGGATGCAATCACGCCCCGACCGCGTGGAGTGCCGCCGACGGCGACCGGCTTCCCTCGCAGTGCCGGGTTCTTGATGCGTTCGACGGAGACGAAGAAGCAGTCGAGATCGAGATGAGCGATATGGCGGATCGGGAGCGGCACGGGTCGAGAGGTGTGGTGGAATTGTGGAAGACCGGGATGATCGGAATCAAGGATTGTCAGGTTCTCAAGTAGGAAGCTCCATTGATATCCACGATGCAGCCCGTCAGGAACTCCGGCGCCTCCGAGGCAAGGTACAGCACGGTCCGGGCAACGTCGTCGGGGGTAGCCATCCTGCCGAAGGGACTCTGCGCCCGGATGTCCGCTTCCATGGCGGGCGTCAGTTTCGCCAGGACGCGTTCGGTCTCGACAAACCCGGGGGCAACCGTGAACACGTAGATCCCTTCGGGCGCCAGGGCCTTTGCCAGCGATTGCCCGAAGGCATTCATACCCGCTTTGCTGGCCCCGTACGCCGGGGCGTCAGGTTCTCCGCGAAAGGCGCCTCGAGACGAAACGTTGACGATCCGTCCGCCGCCCGAGCGGAGCATGTGCTGAACGGCACAGAACGACACATGCGCCGCGCCGAAGAGATTGGTGCCGATCGTCGTGTTCCAGGCTTCCTGCCACTGCTCGAAGGTCAGCGAGCGGATCGGATGAGAATCGAAGACGCCGGCGTTGTTGACCAGAATGTTGATTGCTCCGAGCGTCCGGACGGTTTCCGTGACAAGCCGCTGGCAGGCATCGGGATCGCGCAGATCGGCCTGGAGGGCGCAATGCCCGTTGCCCTTCAGGAGGCCGAGCGTCTCCTCGGCGGCGTTCTGTTCTCCGCGGTAATGGACGGCAACCCGAGCGCCGTGCTCCGCGAGCCGGATGGCAATTGCTCTCCCGATGCCGCGGGAAGCTCCCGTTACCAATGCTGTTGAGCCGGTCAGATGCATGGTATTCCTCCTGATGTCAGATCTTCCGTGCGTGGTTTCACTCGGTCAAGAGAGCGTCAGGGATCTCGCGGTTGACGCGGACGACGGGGCAGAGCCCCATCGTCCGGTCCCAGTACGGCGAACGGCGATAGAAGAAATCCAGCCGGGCGTACGGACTTGCCGCGAACGCGGAATCCGAGGCGACGCGGGACTGGAACTCTCTGAGCAACTCGGGATCCTCTTTCAGCATGTCCCGGGCCAGCTGCTCCATCACGTAGGGCTCGGCATATTCCTTCTGCTCGAAGACCGCGTCGAAAAATCCCCAGGACGCGAACGAGTCCGGTCCGCGCGGCTCCAGGAGATGCACGATGAGGAGAGCTGAGCGTTGGGTTGTGGGGACAACGTACGATCCCGCGGAGAAGATGCCATCCTCCTCGAAGGATTCCGTCTGGAACCGCACCGGGTGTCTCCCCTCGTACGGCCTCGACTGCCAGACAGGATCCTTCATCATCGTCCGCTCGACCCGGAGTGTGCATGCCGACGTCAGGCGGTTCAACCGGACGCCATGCGCCCGCAGGACGTCGAGCACCTCGGTCCATTCCTGTGGCACAAGGTAGAACCGAGGAATCCGGGTGGAGTCCGTGACCCGCACACTGTGGAAGTGCGGGACCGTGAGTGTTTCCGGGTCTGCGGTGTAGACCGTCCGTTCCGTACCGGAGACCTCGCTGTATTCCGTCACCGTCCGGACGCCGCGGAAGAGCCAGGGCGTCGATTCCGGACCGACCGTGAATCGGAGAGGGACGTACCGCGCCTCCGGCGCGAGGGCCAGCGCGGAAGCCCGTTCATCCGCCCGTGTGACGATGCGACGGAGTTCGTTGCCGCGGTCGTTGAGAATGCGGAGCGTGGAGACGAGGATCTCATACGTCGCCCAGACCCTCGTTTCGTAGGGTTTGAGGGAATGAGTCTCGACGAGCAACGCGGGGCGGTTCTGGACGGCCGCATAGCCCGTCGAGAAGCGTGGAGTGGCGGCTCCCGAGACAAAACCCTTCCGGATATCGCGGTCCTCTCGCGGCCAGATGTACGGGGCGATCGGATGCCCCGCCGCTTCCACGGACGCCGTGAGAGCCGGCAGGTACGTCTGCGTGCTCCACGCAGCGATCTCGGGATCGATGTTCTGGTACACTTCCATGGCGTACGTGACGTCGTACTGAAAATCAATCCCGTCCGTTACGTGGCAGTCGACGTACAGGTCAGGAAGCCACGACGTGAAGAGACCGAGCATGGCGCGCATCTCTGGAGCATCAGCTTTGAGGTAGTCGCGGTTCAGATTAAGGCCCTGGGCGGTGACCCGCCAGCCCATTTCCTCCGGACCGTTCTGGTTGACCCGGTTGAACGGTCCAAACCGCTCATGTCCATCGACGTTGAAGATGGGGACGACGAGCAGGATGACGCGATCGAGGAGAGAGTGCAGTTGCTTTGTGATCACCATGTCCCGCACCAGCATCAGCGACGCGTCTTTTCCGTCGCTCTCTCCCGCGTGGATGCAGCTCTGGACGAGAACGATCGGTTTGCCGGAAGCGCGCGCAGAGGCGGGACCGAATTCCTTTCCCTTGGTAACGATCAAGAGGGGGAGCTTACGTCCCTGCGGACTCGTGCCGAAACTGGTAAATGCTACCCACGGGGAAGCGTCCGCAAGACGCCGGCAGTACTCCACCGTTTCGGCGTATCGCGGTGTCCGCAAGTAGCCGCTCTTCTCGTAGTCGGTCCGCCAGTCGGCCTCCTGCTGTCCGAGGAGCGTCCCCGGTACGCCGGCCGCGCCGGAAAGAGTAAGAAAAAGGATGACCGCGCCGTTGAGGCCGTGTTTCATGAGCTCTCCCAAGAGCTGACTTCTCTTTTCTGCCGGAGGGTACGCATTCTGGGGAATGACCTTCCATCCCCTGGGCGTCAATGTTATGCAGTTCCCCGACGACCGCGTCGGAAATTTTGGGGGCGGTTACAAGGACTGAGACCTCCCTGCGGAGCGGCACAACCGCTTCAGCAGTTGGATCTGGCCGGCATGATACACATCGTGAAACGCGATGCCGGCGATGATGGCCGCGTTGGGGACCTTGCTCCGGGGAGGAACACGGTTTAGGTCCGATGGCCGTAACCCTGCAACTGCTCTCCGCAGTGCGGTGTGCATCTCCTCCAGCAGTCTGACATCCTCTCTCCATGCCTGCTCCGGTAGTCCTGCAGGCCGCGCGAACCAATTGCTTCCTCTGATCGGGAAGGATCCCCGTTGTTCTCCGAGGATGCGCCGCCGGACGGCATACTTCCAGTAGGCGCAGTGCACCACGATCTCCCAGATGTTGTGCCGTTGCGGGCCCGGCCGCCATGCGGCCTCCCGTGCCGTCAATCCTCGGATGGAGCCCCGCAGGTTCGGTCCATGCCACGCGCGCCGGACAAACGCTTCATCGATCGCAGCAAGCAGTGTCGCCAGCGGCTGCGGTGGCCGTTGGTGGTTCGCGGTTGTCGCCATTCCGTCCTCCTGTTGTTCCCTCGGCTACTCCTTCCCGATGTCGGCCAGGACGCTGGATCGGAGAAACAGCTCGAAGGTCCGTCTCCGGCTCATGACGTCGTTGTGGCCGAGATCGGTGCTCAGGAAGACGAGACGGTGTTTCCGGAGCTGATCCACCGTGATCTCACGATCGGACGAGGAGAAGAATGGCGTCCCCCATGCCGCGAGGTCGCCCTTCAGATTCTCCGTCTCACCCTTGGTTCCCCCGTCTTCGGTGGTGACGAGGAAGAACTTTCCGCTTGAGTGTTCGATCCAGTGTGTGTACTTCTCCGTCTGCCCATAGAGGGCATCGAAGAGATAGACTTCTCTGATATGAGGCGTCAGGCCGCCTTTCTGGAGGATGAAGGAGATGACGCGGTAGGCGCCGCTGTGACCAGAGAGGATGATGGTGCGGGGAGCAAGGTTGCGCTGTCCCGCGTAAGGAGCCACGCTCTCGAGGAGCTCTTCGACAAAGTCGCTGAATCCATTCTCCTCTTCCAACTTCCCTCCGAATGAATCGGGTGCGTTCCTGGGTCCCTGAGGAACAACGAGGAGCGCCTGCTTCCCGCTGGCTGTCAGCTGTTCGCAAAGGCTGAATTGCCTCAGGACCGAATCGACGTTGTTGTACCACCCGTGGAAGTGGATGATCAGATCGACCTCTGTCTGTGGACGAAAACCGTCAGGGATGAAGACTGCGACCGTGCTGTCCCGATAGTGCTGCTCCGCTCCGTAGAAGCGGTCGTGGTACGAATATCCTTCAGACCGTGCCGGGTGTGGAAAGAGGGAGTGCGTCAATGGCAGATGCAGGAGGGTGCCGCCGAACGCCGCCGACGATTCTTCCACCTGAGCCCGGAGCACAGGGAGAGTGCCGACGAACCAGAGGAGCAAGTATAACGAAGATTTCATACCTTCCACGCGTGGCAGTACGAGGAGACAACCCGCTGCCCGACCAATCTAAAGAACTTCAGACACTCTATCAATATTTTACAGAAAGGAGAACGCTCCATGGCTGTTGAGTCGCTTGATCTCCCCCTCGGCACACCGCTCGTGGATTTCGAGCTGAAGGACACGAACGGAACTCCCTTCCGGAGCGACCGGCTGATGGGTCCTAGGGGGCTGCTGGTGATTTTCACCTGCAATCACTGCC
>CAYXMK010000194.1:0-5109 GCA_964465905.1 uncultured Ignavibacteriaceae bacterium | reverse complement strand
CGGACAGGCAGGCAAAGATTTCTCTTGACACGAACCTCAACTTGTGGTATCTTGGAAACGTAAGAGACGGCCATCGTTTCCTCAGGTAAATAGTTGATCTTCTTAGCCTGCAATCCGAGGAGAGCTGTTGTCTCTACTTGGAAACGAGAAATACGGCCAAGGTTTCCGTCCTGACACCAGGAGAAAGTCATGAAAGCGGGGGATGAGAAAGAGCGTATCCTGCTTGCCGCCCGGGAGAAGTTCTTCCGGTATGGGTTTCACCGCGTGACGGTGGATGAGCTTGCCGCGGACCTCGGCATGAGCAAGAAGACAATCTACAAACACTTCCCGACCAAAAGTGATCTGGTGCGGGCCGTCATCTACGCTACTCGCGATGCCGCGCTGCAGGAGATCACAGGGATTATCAACTCACCTACCGGCTTCGAAGAGAAGGCCGCCGCACTCTTCACGGTCATCGGTCGGGTCTGGGGGAAAATGAGCCGCCAGCTCCCGGCGGACATGCGCCGCTTCGCACCTGACCTGTGGAAGGAGATCGAAACCTTCCGCCGCGAGCAGATCCTCACGAAAATCACGCGAATGTTCAGAGAAGCCAAGGACCAGGGGGTCCTCCGCCAGGATGTGAATCAGGATGTCTTCGTCCTTGCCTTCCTGTCGACCGTCGACGGAATCATCAATCCTCAGACACTCTCCGAACACTCGTTTTCCGCCGACGAAGCGTTCCGCCAGATTCTGAAGATCCTCTTCACCGGTGTGCTCGCTGATGCATACCGGCACAAAATCGCTGTTCTCGAATCCGCATCCCTCTCCAACGAATCCCAGAGGCTCTCATGAAACCTCTTCTCTTGATCATGACCGTTGCTTCCGTGCTGCTCGGCTCGTGCAGCGGCAATAACGGAAGATCCATTCTGGAAACCGGGACGCTCGAAGCCCGCGAGGCCACGGTGAGCGCACAGGTGACGGGTACGGTCCGCCGCGTTCTTGCCGACGAGGGGACGCTCGTCCGATCCGGCGATACGCTCGTCGTGCTGGACGACACCGAATGGCGCTACCAGCTCCGTCAGGCCGACGCGAATCTCCGCGCTGCAGACTCGCAGTACCGCATGGCCGTCGAGGGTCCGCGGAAGGAAGACGTCGCCCAGGCCAAGGCCGCCTATGAGAGCGCCCGCAACGACCTCCAGCGCATGGAAGAACTCTGGGCCAGCAAGACCATCCCGGAAAAACAGCTCGAGGACGCTCGCACGCGCTTCACCGTTGCAGAGCAGACGTATGTCAAACTCACTCGCGGCTCGCGGGAGGAGGAGATCACCCTCGCCCAGGCACGACGGGATCAGGCGGCGGCACAACTTGCCGTCCTCCAGAAAAAGGTGGCCGACTGTGCCATCACGGCTCCCATCGCCGGCATCGTCACGACGCGCTTCGTCGAGACGGGAGAGCTGGTCGTGCCGGGCATGGCCGTCGCACGACTGGCGGACCTCACCATCATGGATGTCACGATCTACGTTTCCGAAGCTGTCCTGCCCCGCATCCTCCTCGGCCAGAACGCCGAAGTGCGCGTCGATGCGTTTGACTCGAAATCCTTCGAAGGTACGGTTGTCTTCATTTCCCCATCGGCTGAGTTTACGCCCAAGAACATCCAGACCCGCGAAGAACGCACCAAACTGGTCTTTGCCGTGAAGATCTCGGTCCGCAACCCCGACATGCTTCTCAAGTCCGGCATCCCCGCGGATGTGCGGCTCGAGCTGCGGCAGGATGCGCCATGACGGAAGCTGTCATCCTCGACAATGTGTCAAAAGTCTTCGACGCCGGGACTCCGCAAGAAACCCTCGCCGTCGACAGGCTGTCTCTCTCTCTTCGCCATGGGGAAATCTTCTCGCTGGTCGGTCCAGACGGAGCCGGCAAGACCACCATTCTGCGCATGATGTGCGGTGTGCTGGCGCCGACCTCCGGTGATCTCCGGGTTTGCGGCTTCGATGCCCGGACCCAGCGGGAGGAGATCAAGCGACGGATCGGCTACCTCTCCCAGCGCTTCAGTCTCTACGGTGACCTGAGCATCGATGAGAACATTGACTTCTTTGCGGAGATTCATCGCGTCGAGGACTACGCCCTTCGCAAAGAAGAGCTTCTCCGCTTCACCCGACTGGCACCGTTCCGCGACCGCCTCGCCGAGCGTCTCTCGGGCGGGATGAAACAGAAGCTGGCTCTCGCCTGCACGCTCATCCATCGTCCCGAGGTGATCTTCCTCGACGAACCGACCACGGGGGTCGATCCTGTTTCCCGGCGCGATTTCTGGAAGATCCTGGCGGAGGTCCTCCGCTCCGGCATTTCGATCGTGATGACCACGCCGTACCTGGACGAGGCGGAGCGGAGCGCGCGCGTAGCACTGATCAATGAAGGACGTCTGCTGATATGCGACACGCCCGAGCACGTGAAGGCGTCTTTCGGCCATCAGGTGTGCGAAGTCACGTGCCGCGATCCGCGTGCTGCCCATCGCTCCATCTCGAGCGTCCCCGGCATCCTCGATGCGCAGCTCTTCGGCGACCGGCTGCACGTGGTGCTGGAACATCATCATCCCGGTCCGGAACTTCTGATGAATGATCTTCGTGAGAGGGGAATCGAAGTGTTCGACGCCCGCAGTATCATCCCGTCCCTCGAAGACGTCTTTATCTCCCGTATGTCTACCCGATGAGGATCGTATGAGAGTACTCCTGGTGTTCTTTATGTCCCTTGCCTCCGTCGGCGGCGTCGGTGCGCAACAGTCATCCGGCGAAGGACGTGCCGTTACTCTCCAGGGATGTCTGGTTCTCGCCCTGGAGCGAAATCCCGGACTCCAGGCGTCGCAGGCGCGGCTGGACGGCGCCTATGCCCGCGTCACGGAAACCCGCAGCGGCATGTTCCCCCAGCTCAAATTCACCGGCCGATGGATGGAACTGAGCGAGGTGCCCTCGTTTTCCCTGGCGCTGCCGCCCCCCATCGGTACGCAGACGCTGTTTCCCGCCATCAACCACAGCTACGCCGGACGCGTTTCGCTCCAGCAGACACTGTTCGCAGGATTCCGGGTGCGCCGCGGACTTGAGGCATCGGAATTCGGCGCGTCTGCGTCGGAACAGGAATACCGCCGCGACCGGGCCGACGTGGTGCTCAAGGTCTCCTCGGCCTACTGGAATCTCGTCCGGGCCGTCCAGATGGACAGCGCCATCGCGCAGGCCGTCCAGCAGATAGAATCGCATCTCACGGACGTCCGCAATCTGCGCGGGCAGGGCCTGGTAAGCGACCTCGATGTCCTCAAAGTGGAAACGAGACTCTCCGAGATGAACGTCCGCCACATCGAATCCCGCAGTGCTATCCGTCTTGCCGCCATGCTGCTCAACAGTCTCATGGGGACCGACCTTCTGACGCCGCTTCATCCGGTTGATCACCCTTCGCAGGCGCTGGCCGACTCCGTCGAGTCGAAGCGTCCGCTGGAAATCGTCCTGCGGGACGCGCAGGAGCGGCGCGCCGAGGTGATTGCACTCCAAGAACGGCGCAACGCCCAGGAATCGGCTCTCGGCGCGGCCAACGGCGGATGGTATCCTCAGATCCTCCTCACAGCGGGTTACGAGTACGCCCGACCCAATTCCCGTTTCCTCCCGCCCCGCGATCAGTGGGAAAAGAGCTGGGATGTCGGGGTGCAGGTGCAGTGGAATCTGTGGGACTGGTTCGCGACGGCCAGTCAGGCGGATCAGGCGCGGGCGGGTCTCCGGCAGGCAGAGGCGGGGTTGGCGCAGGTCCGCGATGGCGTTGCGATCGAAGCTGCGCAGAGTTACTTCAAGCTGGTGGAGGCGCGCGAGCGGGTGCAGGCCGCATCACAGGGTGTGCGGCAGGCGGCGGAGAGCGAACGGATCGCGCGGGAGCGGTTCCGCCTCGGGCTTACCACGAGCACCGAACTGCTGGACGTCGAGACGGCCCTGCTGAACGCCCGACTCGGCGAGACGCAGGCCCTGATCGACTATGCCCTGCAGGTGCAATACCTGAAGCGCGCCGTGGGGGATCCGCTGTGAGCGTTCGTTTGCCACATCCGGCAGTTGCCGACAATGCCGCCGGCCGGAATGGGACGGCCGTGGAGGTCTCCGGCCTCACCCGGAAGTTCGGCTCGTTTACGGCGGTAGACAACGTGACCTTCAGCGTTCGGCGGGGAGAGATCTTCGGCTTCCTCGGTCCGAACGGCGCGGGGAAATCGACGACGATCCGGATGCTCTGCGGACTCCTGACGCCCACCGCAGGATCGATCGTGGTGAACGGCGTGGACGTTACGCGCAATCCGGATGCGGTGAAAGCCAACCTCGGCTACATGTCGCAGAAGTTCTCCCTCTACGAGGATCTGACGGTGGAGGAGAACATCACGTTCTACGCGGGCATCTATGGACTCAGCAATGACCGCATGGAAGAGCGGAAGCGGTGGGCCATCGGGATGGCGGGACTGAACGGGAAGGAACAGGCCCTCGCGCGGACGCTGTCGGGAGGATGGAAACAGCGGCTGGCGCTGGGGTGCGCGGTTCTGCACGAGCCGCCGATCGTGTTCCTGGACGAGCCGACCGGAGGCGTGGATCCGGTGTCGCGCAGGAACTTCTGGGAGCTCATCTACGCACTCTCGGAGCAGGGGGTCACGGTCTTTGTGACCACGCACTACCTGGACGAAGCCGAGCACTGCAATACCATCGGACTGATCTACGCCGGTCGTCTCATTGCCCTCGGCCCGCCGACGGAGCTGAAGCGGTCGCTGGAGCGGTACGCGATCTTTGAGGTGACGACCGACAGGACTGTCGAGGCCATGGATGTGCTTCAACAGGAGTCGTGGGTGGTGGAGACCTCGATCTTCGGAACTGCTTTTCACGTAAGTGTTCGGGCGGAAGAGGGGGGAAGGGAACTGATCGAGGAGGCGTTGAGGAACCACGGCCTTGCCGCGGTGAGGATCGATCGGATCACGCCGTCGCTGGAGGATGTGTTCATTCATTTGATTTCGGAAGAGGAGGGGAAGAAGAAGGAAAGAATGGAGTGATGGAGGAATGGAGTGGGGGAGTGTGATAAGTGAGAAGTGAAAAGCACGTTTTCTGTGTCCCGCCGTTTTATGGC